>NZ_CP015118.1:6093424-6398096 GCF_002116905.1 Piscinibacter gummiphilus
TGATCATGTCGTCGCAGCCGGAGTGGCGCTACACCTCGCTCGCCGACCTGACCCTCGACCGGCGCGTGGACCTGCAGCTCTCTCGCCTCTACAACAACCGGCGCATCGACCGCTTCCCGCTCGTCGTGCAGCTGTCCGTCGACGAGGACAGCCAGGTGATCGAAGGCGTGCTGCCCGTGGGCCAGCCTCACCACCACCGCGCGCGCAACCCGGAGATGCTGGTGCTCGGCCGTTCGCTCGACGGCATGGACTGGCGCCTGATGACGTTCACGGACCTGCGTCCCACGCGCCGGCAGGCCGCGGTGTACGGCTTCATGTCGGCGGTGGCCGCGGCCTTCGTCGTGCTGCTGGCCCTCTACCTCGCGCAGCACCGCCGCATCCTGCGCCAGCGCCACCAGGCCAAGCGCATGCTGGAGGAGGTCAACGCCGCGCTCGAACAGAAGGTGGCCAGCCGCACGCAGGACCTCACCGATGCGAACGACCGCCTGCGCAAGGAGGTGGTGGAACGCGAGCGCGCCGAGCTGACGCTGCGCAACGCGCAGGGCGAGCTGGTGCACACCGCGAAGATGGCCATCCTCGGCCAGCTGGCCACCGGCATCACGCACGAGCTGACGCAGCCGCTCGGGGCCATCCGCACGCTCTCCGGCAACGCGTCCGAGTTCCTCAAGCGCGGCGACCTGAACTCGCTCTCGGGCAACCTCGGCATCATCGCGCGCATGGCCGACCAGATGGGCAACATCATCCAGCCGCTCAAGGGCTTCGCACGCAAGTCGTTGCCGGTCGCGGTGACCACCGACATCGCCCATGCGGTCGGCAACGCGCTGTTCCTCTACGGGCCGCGCATGCGCAAGGAGGAGGTCGACGTCGACAACCGCTGCGTCGCCGGCCAGCTGACCGCCTTCTGCGACCCGAACCGCCTGGAGCAGGTGCTGATCAACCTCGTGGGCAACGCCATCGACGCGATGGGCGGCGGGCCGCCGCGCACGCTGACGTTGCAGGCCTCGGCGCTTCCCGACGGCGTGCCGCCGCCCCACCTGCCCGCCGCCGCGTGCCCCACGGGCTGGGTGCGCGTGGACGTGCTCGACACCGGCACCGGCTTCGCCGGCGGCACGGCCGACCACCTCTTCGAACCGTTCTTCACCACGAAGGCCAATGGCCAGGGCCTCGGCCTGGGCCTCGTCATCTCCCGCGACATCGTCCGTGAATTCCACGGCGAGATCGAAGCCGCCGACCGCCCCGAGGGCGGCGCCCGATTCACCCTCTACCTGCCCACCGGCCCGGTGGACCCCGACCATGCTGCCTGACCTCTCCGTCCTCGTCGTCGAAGACGATCCCCACATGCAACTCGGCTGCGTGCAGGCGCTGCAGCTCGCCGGGCTTTCCGTGCGCGCCGTGGACTCGGCCGAAGCCGCCACGCCGCTGATCGCACCCAGCTTCCCCGGCGTCGTCGTCACCGACATGCGCCTGCCGCGTGCGGACGGACTCTCGCTCGTGCGCCACTGCCGCGAGCAGGTCGACGCCGAGCTGCCGGTCATCATGATCACCGGCCACGGCGACGTGAACCTCGCGGTGGAGGCGATGCGCAGCGGCGCGTACGACTTCATCCAGAAGCCCTTCTCGCCCGAGGTGCTGGTGGAGGTGGTGCGCCGCGCGCTCGAGAAGCGCGCCCTCACGCTCGAGGTCGCCGCGCTGCGCCAGGCGCTGTCCGACCGCAACGCCATCGAAGGCAAGCTGGTGGGCCGTTCGGCGCAGATCCAGAAGGTGCGTTCGCTCGTGTCCGAGGTGGCGAACTCGCCCGTCGACGTGCTGATCCACGGCGAGACCGGCACCGGCAAGGAACTCGTGGCCCAGGCCCTGCACGACCTGTCGTGCCGCAAGTCGCGGCCGTTCGTGGCGCTCAACTGCGGCGGCGTGCCCGACAACCTGCTCGACAGCGAACTCTTCGGCCACGAGGCCGGTGCCTTCACCGGCGCGCAGCGCCGCCGCATCGGCAAGATCGAGTACGCCGACGGCGGCACGCTCTTCCTCGACGAAGTCGAGAGCATGCCGATGGCGATGCAGATCAAGCTGCTGCGCGTGCTGCAGGAGCGCAAGATCGAGCGGCTCGGCTCGAACCAGAGCGTGCCGGTGGACGTGCGCGTGGTGGCCGCCACGAAGGACAACCTGCTGCAGCGGGCGCAGCAGAACACGTTCCGCGCCGACCTGTACTACCGGCTGAACGTGGTGAACATCGAGGTGCCGCCGCTGCGCGAACGCCGCGAGGACATCCCGCTGCTGATGGAGCACTTCATGCTGATGGCGTCGAGCCGCTACGGCCGGCCGCATCCGTCGGTGTCGGACGACCAGATGCACCGCCTGATGGCGCACGGCTGGCCGGGCAACGTGCGCGAGCTGCGCAACGTGGCCGACTGCGTGGTGCTGGGCATCGGAAAGGACGGCTTCGGCCTGGAGCCTAGCGCCGATGGGGCCGAGGGCGAGTCCGGGCATTCCCTCACCGAGATGGTGGAGGCCTTCGAACGCGCGCTGATCTCGGTGGAGTTGAGCCGCCACGGCGACAACATCGCCCACAGCGCGAAGGCGTTGCGCATGCCCAAGACCACGCTCAACGACAAGATCCGCAAGTACCGCCTCTTGTGAAAGAGGCCGCCGCCGGATTCCCGATCCGGCGGCCATGACGACCCACGGAATCTCGTGCAGGTTGTCACACCCGAGCAGCAGCCATGCTGCAGTGCCGCACCAGCAGCGGGCACACGGGTCATACCCGTTCTTCCTATGACGGCGGTCATGCCAGCCACGATGCTGCACCGCAATGGACGCAGCCATCTCCCCGCCACGGTGCGCGCCATACCGCGAATTTGAAACTGGCACGGTCGATGCAATTGGTTTCACGTGACGTGGACGAACCGGCCGGTCGGACACGCGCAGCCAGACCCCCATTCGACAACCGCTCGACCTCACAGGAGTACCTGCAGTGAAGTTCCGATGCTCGCCCCGCCTCATCGCACGCCTGGCCCCGCTGCCCGTGGCCATCGCGATGGCCTTCTCGCTGCCCAGCAGCAGCGCCCATGACGAAACCGGCCCGGAAATCTGGTCGGTGCGCATCACCTACACCAGCCCCGACGAACTGGGCAAGCTCACGAAGCTGCTCGACCACCCGTACGTCGACCAGAAGAAGCACGAGGTCACCGCCGAGGTGGGCCCGGACGAACTCGCCAGCCTGAAGGCCATGGGCGCCAACGTCACCATCGACGAGACCGAGACCGCGCGCATCCACGCGTTCGTGACCGGCCGCGCGAAGGACGCCGAGGACCGCAAGGGCATCCTCGGTTGGGTGGGCACGAAGAGCATCGCCAACGGCGCGCACGGCTGCTACCGCACGGTGGAGGAGGTCTACACGACCTTCGACGACCTCGTCGCGAAGTACCCGAAGCTGGCCAAGGTGCAGACGCTCGGCAAGAGCTGGATGGGCGAGCAGCAGGTCATCCCGCCGGTGGGCACCGCGATCCCGGACAACAGCAAGTCGTCGTTCGCGAACCTGCTGATCAAGTACCTGCCGCCGTCGATCGTCACGCGCTTCAACCTGAGCCTGTTCCCCGTCGACCCGAACCCCGTCAAGGTGATCGTCGTCGGCAACTTCGAGAAGCAGGACGCGAAGGCCGAGGCCCCGCCGAACATGGTGTGGACGGGCGGCATCCACGCGCGCGAGTACGCGCCGCAGGAAGTCGGCATGAAGTTCATCGAGTGGCTGCTCGACAACTACGGCAAGGACCCGAACGCCACGATGATGCTGGACACCAACCGGTACCACTTCATCGTGCACAACCCGGACGGCCGCAAGATCGCCGAGCAGGACATCTCGGCCCGCCAGCGCAAGAACACGAACTACGTGACCGCGGCCTGCACCAGCGTCACCGGCGGTGTCACCAACACCCTCAGCTCGGGCGTCGACCTGAACCGCAACTACCCGTTCGGCTGGGCCACCGGCGGCACGGGCGGCTCCGACGGCAACTCGTGCGGCGAAACCTTCCGCGGCACCGGCCCGGCCTCCGAGCCGGAGACCAAGGCCGTGCTGAACTACGTGCGTGGCACCTGGAACCAGGCGGCGTGCAAGTGGGAAGGTGGCGCGCTGCCCGACGGCCGCCCGAAGAACGCGACCTACTGCAACCCCGAGAACCGCGACAACGGCGGCGCGGGTGAGCTCGACTGGCAGACCGGCGCCGACATGAACTACGGCGGCGGCGTGTTCATCGACCTGCACAGCAACGCCCGCGCGGTGCTGTGGCCGTGGGGCGTGGAGCGCACCGAGAACAACAACAACACGCACACGCCGAACAACAAGGGCATGGCGGTCATCGCGCAGCGCCTCGCGTACCACAACAACTACTCGTCGCAGCAGCTCCTCAGCTACAACACCGAGGGCACGACGAAGGACGCCGTCTACGGCTACCTCGGCGCCCCGGCGTACACGGTGGAGATGGGCCGGTCCTTCTACGAGGACTGCGGCGTGTTCGAACGCGAGACGTACCCGGAGAACTTCAACGGCTTCCACTACCTGAGCCGCGTGCTGCGCCGTCCGTACCAGCTGCCGTTCGGCCCGGACACCGTCAACGTGGCCGTGGGCAAGGCCTCGGTGGCCGCCGGCGAGCAGGTGAGCGTCACCGCCACCGTCGACGACAACCGCTACCGCTACTCGAACGCCGGCCAGGCCAACATCCTGCCGCCGCCGTACCCGGTGGTCTACAACGTGAAGTCCGCGATGGCCTACATCGACACGATGCCGTGGGAGCCGGGCGCGAAGGGCATCCCGCTCACGCTCTCGTCGTCCGACCAGGCCAAGTCCGACTTCCCGGACGCGACGAAGACCGTGACCGGCACGATCGACACCACCGGCCTCTCGGCTGGCCGCCACATGGTGTTCGTGCAGGGCGTGAACGACGACGACAAGGCCGGTGCCGTGTCGGCGGCGTTCCTCGACGTCACGGCCCCCACGGCAGCACCCGCGGCCGACGGTGGTGGCGGTGGCTCGATGCGCCTCCTCGACCTCGTCGCGATGCTGCTCGGCGTCGTGGGCCTCGGTGCCGCCGCGCACCGCGCCCGCCGCAGCCGCCGTTGATGCAGGGCGAGACCCGCTCCGCAACGAACCCCATCGAACCCTCCGCGCGGGACACCGTCCCGTGTCCCCGCGCGGCCCAACTTTCCTGGAAGTCCATGATGCGATTCAAACCCCAACCGCTGGTCCTGGCCCTCACCGGCCTTGCGGTCCTGTCCTTCGCCGGCTGTGGTGGCGATGACGACGCGCCCGCCACCGTCACCCCGCCGCCGGCCACCGCCGAGTCGAGCCTCGAAGGTGTCGTCTTCGACGGCCTGCTCGCCAACGCGACCGTCTGCGTCGACCTGAACGAGAACCGCGACTGCGATGCCGGCGAACCGTCGGCCACGACGTCCGCCACGGGCACCTACAAGATCGAGAAGCTGACGGCCGCCCAGGCCACCGGCTTCACGGTGCTCGCGAAGGCCGTGGCCGGCACGACGACGAACGCCGACGCGCCCGTCACCGCCGCCTTCACGCTGGCAGCGCCGGCCGGCAAGGCCGCCACCATCAGCCCGTACACGACCCTGGTCGTGTCCGAGGTCGACGGTGGCCGTGCGCCGAACCGCGCCCAGGCCGAGGAGAACATCCTCAGCAACCTCGTCGGCACCGCCGGCGACGTGGGCGGCCTCACGCTCTACTCGAACTACGCGAGCGACGAGACCGTCGGCACCGTGGCCAAGCGCGACAAGATGGCCGGCCTCGGCCAGCTGCTGACCGTCGCGTTCGCGAAGACGGTCGCCACGTCGGGCCTCACCGGCAAGGAGGGCTTCGGCGCGCTGGGCCAGGCCGCCACGGGCTCGCTGCAGCAGGTGCTGTCGCAGGTCGCGGGCAAACTCGCCGCCGCCGACCGCGACACGCTGTCGGCCGCGCTGCAGGACAGCCTCGTGCCCACCGCGGCCCACCTCGCCGACGTCAAGAACGCCACGGCGAAGACGGCTGCCGCGCCGATCGAAGGCGCGTGGATCAAGACGACGGCGGTGGGTGCGGCCACGCAGAAGGAGTTGTTCCTGTTCGCGGGCGACGGCACCTTCGTGCACCAGATGCTGGACTCGGGCGTCGCGCTCAACACGGCGGACGTCACCACCACGCAGTTCGACAACGGTTTCGGCTACAAGTACGGCCGCTACACGTTCGTCGGCGGCGTGCTGACCACGAGCCTCCTCGAGGCCTCGGAAGCGTCCGGCCCGGGCAGCGGCACGCTGAACAACGTCACCGTCACCGGCAACACGCTGACGGCGGACGGCGGCGTGACGTTCGAACGCGTGACCGGCACGGACCCGCTCGTGGGCGGCTGGGTGCGCCCGAACGGCAGCAACGAGCCCGAGTTCCTGGTGATGTTCGGTGACGGCACCTACGTGCACAGCACCTTCTACTACCAGAACGACCCGCAGACCGGCACGGCGACCTTCTTCGAGACCGCCAAGTCCGCCGGCCTGCGCAAGGGCGCGTACGTGCGCGACACCGCCAACACGAGCGTCGTGAACTTCGGCGACACCACGGTGGTCTTCAACGGCGCGCTCGCGATCCCGAGCGCACCGGGCGTCGCCCACGTGCAGCCGGACGGCAGCCTGTCGATGACGGGCCTGCGCCTCGTCAAGCTCGGCACGGCCGACGGCGCGAAGGCCATCACCGGCCTGTCGGAAGCCACCCGCTCGCGTCTGTGGTCCGGCCGCTACTTCAGCCGCACCGTCAGCATCGGCGGCGTGAACCGCCTGCAGTACGTGTACGTGCGCGGCCCGAACGACGTGCTGACGTTCCTGCAGCCCACCGTGGCCGGCGGCACCGCGGCCTGCGACACGCACCCCGGCGGCACGCCCGCGCCCGACTTCACGTCGGTCGCACCCGGCGACGGCAAGCTCAAGCAGTTCGTCGTGGGCACCAGCACCGCCGCCACGGCCGGCTACGCGCAGCGCCGCCTGAACATCGGCCAGCCGGGCGCCGCCGTCACGTACACGCCGATCGCCAAACCCACCAACACCACCGCGCGTTGCGTGTGGCCCATCTGAGTTCGAACTCCTTTCCCTCACCATGATGAAAACGACCATGAAACGATCGACCCTCGCCCTCGCGGTGCTGTGCGCCGCCCTCGGCACGGCCCATGCGCAGGAGAACGACACCCTGAAGAAGATCAAGGACAGCGGCGCGGCCACGATGGGCGTGCGCGAGTCCTCCGGCGCGCTCTCGTACACGCTCGGCGACGGCAAGTACACGGGCTTCCACGTCGAGATCTGCAACAAGGTCTTCGCCGACGTGCAGAAGCAGCTGGGCCTGTCGAAGCTCGACATCAAGTACCAGCCGGTGACGTCGCAGAACCGCATCCCCCTCATGCAGAACGGCACGGTGGACCTCGAGTGCGGTTCGACGACCAACAACGCCAAGCGCCAGGAAGACGTGGCCTTCGCGCCCACGCTCTACGTGGAGGAGGTGCGCATCGCCGTGAAGGGTGCCTCGGGCATCACGAACATCGAGCAGCTCGCGGGCAAGACGGTGGCCACCACCACCGGCACCACCTCGGTGATGCTGCTCCGCAAGCACCGCCGCGCCAACGGCGTCGAGTTCAAGGAAGTGTTCGGCAAGGACCACGCCGACGCCTTCCTGCTGCTCGAGTCGGGCCGTGCCGATGCGTTCGTGATGGACGGCCAGATCCTCGCCGGCAACATCTCGCGCGCGAAGGCGCCGGGCGACTTCAAGATCGTGGGCGACGTGCTCTCCGTCGAACCCATCGCCATCATGTACCGCAAGAACGACGCGGGCTTCAAGAAGGCGGTGGACGACAGCGTGAAGGCGATGCTCAAGAGCGGCGAAGTGGCCAAGCTCTACGACAAGTGGTTCCTGCAGCCGATCCCGCCGAGCAACACGCGCGTCGGGCTGGCCGCCAGCGAAGCCACGAAGTCGGCGTGGGCGAATCCGAACGACAAGCCGGTCGAGGAATACAAGCAGTAAATCCTCGGCACACCGGACCGCTCCCGCGGTCCGGTGCTCAGGCCGGCGTCAGGTTGCGGCGCCGGCCTTCCCGTTTCCGGGTCAGATGAACCCGAGGTTCGCGTTGAAGTTCTTCAGGTTCGGGAACACGATGTTCAGGTCGGCATCGCTCACGCCGAACCACTTGCCGAGCGTGGCGCCGATCTGGTCCACCGACACGCCGGGCAGGAAACTGCCGGAACCCACCTCGTCGGGCTGGCTCAGGCCCACCTGCGGGAAGCGCCCGTAGATCTCCTTGCCCTTGACCGCACCGCCGTACACGAAGTGGTGCGCCCCCCAGCCGTGGTCGGTGCCGTCGCCGTTCGTGGTGAACGTGCGGCCGAAGTCGGAGCCCGTGAAAAGGGCGACCTTGTCGCGCATGCCGATGGCGGCGAGCGCGGTGTCGAAATAGCCGATGGCGTGCGACAGGCGCGCCATCAGGTCGGCCTGGCCGCGGTTCTGGTTGTCATGGGTGTCGAAACCGCCCATCGACACGAAGAAGACCTGGCGCGTGGCGCCGAGGCCCGCGCGCGCGCCGATGATGCGCGTGACGGTCTGCAGCTGCACCGCGAGGTCGTTGTTCGCGAGCGTGCGCGTGGACGGGCGCATGTACTGCGTGGGCGCCGCCACGGTCGAGGCGGCATACGCCGTCTGGAAGACGGCCTGCGCGTCGATGGAGCGCTTGGTGATCACCGACTGCTCGCGCGCCATCAGGTGCGTGGCGTTGGTCTGCGTGATGATGTTGCGGTAATTCGTGGCCGCCGCGGCGGAACCGAACAGCGTGCCGGTGAGGTTGCCGATGGCGGTGGCGCCGTTGCTGCCCACCTGGTACTGGAACACGTTCTGCCCGGTCATGAAGACGGCGTTGCCGCCGGCCGAGATGCTCGTGAACACCGTGTTGGTGTTGCCGCCGGCCACGAGGTCGCCGAAGCGGCCGCCCCAGCCGATGCGCGCGCCCTCGGGCCCGAGGGCCTGCCACATCGACTGCTGGTCGTTGTGCGAGAACAGCTTGGCCGGGCGCTTCTTCGTGGTGTTGCTCTGGTACTCGGCCTTCGTCATCGGCTGCACGAGCGGGCCGGCGTTGGCGATGATGCCCAGGCGCGCCTGGCCGAACAGCGATTGCATCTCCGTCATCGACGGGTGCAGCGCGAAGGTGCGGGCGTTGTTCTCGGCGAACGCGGTGAAGTTGGGCACCACGGGCAGCACGCCGCCCAGCGCGGCGGGCGATGCCGCGGCCGCCGCGGCATCGGGGGCGGTGCCCGCGGCGCGCAGCGCGATCGGGTCGGTGCCGGTGTTGCGCACGGTGGTGTACGTGTTCCACGACGCCGTGTCGGTGGGCAGCACCATGTTGGCGGAGTCGTTGCCGCCGTAGAGGAAGAGGCACACGATGGCCTTGTAGTCGGCCGTCTGTGCCGCGGCGGTGTTCATCGCCGCGAGGTTCATCGCGAACGGAACACCTGCCGGTCCGACGGAACCGGCGATGAGCGAGGCACGGCGCAGGAACTCCCGGCGGGATGCGTGGTTCATGGTCATGGCGGGTTCCTCGTCACTTCTGGATCAGGTAGTCGGGCGACGCCATCGCGAGCATGAAGGCGATGCGCACGCGGTCGGTCTTGTCGGCCGTCACGTCGGCGGCGTTGGTGGCGGTGGCCTTGCGGATCGTCCGGCCCTCGACGGACGCGACGATCTGCGCACGCAGCGCCTCGGGCATCTGGCCCGACATCAGCAGCAGGTTCACGCGGTCGACCAGCTTCGGCACGTCCTCGGCGAGTTCGATGAACGGCGCCCAGTTCGGCTGCACGTCGCGCGAGGCACTGACGGAGATCCAGCCGCGGATGTAGTTGAGGTAGCCGGCGACGGACACCTCGTTGGTCAGTTGCAGCTCCGGTGCCACGAGGCCGGCCTTCGCGGCGTCGCTGCCCGGCGGGGTGTAGCCGGGGCGGAAGAAGTTGAAGACGGTGGGCGAACGCAGCACGGTCTGGCCGAGGCGGGTCACCGGGTTGTCGGTGTCGTCGATGCCCGTGTAGTTGCCCTTGACCGACGTGGCCTTCGTGGCACGCAGCAGGCTCGAGAGGCGCAGCACGGGCTCGCGCACCTTGCCGGCCGAGTTGCTCATCGCGTCGTACGTGCGGGCCTCGGAATCGAGCAGCACGGCCGTGAACACGGCCTTCATGTCGCCGCGCACGCCCTGGCCGTTGTTGTTGAACGCGTTCGCCACGCGGTTCACATAGGCCGGGCTCGGGTTGCTGGTGACCAGGCGCTGGATCAGCAGCTTGCCGAGGAAGGGGCCGACGTTCGGGTGGTTGTAGAGGGTGTCGAGCGCGACCTTCAGGTCGGCCTCGGCATCCGCCTTCGCGGCCGCGGGGATGGTGACGCCCAGGAACTTCTTCTCGGACACCGAGTGGTAGTTCGCGTAGGCCTGCATCGGCATCCAGTCGCGGTCGGGGTTGGCGTTGCCACCGCCGAAACGCGAGTTGGTGCGATCGGCGAGGTTCGGGCCGGCATACCAGCTCCAGCCGGTGAACACCTTGGCCAGGCCCTGGATGTCCTCGTGCGTGTAGGTCTCGGTGGGCGTGCCGCCCTTGTACGTACCGTCGTTGTTCAGCTCATACAGGCCGATGGAGAACAGCTGCATGATCTCGCGAGCGTAGTTCTCGTCGGGCACACGGCCCTTGCCGTCCTCCTTCTGGTTGCGCAGCATCGTGAGGTACTGGCCCATCACCGGGTGCAGCGTCACGGCCTCGAGCAGGTCGCGGTAGTTGCCGAAGGCCTTCTCGCCCAGCATGTCGTAGAAGGTCGCCACACCGCGGATCTGGCCCGAGACGTTGGAGTCGGCGAAGGACACCACGAAGATCTGCGACAGCGCGAACGCCGCCCGCTGGCGAAGCTGGTCGGGCCCGGTCAGCGCCTGCGTCCAGAACGACTCGCGGAAGTGCGACTGCTGGAGCGTGGAATCGGTGCCCACGAACGTGGCCGCGACGGCGTCGAGGTAGTTGCGGTGCGGGGTCTGCGGCACCGCCAGCTGCTGGCGGACCCACGCGGCCTGGCCGTGCAGGCGGACCCAGTCGATGCTTTCCTGGTTCGGACCGAACGAGGCCTGCGTGAGGAACCTCGCCGAGGCCTCGGCCGTGGGCTGTTCCGCCGGCGGCAGCGCGGCCACCGTCTCGCCCGTGTCTTCCTTCGCGCCGCCGCAGGCGGCCAGCAGCACCAGCAGCGCGGACGCCGCGGCGACCCTCGCCCTGTTCCCCAGATTCTTCGGAAGTGTGTTCACTTCGTGCCCCCTCATGCAAATAACACCCGGATACGGGTGCTTTTGCACGCGAAAGGCGTACCACCGGCGGAACGGCCGTTTTGACGCGTCAGACCGTCAATCCACGGCAGGTGGCGTGTGTCCGGCCGCCAGTTCCTGCGAAGGAACGTGACGAAACCGGTCTGAGATGAGTCGGATTGTTTCGGATGTAAACGGGCCGGACGACCTCAGCGCAAGGACGCGAGCGCCCGCTCCACGCGGTCCACGTCCTGTCCGGTGCGGCGCGCGAAGTCGCGGACCTGGTCGTCGCCGATCTTGCCGACGTTGAAGTAGGCCGACTCGGGATGGGCCAGGTAGAAGCCGCTGACGCTGGCCGCCGGCGTCATGGCCCAGCTTTCGGTGAGGCCCATGCCGATCTCGTCGCACGCGAGCGCGCGGAACATGTCGCCCTTGACCGTGTGGTCGGGGCACGCGGGATAACCCGGAGCCGGGCGGATGCCACGGTACTTCTCGGCGATGAGGGCGTCGGTGTCGAGCTGTTCGTCGGGCGCGTAGCCCCAGAAATCGGTGCGCACGCGCTGGTGCAGGCGCTCGGCGAAGGCCTCGGCGAGGCGATCGGCCAGCGCCTTGAACATGATCGAGCTGTAGTCGTCGTTCGCGTCGAGGAACTGCTTCTCCTTCTTCTCGGCCCCGAGGCCCGCGGTGACCGCGAAGAGGCCCACGTAGTCGGCCTTGCCCGAGGACTTGGGCGCGACGAAGTCGGCGAGGCAGCGGTTCGGGCGCTTCACGCCGTCGACCACCGGCCGCACGGTCTGCATGCGCAGGCCGTGCCAGGTCATCAGCACCTCGCTGCGCGTGTCGTCGGTGTAGATCTCGATGTCGTCGTCGTTGACGGTGTTCGCGGGGTACAGGCCGATCACGCCGTTGGCGGTGAGCCAGCGGCCCTCGATGAGGCGCTTGAGCATCGCGCGCGCGTCGGCGAACACCTTCGTGGCGGCTTCGCCCACCACCTCGTCGGTGAGGATGGCGGGGTACGGGCCCGCGAGGTCCCAGGTCTGGAAGAACGGGCCCCAGTCGATGCTGTCGGCGAGTTCGGCGAGGTCGTAGTTGCGGAACACGCGGCGGCCGGTGAACTTCGGCTTGGCGGGTTCGAACGCGGCCCAGTCGACGGGGGCCTTGTTGGCGCGGGCCTCGTCGAGCGTGACCAGCGGCGTGGCCTTCTTGTTCGCGTGCAGGTCGCGCACGTGGTCGTAGTCGGACTTGAGGTCGGCGATGAACGCGGCGGCCTTCTCGTCGCTCAGCAGGTCGCTGCAGACGCCCACGCTGCGGCTGGCGTCGGGCACGTAGACCACGGGGCCGTCGTAGTGCGGCGAGATCTTCACGGCCGTGTGCACGCGGCTGGTGGTGGCGCCGCCGATCAGCAGTGGCATGCGGCGGTCGCGGAAGTACGGGTCGCGCTGCATCTCGCCGGCCACGTACTGCATCTCCTCGAGGCTCGGCGTGATGAGGCCGGACAGGCCGATGATGTCGGCGCCTTCTTCCTTCGCCTTCGCGAGGATGTCCTGGCACGGGACCATCACGCCCATGTTGACGACCTCGAAGTTGTTGCACTGCAGGACCACCGTGACGATGTTCTTGCCGATGTCGTGCACGTCGCCCTTGACGGTGGCGATGACGATCTTGCCCTTGGCCTTCGCCTCGCCGCCCGCATCGATCAGCTGGCGCTTCTCTTCCTCGATGTAGGGCAGCAGGTGGGCCACGGCCTGCTTCATCACGCGGGCGCTCTTGACCACCTGAGGCAGGAACATCTTGCCCTGGCCGAACAGGTCGCCGACGACGTTCATGCCGTCCATCAGCGGGCCTTCGATCACGTGCAGCGGGCGGCCGCCCTTCGCGACGATGGCCTGGTACACCTCCTCGGTGTCCTCGACGATGAAGTCGTTGATGCCGTGCACGAGGGCGTGGCTCAGGCGTTCGGCGACGGGCTTGGCGCGCCACGCGAACTTCGCGGAGTCGTCCTTCGCGGCGCCCTTGGCGGTCTCGGCGATCTCGATCAGGCGTTCGCTGGGGGTGAGCTTCTCCTCGCCGTCCTTGTAGTTCGGCTGACGGTTCAGCACCACGTCTTCCACACGCTCGCGCAGCACCGGGTCGAGGTTGTCGTAGACGCCCACCATGCCGGCGTTGACGATGCCCATGTCCATGCCCGCCTGGATGGCGTGGTACAGGAACACGGTGTGGATCGCCTCGCGCATCGGGTCGTTGCCGCGGAAGCTGAAGCTGACGTTCGACACGCCACCGCTCACCTTCGCGCCCGGCAGGTTCTGCTTGATCCAGCGCGTGGCCTCGATGAAGTCGACGGCGTAGTTGTCGTGTTCCTCGATGCCCGTGGCGATGGCGAAGATGTTCGGGTCGAAGATGATGTCTTCCGGCGGGAAGCCGATCTCGTCGACGAGGATGCGGTACGCGCGCTCGCAGATCTCGGTCTTGCGGGCGTAGGTGTCGGCCTGGCCCTTCTCGTCGAAGGCCATCACGACGGTGGCCGCGCCGTAGCGGCGGATCAGCTTGGCCTGCTCGCGGAACGGCGCCTCGCCTTCCTTCATCGAGATGGAGTTGACGATGCCCTTGCCCTGGATGCAGCGCAGGCCGGCCTCGATCACGTCCCACTTGGAACTGTCGATCATGATCGGCACGCGCGAGATCTCGGGCTCGCTGGCGATCAGGTTCAGGAAACGCACCATGGACGCCTTGGCGTCGAGCATGGCCTCGTCCATGTTGACGTCGATCACCTGCGCGCCGTTCTCGACCTGCTGGCGGGCCACGCTCAGCGCCTGCTCGAACTCGCCGTTGAGGATCATCCGGGCGAAGGCCTTGGACCCGGTGACGTTGGTGCGCTCGCCGATGTTGACGAACAGGGTGCCTTCGCCGATCAGCACGGGCTCCAGGCCCGACAGTTTCATCGGAGGGGGAACGGCAACGGCAGTGGAAGAGGTCACGGTGTGGGAGCGGGTGAGCTGGGGAACCAGGAGAGAGGGATTTTATCGGCAAGCCGCGTCCCGGGCTCGGTTACAAGGCACGATGCGGAAGACGTTCCAATGGCCCTCCCGGCCTCGATGCCGCCAGAAAGCACAAGACCATGATCCCCGCGACGCTCTCCCCGGTTTCACGACTCGCCCTGCTCTCCACCGTCGGCGCCACGCTCTGGCTCGCCGGCTGCCACTCCGCCCCGCGGAAGGTGCCCGACGCACCGCCGGCCGTCGAGGGCTCCGCCCCCGGCCCGGCCTACGGCAAGCCGGCGCCCGGCGCCGGCTGGTCGCCCACGCTGCAGACCGCCCGCGGCCAGCTCGAGAGCCGCCTGAAGGGCACCGGGGTCACCGTCGACCGGAGTACCGACAACCGCCTGTGGATCACGCTGCCCGGCGACCAGAGCTTCGAGGCCAACCGGTCGGCGCTGAAGCCCGCCGCGCGGTCGGCCCTGGACCAGGTGGCGGTGGTCACCGGCAAGATCCCCAACATGGACGTGCGCATCGTGGGCCACACCGACAGCAAGGGTTCGGTGGCCGCGAACAACGCGCTGTCGCTCGACCGGGCGGCCAGCACGCGCGACTGGCTCGTGGCGCGCGGCTTCTCGCCGGTGCGCATCGCGGTGGCCGGCCGGGGCGCGCAGGACCCCGTGGGGTCCAACGACACCGATGCCGGCCGCGCGGCCAACCGCCGCGTGGAGATCCTGATCGGGGAGCGGACGGCGGCTACGCCGCCGTCGCCAGCAGCTCGCTGAACAACCCGCCGTGCACGCAGCGCGGCTGGTACTTGCCCACGCGGCGCGCGATCTCGGCGATGTGGTCGGGCGTGGTGCCGCAGCAGCCGCCGGCGATGTTCAGGAACCCCGCCTGCGCGAACTCCTCCACGAGGCCGCCGGTGATCTCCGGGGTTTCGTCGAAGCCCGTCTCGCTCATCGGGTTGGGCAGGCCGGCGTTCGGGTAGCAGCTGATGAAGGTGTCACCGGCGGCCTTCGTCAGCTCCTCGATGTACGGGCGCATCAGCGCCGCGCCCAGCGCGCAGTTCAGGCCGATGGCGAGCGGGCGCGCGTGGCGCACGCTGTGCCAGAACGCGGTGACGGTCTGGCCCGACAGGATGCGGCCCGACGCGTCGGTCACGGTGCCCGAGATGATGACCGGCAGGCGTTCGCCCGTGTTTTCCATCAGCTCGTCGAGCGCGAAGATGGCGGCCTTGGCGTTGAGCGTGTCGAAGATGGTTTCGACGAGGAACACGTCGGCGCCGCCTTCCAGCAGGCCTTCGCCCTGCTCGTAATACGCGGCGCGCAGTTCCTCGAAGTGCACGTTGCGCGCGCCCGGGTCGTTCACGTCGGGGCTGATGCTGGCGGTGCGCGGCGTCGGGCCGAGGGCGCCGGCCACGAACCGCGGCTTGTCGGGCGTGCTGTACTTGTCGCAGGCCTCGCGCGCGATGCGCGCGGCCACCACGTTCATCTCGCGGGCCAGCGGCCCGAGGCCGTAGTCGTCCTGGGCCACCGACGTGGCGCCGAACGTGTTGGTCTCGATCAGGTCGGCGCCGGCGGCGAGGTACTGCTCGTGGATCTCGCGGATCACGTCGGGGCGCGTGAACTGCAGCAGTTCGTTGTTGCCCTTGAGGTCCTTCGGGTGGTCGGCGAACCGCGTGCCGCGGTAGTCGGCCTCGCCCAGCTTGTAGCGCTGGATCATGGTGCCCATCGCCCCGTCGAGGATGACGATGCGGTCTTTCATGATGCCGGGCATTGCGGCGGCGCGGGTGAAGGCGGGCAGTTTCATCCCGCCATTGTAGGGAACCGGCCCCGCCCGGCCGCCCGCCGGGGTCACTCCACCCCGCTGCCCGTCCCGCTCACGAGCACCGGGCTGCGGTAGCCGGCCGGCTTGTCGCCCACGGTCGCGCCCCCGTACAGCATGCCCTGCATCGCGTTGGTGAAGAAGTAGTACGGGAAGGGCATCGCGGGGCGGCTCGCCTCGTCGAGGCGGTCCGCCAGGGCCTTCGGCAGCTCGAAGTCGAGCGCGCCGAGGTTGGCGTCCAGTTGCTCGGGGCGGCTCGCGCCGACGATGACCGACGCCACGCCCGGCCGGTTCGCCACCCAGTTCAGCGCCACTTGCGCGGCGGGGCGATCGACCTCGCGGGCCACCTGCTCCAGTGCGTCGACGATGGCCCAGTTGCGCTCGTTCAGGTGCTGGAAGGCCGGGTTGCCGTTGTCCTTCATCGCGGCCAGGCGGCCGTCGGGGTTCGCGTCGCGGCGGTAGCGGCCCGACAGCAGGCCGCTCGCGAGCGGGCTCCACACGGTGATGCATGCCCAGCTCGGTGGCCACGCGCACGTGTTCGTGCTCGATGTTGCGCTCGACCAGCGAGTACTGCAGCTGCAGCGCCGACACCGGCTCGTACCCGCGCCACTCGGCGATCGTCTGCGCCCGCGCCGCGTACCACGCGGGCACGTCGGACAGGCCCACGTGGCGCACCTTGCCGCTGCGCACCAGGTCGTCCATCGTGCGCATCACCTCCTCGGCGGGCGTGATCTGGTCCCAGGCGTGCACGTAGTACACGTCGAGGTAGTCGGTGCCGAGGCGCTTCAGCGAGCCCTCCACCGCGCGCAGCAGGTTCTTGCGGCCGTTGCCGCCGCCGTTGGCATTGCGGTCCCCGAGGTTGAACGTGTACTTGCTGGCGAGCACCACCTGGTCACGGGCCTTCGCGTCGCGGACGAACTCGCCGAGCCAGGCCTCGCTGGTGCCGTTCGTGTAGACATCGGCCGTGTCGATGAAGTTGCCGCCGCGCGCGACGTACGTGTCGAAGATGCGGCGGGCCGCCTCCTTGTCCGACCCCCAGCCCCATTCGGTGCCGAAGGTCATCGCGCCGAGCGACAGGCGGCTCACGCGCAGGCCGGTGCGGCCGAGGGTGTAGTACGGGGTGCTGGCGGTGGTCATCGAAGGCTCCGGGTGGGGTGGGATGACGTGACTGTAGGCACCGGCTTTCCATCGATAAATGCCCATAATCTTCACGAACTCTGAAGAACGGCTTTGCAATGAAACTCACCCAGCTCGACGGCCTGGTGGCCTTCATCACGGTCGCGCAGCGACGCAGCTTCACGGAGGCGGCCGCGGCGCTGGAGGTCACGCCACCGGCCGTGAGCCAGGCGGTGCGGCAGCTCGAGACCCGGCTGGGCGTGCGGCTGCTGAACCGCACCACGCGCAGCGTGAGCCTCACCGAGGCCGGCGAGCGCTACCTCGGGCGCGTGGGGCCCGCGGTGGGCGAACTGCTGTCCGCCACCGACGACCTCGACGCGTGGCGCGGCGGGCCGAGCGGCCGGGTGCGCGTGAACGCGCCCCACATCGTCTACGAGACGCTGCTGCGCCCCGCCACCGCGTCGTTCCTGCAGGCCCACCCCGGCGCGCGGGTGGAGATGCGCATCGAGGACGGCTTCTCCGACATCGTGGAACAGGGCGGCGACCTGGGCGTGCGCCTCGGCGAATCGGTGCAGCGCGACATGGTGGCCGTGGCGCTGACGCCGAAGGAGCGCACCTGCATGGTCGCGTCACCCGCTTACGCGGCGCGGCACGGGCTGCCCGCCACGCTCGACGACCTGCGGCACCACGACTGCATCCGCTACCGCTTCCCGTCGAGCGGGGCCATCTACCGCTGGGAGGTGCGCCGCAACGGCCGGCTGGCCGAGGTGGAGGTGGACGGGCCGCTGACACTGTCGGACAGCCTGAACATGGCCCGCGCCGCGCTGGACGGCCTGGGCATCGCCTACACGTTCGAACGCCAGGTGGCCGGCGACCTCGCCGCGGGCCGGCTGCTGCCGGTGCTGCCGTCGGCATGGCACACCATGCCCGGCTTCCACTTCTACTACCCGAGCCGGCGCCAGATGCCGCCCACGGTGCGGGCGTTCATGGACCACTGCATCGCGTTCAATGCAGCGGCGTCGACAGTGAATCGTCGAACAGCGACGGGCGGAAGTCGAGGGCGCTCGGCCCCTCGTCCTTGATGGCCCAGAGGGTCAGCGCCTTCGCGGACATGGGCTTGGCGAACAGGAAGCCCTGCAGCTCGTCGCAGCCGAGCGTGCGCAGGATCTTCTGCTGCGCCTCGGTCTCCACGCCTTCGGCCACCACCTTCAGGCCGAGGGCCTGAGCGAGCTTGACGACGGCGTCGACGATGGCGCGGGCGTCCGCGCTCGATTCGAGGTCCATCACGAAGCTGCGGTCGATCTTCAGCTCCTCGGCCGCCAGCTGGCGCAGGTAGCTGAGGCTCGAGTAGCCCGTGCCGAAGTCGTCGATCGACAGGTGCACGCCGGCGGCCGAGAGGCGCTCGATCACCTGCAGCGTGGTGCGGGTGTCCTCCATCGCGGCGGACTCGGTGATCTCGCAGGTCAGCAGGCCGGGTTCGACGCGATGGCGGTGCAGCGCGTCGACGATGCGGTCGACGAGGTCTTCCTGGCGCAGCTGGTGCACCGACAGGTTGATGGCCACGCGCATGCGCAGGCCGCCGTCGCGCCAGGTGCGGATCTGCTTGCAGACGTCCTCGATCAGCCAGTTGCCCAGTGCGTTGATGAGGCCGAATTTCTCGGCGAGCGGGATGAAGATGTGCGGCCCGACCATGCCGCGCTGCGGGTGGTGCCACCGCATCAGCGCCTCGGCGCCGGTGATCTGGCCGCTGGGCGCATGGACCTTCGGCTGGTAGTACAGCTCGAGCTCGTGGTGCTGGATCGCACGGCGCAGGTCGCGCAGCAGGTCCACCTGCTCGCGCGCGCCGGCCACCATGCGAGGGTCGAACATGACCTGGTTGCCGCCGCCGTTGCGCTTGGCCGAGTGCATGGCCGCCGCGGCGTGGGGGATCAGCTTGGCCTGGTCGCCGTGGTCCGGGTACATCGCCACGCCCACCGAACACGACATCGTCAGCTCGCGCTGCTCCACCACGCAGGGCTCGTTGAGCGCCTTCATCAGCCGCGCGGCCATGGCCATCGCCTGCGACGGGTCGGGGTGGCCTTCGAGCACCATCAGGAACTCGTCGCCGCCGGCCCGGGCGACGATGTCGCGGGTGCCGGTGAGCGCGCGCAGGCGCTTGCCCATCTCGCACAGGACCGCGTCACCGGCGGCCTGGCCGAGCGACTCGTTGACCGTCTTCAGGCCGTCGAGGTTGATGAACAGCAGCGCCACGCGCTGGGACTGCCGGTCGGCGCGGGTGGTGGCGCGCAGCAGCCACGTCTCGAACATCGCGCGGTTGGGCAGGCCGGTGAGGGGGTCGGTCTGGGCCGCGATCTGCAGTTCCTCGCGGGCGCGGCGCAGCGCGGCCTTGAACTGCGACTCGAGGATCGACGACAGCAGCAGCAGCGCGATGAGGCTCGGCACCGCGAGGGTGGCGAGCGCGAAGAGGGTGTCGCCGCTGACGGTGCCGGCGGCGGCCGGGGACACCGCATCCCACGGCACCGCCACCCAGCGGGTCACGAGGAAGTCGGCGGCGACGATGGCCGTGCCGAGGGGCACCGCGGCGAGCGCCTGCCAGGCCAGCGTGTGGCGCGTGGCCGGCCGGCGGCATCGCGAGAAGACGTACCAGGCGAGGGCCACGCCCGCCACCAGCGGCACCGCGCCGGCGAGCCACGGGCCGGCGTCGTGCCAGTGCAGTCCCGGGTGCAGTTCGACGGCGCCCAGCAACAGCAGCGGCACCGCGCACAGGAAGGTGCCCAGCACCACCGCGCCGGCGATGCCCCGGGCGGGCCGCCGCAGCCGGTCCACGGCCAGCCCGATGCCCAGCAGCGAGCCGATGTAAGCGAGCACCAGCGTTCCGAACACCGACCAGGCGTGGAAGTGCATCACCGCCGGCAGGCCGCTGTGGGCCATCGCGATGAAATGTGCGGCGCACAGGCCCGTGGCCAGTGCCAGCGCCGCGCCAGCGAGCGCACGCATCGCCGTCGGGCGGTGGGCCGACAGCACGCCGCGGGACAGGTCCAGTGCGGCGTACGCGGCGAACAGCGCCAGCCCCCAGGACACCAACCACCATCCCGTGTTGAGGCTCCAATCGATCATTCCCGTTTGCATCTGGGCCTCGGAGTTCTTCTTTATCCGAGGGTCTTCGGCAGATCGCCGCCAGACTTGAGGGCGGATTGGCCGTCAGTGCAGGAAACCGATGTCCCGGCGTTTCCTCACCTCGGGCTTGACGCGGTGTTCGGCCTCCAGCTGGGACAGGAACTCGTCGGGCGTGAACACCTCGCCCAGCACGTCGACCTGGCGCTTGACACTCGCGAAGTCGCCCGCGGCCAGCGCGTCGAGCTGCTGCAGGCGGCGCGACTGCTCGGCCGTGAGCCGCCCGGCGTCCCCGTCGAGGGCCTCGGCCACGAACATCCGCTCGCGCTGCGCGGCCGTCATCGGCAGGAAGCGCACCTTGAACGTGAAGCGGCGCAGCGCCGCCTCGTCCAGTTCGTCGAACAGGTTCGTGGTGCAGATGAAGACGCCCGAGAAGCGCTCCATGCCCTGCAGCATCTCGTTGACCTCGGTGACCTCGTAGTTGCGCTCGGCCATGCGGCGGCTGCGCAGGAAGCTGTCGGCCTCGTCGAGCAGCAGCACGGCCTGCTCGGACTGGGCCTCCTCGAACATGCGGGCCATGTTCTGCTCGGTCTCGCCGACGAACTTGCTCGCGAGGTCGGACGCCTGCCGGATCATCAGCGGGCGCTGCAGCTGCTGGGCGATGTGTTCGGCCAGGGCCGTCTTGCCGGTGCCCGGCGGCCCGTGGAAACACAGCGTGCCGAAGCCCTTGCGGGACAGCGCCTCGACGATGCGCGGCACCTCGAAGCGCGACTCGGTGTTCAGCAGCGACAGGTCGTAGCGCGTGACCACACGCCGCGCGCCGCGCACGCTGGCCGAGCCGAGCGCCTTGTCGGCGTTGCCCAGCTGGCGTTCGATCAACTGCTCGATGGCGCCCGCCTCGGGGCCGTCGGACGTCAGCCGCGCGAACTTGACCGCCGTGCGCACCTGGGCCGGCGTGAGGCCGCGCCGTTCGGCGAGGCGCGCCGCGAAGCCGTCGGACACCTGCACCCCTTCGAGCGCGCGGGTGACGAGCGCCTCGCGGGCCCCGGGCGGCGGCGACTTCAGGTCGAGGTGGTACTGGAAGCGGCGGCGGAACGCGGGGTCGATCTGCTCGATGCGGTTGGTGACCCAGATGACCGGCACGGGGTTCGTCTCGAGGATCTGGTTCACCCACGCCTTGCCGCTGACACTGCCCGAGGGCATGCCGTCGCCGGTGTCCAGCCGCGCCATCAGCTGGGCGGCGTCCGTCGAGATGGGCGGGAAGACGTCCTCGACCTCGTCGAACAGCAGCGCCACCGTGGGGCTGCCCTTGAGGAACACCTGGCTGATCTGCAGCGAGCGGTAGCGGTCGCGGCCGCTCAGGCTGTTGCCGTCGCGGTCGGCGTACTCCACTTCATAGAGTTCCAGGCCGGCGGCCTGCGCGGCCACCTTCGCCAGTTCGGTCTTGCCGGTGCCCGGCGGACCATACAGCAGCACGTTGACCCCCGGCTCGCGGCGTGCCACGGCGTTGCGCAGCAGCGCGGTGAGCACCTTCTGGTCGTCGCCCACGTAGTGGAAGTCGTCGGGCGAAAGTTCGCTGCGCGAGGCGGGGCGGGTGAACACCGCCATCAAGTCGGACGGGCCTTCGTAGTGGCGCATCAGCACCGGGGGCAGCTGCTCGCTGACCTTCATCAGGTCGGCGAGGTCGGTGATGTTGTGCTCGGAGATCAGGTTCTCGACCATGCCCGTGCGCTCGAGCCGCGAGCCGGCCCGCAGCGCCTCGGCCACCTCCTGCTCGTTGACGCCGGCCACCGCGGCGATGGCGGCATAGGCCTCCTGGGCGTTGGACACCTTGAACTCGACGAGCAGCCCGCGCAGGTCGCGCTGGTAGCGGGCGAGCGTGCCGTACAGCAGCAGCGCGCGCTCGGCGGGGTTCAGCTGCAGCAGGCCGGCCAGCGCGTCGATGTTCTTCTCGACGAGCGTGGACTCCTTCTTCAGGCTGCGGTCGAGCCACTCGGCCGTGGTGCCGATGACGGCGAGCAGGTCCTTCGGGGCGTCCTTGATGTATTCGTCGATGTAGAAGAAGAGCGTGCCTTCCTCGTACGGCCCGCCCCAGCCGCCGTGGCGGGCCATGAAGGCGGCGTCGCTCAGGGCCTCGTGGCCCGTCCAGTGTTCGTTGCCACGGCAGCGCAACTTGAGGAACGCGCGCAGGCGCTCGAGCACGCTCACGGGCCACACGAGGTGCCTGGCGGTGAGCGACAGCAGGCTGTTCCAGTCCCGGCGCAGGTTGAAGCGCGCCGCGTGCCGGACCGTGAGGGTCAGCACGAACTGCGAGCACATGCGATCGAGGACCGGCGCCTCCTTCAGGCCGGGAGACAGCACGACACGGGCGTCGAAGCGAGAGGTGGCCATGGGGCAGCTCCGGGATCAACCGTCGGGGACATCTTGGCGCACCGCGCACCAAGGGGCAAGCCCCGATACCGCCGGGCCGCGCCCCGACCATAGCGCAAGGGCCCAATTCCACACGCGGGTCGCCCGCGCGCCTGTGTGGCAATTTCACGCGCCACGCGCGCGACGCACTTTCAGTGCAGGATCACGGGATGCTGCATCAGCGACGTGTACCGCTCGATGTAATCGTCCATCTCCTCTTCGGAGGGGGACGTCTCGATCAGCGCGGTCACCTCGTCCTTGAACGCCTCGGCCATCGCGCCCTCGATGAAGATCTCCTTGCGCGCGAACTTGTCGACGATCTCGAACCCGCCTCGCGAGAGCGGCTCGCCGCCGTGTTGCGCTTCTCCTTCGGGCAGGTCGAACTGCACGACGACGTAGTTGTCAGAGTTGTAGACCATCTGCATGGTGTGTTTCTCCTGGTGGCAACCGGTAGCTCGGGCCGGACATGCAGCTTTCAAGCCCGGAGCCGTCGTCAGGATGGATCCGTCGGCCGGCGCAGAAGTTCAAAGGTTTCGCCCTCCGGCTGGTTGGTCATGCGTGCGCGCACAGGCAGGTGGTGCAGCTGCGGGTCGAGCCAGACTTCCACCAGGGTGTCGTTGACCTTGCGAGGTTCGCGCACCAGCTTGATGGCGGACACCGAAACGCCCCCGATGGGCACGTTTTCGACGCCGATGGCCTTGAATGTCCACACATCGGCGTCACCACGGGCCCCGGTGACGTACATGCTGACGCGCTTGCCGGCGGTCACGCCCTTCGGATCGGCCGCGGCGATGGCGCCGATCTGCACCATCCAGGTGAGGCGGTCCTGGGTGCCGGGCACCAGGGTGTATTCGTTCGAAGGCCCCGAATAGGTGATCTTGCCGGCCGATCGCTGGAAGTTGGCGGCCATCACGGACTTCCCACGCCGCTCGTCGGTGAAACGCACCGGGGCGATGCCGGCATTGTCGAGGATGCCGGTGCTGTCCTGCGTCAGCACCTTGATGCCGGCCACGCGCCCTTCGAGGCGCGCGTGGTAGCGGTTGCCGTCGAGCAACTCCCAGCTGAGTTCACCGTTGCCGCTCCACGGGCCGCGGGTGATGGCATAGCGCAGCACGGTCGAGGGTGGAATTTTCGTGCGGTAGACCGGGGCGTCCGTGGCGGTGGGCTCGGTGATCTTGTGCGGTTCGGCCACGGGCTTCATGCCGGTGGCCCGTTTGGCCGGCGCCACCGGCGTGGCGGGTGTGTCGGCCACCGCCGGCGCGGGGGCAGGAGCGTCGACCACCCGCACCGCGACCGCAGGCGTGCGCGCCGGTGCGGGGGTTTCGGCGTGGGACAGGTTCACGCTGGCGAAGGCCACATGGGCGAGGATCACAGGCACCGACACCGGCAGCAGGCGGCGCCAGCGGGCGGGGGGAAGGGAAGGGGCGAGGTCGTCCATGCATCCACAATACGGGAAACCGAAGCCCTTGCCACGCCCCTCACCATGAAACTCGCCAGTTACAAGGATGGATCCCGCGACGGACAGCTCGTGGTCGTGTCCCGCGACCTCACGACGGCCCACTACGCCAATGGCATCGCGACCCGGCTCCAGCAGGTGCTCGACGACTGGAACTTCCTGTCGCCGCAACTGGAGGAGCTGTCGATCTCGCTGAACCACGGCCGCGCGCGCCACGCCTTCCCGTTCGACCCCGCGATGTGCACGGCGCCGCTGCCCCGGGCCTACCAGTGGGCCGACGGCTCGGCGTACCTGAACCACGTCGAGCTGGTGCGCAAGGCGCGCAACGCGGAGATGCCCGAGAACCTGAAGACGGACCCGCTGATGTACCAGGGCGGCAGCGACGACTTCCTCGGCCCCACCGACCTGATCCACGTGCCCAGCGAACGCATGGGCATCGACTTCGAGGCGGAGATCGCCGTGGTCACCGGCGACGTGACGATGGGCACGCCCGCCGACCGTGCCATCGACGCGGTGCGCCTCGTGATGCTCGTGAACGACGTGAGCCTGCGCCACCTCGTGCCCGGCGAACTCGCGAAGGGTTTCGGCTTCTTCCAGAGCAAGCCGTCCACCGCGTTCGGTCCGGTGGCGGTCACGCCCGACGAGCTGGGCGCCGCGTGGCAGGGCGGGCGCGTGCACCTCCCGGTGCACGTCGCCTGGAACGGCAAGCGCGTGGGCCTCGTGGACGCGGGCCCCGAGATGAGCTTCCACTTCGGCGAGCTGATCGCCCACATGGCCAAGACGCGGAACCTGCGCGCCGGCAGCATCGTGGGCAGCGGCACGGTCAGCAACGCGGACGCGTCGCGCGGCTATGCATGCATCGCCGAGCAGCGCGCCCGCGAGACCATCGCCCACGGCGAGCCGAAGACCGAGTTCATGCGCTTCGGCGACACGGTGCGCATCGAGGTGAAGGGGGCCGACGGCCAGTCGGTGTTCGGCGCCATCGACCAGGCCGTCGCCACCCCCGACTGACCCCGGCTACGCCGTGGCCTCGGCCACGATGGCGGCCACCGCGTCGAACGCCTCCTGCAGCTGGGCCTCGGTGTGCAGGCCGGTGATGAAGAAACGCAGGCGGGCCTGGTGCTTCGGCACCGCCGGGTACACGAGCGGGTGCGCGCAGAGGCCCCGCTGGTACAGCGCAAACGACGTGTGCAGCGTCAGGTCGCGTTCACCGAGGATCACCGGCAGGATCGGCGCGACGTCGGCGGTGCCGATGTCGAGCCCCGCGGCGCGGGCCAGCGACTGCGCCATCTGCACCTTGTCCTGCAGCGCCACCGAACGTTCCGGCTCGCGCTCGAGCACACCGAGGGCCGCCTCGGCCGCGGCCGCGCCCACCGGGGGCAGGGCCGCGCTGTAGACGTAGCCGGGGCAGTTGTAGCGCAGGAACTCCACCAGTTCGCCATTGCCCGCGATGTAGCCGCCGCAGCTCGCGAGGGTCTTCGACAGCGTGCCCATCCACAGGTCCACGTCGGCACGGTCCACGCCCGCGTGTTCACCGATGCCGCGGCCCGTGGCGCCCACGGTGCCGAGGGAATGGGCCTCGTCGACCATCAGGTAGAAGTCGTGGCGGCGCTTGAGCGCGGCGATCTCGCGCAGCGGGCACACGTCGCCGTCCATGCTGTAGGCGCCCTCGACCAGCACCAGCACCTTGCGGTACTTGGGTGCCTCGGTCTCGAGCAGCGCGGCCAGCGCCGCGACGTCGTTGTGCCGGAAGCTCATGCGCGTGGCCCCGGACAGGCGGATGCCCTCCAGCGCGCTCTGGTGCATGTAGGCGTCGTGCAGCACGAGGTCGCGCGGCTCGAACAGGAAGCCGATGGTGCTGGCGTTGGTGCCGAAGCCGCTGTTGAACGTCATCGCGGACTCGGTGCCGAGGAACCGCGCGATGCGCTCGTCGAGCGCGTCGTGCACCGCGGTCTGCCCGCACACCATGCGGCTGGCCGACGCCGAACTGCCGAAGCGGTCCAGCGCGCCGTGCGAAGCGGCCAGCACCTCGGGATGCTGCGTGAGGCCGAGGTAGTCGTAGCTCGAGAAGTTGACGACCGCGCGGCCGTCGACCTCGATCGAGGCCCCGTCGCTGCGGTCACGGCTCAGGAAAAACGTGCCGTCGCGCTGCGGCAGCAGCATCCGGGCGGCGTGTCCCCTCATCGCCGTCATGTCCTGGTTCCAACGGGTCCAACGTGCATTCTTGTAGAGATTCATCGCACGACCTTTTTGTGTCGAAAGAGTGCCTGGCAACATCGCCGCCCCGAGAATGCGTCACCTGGCGTGGCACGTCCTGCAGTCCGTGAAATATTTCGCGAACCATCCCGGACCGGGAACCCCGGAAAACCGGCGACACTCGAACGCGTCCATGTCCGAACTCCCGCACACCCTGAAGATCGCCACCGTCTGGCTGCTCGTCGGCCTCGGGGTGTTCCTCGCGTTCCAGGCGTTCGAGGGGCAGCAGCGCCGGGCCCGCTTCCAGACCACCGGTGACGTGGTCGAGATCCAGCGCGGTCCCGACGGCCACTACCACTGGCCCGGCACCATCAACGGCCACCGGGTCGAGTTCCTGATCGACACCGGTGCCACCGGCACGGCCGTGTCGGCCTCGCTCGCGCGGCAGCTCGGGCTCGTGGCACTCGGCGAGGTGCAGTCCAGCACCGCGGGCGGTGTCGTGACCGGCGAGGTGATGCGGGCCGACGTGGCGCTCAAGGGCGGCGTGCGGGTCGACGACCTGCGCATCGTCGCGCTGCCCGCCCTGGGTGACAACCCGCTGCTGGGCATGGACGTGCTGGGCCGCCTGCGCTGGCAGCAGCACGATGGTGTGCTCACCTTCGACCTCCGCGAACGCCGATGAAGCTCCTCCACCGACTGGTCCCCTGGCTGCTGGCCCTGCTGTTCGCCTTCACGGGCCCGGCCCGCGCCCAGTACACGCTGTGCCCGCCCGCCGCCAAACCGCCCACCGAGGAGCAGCAGGCCACGGGCCTTCGCGAGGCCCGCGACCGCGGCATGCTGTGGCGCGCCACGAAGGACGGCCGCACCTCGTGGCTCTACGGCACCATCCACGTGGGCCGCCTGGCCTGGGCCTTCCCCGGCCCCACCGTGCGCGACGCACTCGGCCGCAGCGACACGCTGGCCCTCGAGCTCGACCCGCAGGACCCGGCCGTGATGGTGAAGATGCAGCGGTACATGGCCCGCGACCCGAAGCTCACGCTGACCCCGGCCCTCGACCGCCGCCTGCGCGCGCAGCTGCAGAAGGCCTGCATGCCGCCGGCCCTGGCCGACCAGATGGCCCCCGAGATGCTCGGCGCCACGCTGACCGTGACGGCCGTGCGCCGCGAGGGCTTCGATGCGCTGTACGGCATCGACTTCTCGCTGGGCCAGGCGGCCCGCGCGCTCGGCAAGCCGGTGCAGTCGCTCGAGACGGTGGAGACGCAGCTCGGTGAATTGATCAGCGACAACGAGGACGACCTGCGCGCCAACATGGCGCAGATGCTCGACGACCTCGAGCAGGGCAACGTGATCCCGCAGATGCTGCGCCTCGCCCGCGCGTGGGAAGCCGGCCGCGACGAGGAGCTGGCGAACTACACCGAATGGTGCCGCTGCGTCGAGACACCGCGCGAGAAGGCCCGGCTGCGGCGCCTCATCGAGGGCCGCAACGCGGGCCTGGCCGACGGCATCGACCGGCTGCACGCGGGCGGCCAGTCGGTGTTCGCGGCGGTGGGCGGGCTCCACCTGGTCGGACCGGAAGGCCTCCCGGCCCTGATGGCCCGCCGCGGCTACACGGTCACCCGCGAGCCGCTGCCCCGCTGAACGCCGGTCAGTCGATCACCAGCTGGTAGGCGCCGGCCGACCCGCCGGTGTACTTCACGCGCACGTAGTACGTGGTCGTGACCGTGCCGGTGTTCTTGTACGACGTGGCGTCCAGCACGCCGAGGCCGGTGTTCGAGCTGCTGGCGAGGGTCGTGCCGCTGGCGCTCAGGATCGCCACGTCGAAGTTGGCCGCCGCGTTCGGCGTGAGCTTCGCGCCGAGCGTGCTGCCGGCCTTGATGGGCACGGCGAACACGTCCACGTCGCTCGTGGCCGACAGCGTCCCGGCGATCGTGTCGCCCTCACGGGCCGACTGGGCCGTGGCGACCGTGTTGTTCGGCTCGACGTCGGGCGTGCCGGCGGGCGGCGTCGAGCCGCCCGCGGCGTCCACTGCGGCGTTCGCGTCGACCAGCCCGCTGCCGCAGCCCGAGCACGTGGCCGGGAACGCGCGCGCGCTCGACTTCAGGCGGCTCGCGACCTCGTCGGGCGTCAGCGCCGGGTTGCGCGACAGCATCAGCGCCACCACCCCCGCCACGTGCGGCGAGGCCATCGACGTGCCCTGGTAGTACGCGTAGCTGTCGCTGCCCGGGCCGCGCGTGCCGCTGTTGAGCGTGGACAGGATGCCGTTCGCGGCGCCCGACGAGGTGTCCCCGCCCGGTGCGGCCACGCTGACCTTCGCGCCGTAGTTCGAGTACGACGCCCGCCCGCCGTTGCGATTCGTGGCCGCCACGGCGATCACGCCGTTGCAGCTGGCGGGCGAGAAGCCCGAGGCGTCCGCGTTGCTGTTGCCGGCGGCCACCACGACCACGGTGCCGCGCGAACGCGCGAGGTTCACGGCGTTCTGCGACGTGGTGTCGCACCCGCCCGAGCCGCCCAGCGAGAGGTTGATGACCCGCGCCGGCGTGGGGTTCGCCGGCACGCCGGAGACGCTGCCCCCGGCCGCCCACACGATGCCGTCGGCGATGTCGGACGTGTAGCCGCCGCAGCGCCCCAGCACCCGCACCGGCAGCACCTTGGCCCGGTACGCCACGCCCGCCACCCCGGTGCCGTTGTTGCTCACCGCCGCGATGGTGCCGGCGACGTGGGTGCCGTGCCAGCTGCTCGTGGTGTCGCGGATCGGGCTCAGGAACCCGCACGCGCCGGCCGTGGCGTAGTCGCCCGGGTCCTGCGCGTTGCTGTCGCGCGCATTGCCGTCGTTGGCGTTGCCGCTGTCCTTGATGAAGTCGTACCCGGGCAGCACGTTGGCGGCCAGGTCGGCGTGCGGGCGGTAGCCGGTGTCGATGACCGCGACCACCACGCCGGCACCGGTGGACTTGTCCCACGCGGAGGGCAGGTTGAGCCCGCCGCGGGCCTCGAAGTAGTGCCACTGCTGGCCGTACTGGGTGTCGTTGGGGGTCGCGAGGGCGTGGAGGATGCGGTCGGGTTCGGCGTACTCGACGCTGCTGTCGCTGCGGGCGATCTCGTTCGAGAGCCGCACGGCCTCGTCGCGGCCGACCCGCCCGTCCAGGCGCATCACGTGGGTGTCGAACGCGCCGACACGCACCCACTGCAGGCGGCGCCCGAACCGGGCCGCCGCGGCTTCGGCGCCGCGGTGCAGCCGGGTGCGCTCGGCGGCCGGGGCCGACCGCGCCGCGCCCGGCACGCCGGGGCGGTAGCGGATGATGAGGCGGTCGGTGCCGTCGTCGTCGGTGGCTCGGGCCGCATCGGCACCACCGGCGAAGGTCGCGCCCGGTGCGACAGCGGCGAGGGCCAGCGCGAGGCCGGCCAGGAGTCTGGAGGTTTGTCTCATGGTGTTGTCCTTGTGGGTTGAACGGCCCGTCGAGGGGCCTGGGGAGCCTGGGGGACGACCCGCCCTCCGGCAATCCGGCCTTGCCCGCTCCCCAGTTCCATCCCGCGCACCATCCGGGCAAGCGCGATTGCCCGACGCGCCACCGGGCGGGTACGATGACCCCAGCCCACGCGTCCGCAGGAGACCCCATGTCCGACACCCCCTCTTTCACCAACCTGGTTCCGGGGTTCGACTTCCTGCAGAACCTCGTCAAGAACGCCGGCTCGGCGATGCCCGCGATGGGCCAGTGGATCGCCCCCACGCTGAACCCCGAGGAACTCGACAAACGCATCGGCGAGCTGCGCACCGTGCAGTTCTGGCTCGAGCAGAACGCCCGCATGCTGGCCGCCACCATCCAGGCGCTGGAGGTGCAGCGCATGACGCTGTCCACGCTCAAGACCATGAACGTGCAGATGGGTGACCTGCGCGATTCGCTGCACGCACGCGCCACCGCCCCCGCACCGGAACCCGCGCCCGAGGCGCCGGCCGCCGAGCCGCCGGCCCCCGAGAAGAAGTCGAGGGCCAAGGCCAGCGCGCCGGAGCCCGGCGCGTCCATGGTCGACCCGGTGCAGTGGTGGGGCGCGCTCACGAAACAGTTCACCCAGCTCGCAACCACCGCGATGCAGGAACCGGCCGGCACGCCCGTGGGCGAACCGGCCAAGGCCGCGCCCGCCAAGGCGGCGCGCAAGACGACCTCCGGCGCCCCGGCGCGCAAGCGCGCGGCGCCGAAGCGCTGACGATGAAACTCTTCGCGCACGCCCACGCCACGCACCCCGACTGGCGCATGGGCCTCGCCCTGGCCGCCGCCCAGATCGACGCCCAGCGGGCGGACCCGTCCGGCACGCACATCGGCGCGCCCACGCTGGGCTGGGTCTACGTCACCGACCACTACGCGCCCCATGCGGCCGCACTGCTCGCCGAACTCGGCGAACGCTGGCCGGGGGTCTCATGGGTCGGCGGGGTCGGGGTCGGCGTCTGCGCGAATGGAGCGGAGTACATCGACGAACCGGCCCTCGTGCTGATGCTGTCCGACCTGCCGCGCGACCAGTTCCGCGTGTTCTCCGGCGCCCGGCCGCTCGGCGGGTTCCACGCCGCCACCGCGCAGGTCCATGCCGACCCGTCCACGCCCGACCTCGGCGAACTCATCCACGAGATGAGCCGGCGGGTGGACACCGGCTACCTCTTCGGCGGGCTGCCGTCGTCGCGCACCCGCAGCGTGCAGGTGGCCGACCGCGTGGTCGAAGGGGGCTTGTCCGGCGTGGCCTTCGGGCCGGGCGTGTCCCTGGTGTCGCGGGTGACGCAGGGGTGCCAGCCGGTCGGGCCGGTGCGTCACGTGACCGCGTCGGACCGCAACCTCGTGCTGGCCCTGGACGGCGAACCCGCGCTCGACGTGCTGCTGCGCGACCTGGGCGTCGACGCCTCGGAGCCGCGCGAGGCGCTGTCCCGGCTGCGCGAGACCCTGGTGGGCCTGAGCGACGGGCGTGACGACGCGCTCGCCCGACCGGGCCAGTTCGGAACCGACACCCGCGTGCGCCACCTGATCGGCATCGACCCGAAGGCGCGCGGCGTGGCCGTCGCCGACGAGATCGAGGCGGGCATGCAGCTCGCGTTCTGCCGCCGCGACGTGGAGGCCGCCCGCCGCGACCTCGTGCGCATCTGCAGCGAGATCCGCGAGGAGGTGGAGCCCGAGACGATGCCGCTCGCCGCGGCCCTCGCGCTGCACGCCGACGCAGCCGAACGCGGCACCCACCCGGCGCGCGGGATCGCCGGTGCGGTGTATGTCAGCTGCACCGGGCGCGGCGGCCCGCACTTCGGCGCGCCGTCGGCCGAACTGGCGCTGATCCGCCACGCGCTCGGTGACGTCCCGCTCGTGGGCTTCTTCGCCGCCGGCGAGATCGCCCGCCGCCACCTCTACGGCTACACGGGGGTGCTGACCGTCTTCACGAACGGGGCGCCCGCGTGACCGCGCCCCCGGCCGACCGCGCGCAGCACCTGGCCCGGGTGGTCGCGGCGCTCGAGCCCCTGCTGCCCGCCCACGCGCTGCTGTGGCAGCGCGAGGACACGGTGCCGTACGAGTGCGACGGCCTCACCGCCTACCGCCAGGTGCCGCTCGCCGTGGCCCTGCCCGAGACCGAGGACCAGGTGGCCGCGGTGCTCAAGGCCTGCCACGGGCTCGGCGTGCCGGTCGTGGCACGCGGCGCCGGCACCGGCCTGAGCGGCGGAGCACTGCCCCATGCGCTCGGGGTCACGCTGAGCCTCGCGCGGTTCAACCGCATCGTCGACGTGGACCCGGTGGCCCGCACGGCCGTCGTGCAGTGCGGCGTGCGCAACCTCGCCATCAGCGAGGCGGCCGCGCCCCACGGTCTCTACTACGCACCCGACCCCAGCAGCCAGATCGCCTGCACCATCGGCGGCAACGTGGCCGAGAACTCCGGCGGCGTGCACTGCCTGAAGTACGGGCTGACACTGCACAACGTGCTGCGCGTGCGCGGCTTCACGGCCGACGGCGAACTCGTCGAGTTCGGCTCCGGCGCCCTCGACTGCCCGGGCCTCGACCTGCTCACGCTGGTGGTGGGCAGCGAGGGCATGCTCGCGGTGATCACCGAGGTCACGGTCAAGCTCGTGCCCCGGCCGGTGGTGGCGCGCTGCATCATGGCGAGCTTCGACGACCTGCGGAAGGCCGGCGCCGCGGTCGCCAACGTGATCGCCGCCGGCATCATCCCCGCCGGACTCGAGATGATGGACAAGCCGATGACGGCCGCCGTGGAGGACTTCGTCCACGCCGGCTACGACCTCGACGCCGCAGCCATCCTGCTGTGCGAGAGCGACGGCACGCCCGAGGAGGTGGCCGAGGAGATCGACCGCATGCTCGAGGTGATGATCACCTCCGGCGCCACGCGGGCCGAGGTGAGCCGGGACGAGGCCCAGCGCCTGCGCTTCTGGAGCGGCCGCAAGAACGCGTTCCCGGCCAGCGGGCGCATGAGCCCCGACTACATGTGCATGGACTCCACCATCCCGCGGCACCGCCTGGCCGACATGCTGCAGGCCATCGCCGGCATGGAGACGAAGTACGGGCTGCGCTGCGCCAACGTGTTCCACGCGGGCGACGGCAACCTGCACCCGCTGATCCTGTACGACGCGAACGACCCCGACCAGCTGCACCGCTGCGAGCTGTTCGGCGCCGACATCCTCGAGACCAGCGTCGCGATGGGCGGCACGGTCACCGGCGAACACGGCGTCGGGGTGGAGAAGCTCTCGTCGATGTGCGTGCAGTTCTCCCCCGCCGAGCGGGAGCGCATGCTCGCGCTGAAGCACGCGTTCGACCCCGAGGGCCTGCTGAACCCCGGCAAGGTCATCCCCACGCTGAACCGCTGCGCCGAGTACGGGAAGATGCACGTGCGCCGCGGCCTGCTGGCGTTCGCCGAGATTCCCCGCTTCTGACCGTGCCGATCTCCCCCGAACTCTCCACCCTGGTCGACCGCGTGCGCGCTGCCCACGCGGACCGCACGCCCCTCGAGGTGCGCGGCGGCGGCACCAAGGCCTTCTACGGCGAAACCCCGTCGGGCCGGGTGCTCGACACCCGTGCGCACACGGGCATCGTGAGCTACCAGCCCACCGAACTCGTCGTGACCGTCGCCTCGGGCACGCGCCTGGCCGAGCTGGAAGCCACACTCGCCGAGAAGGGGCAGGGCCTCGCGTTCGAGCCGCCGGTGTTCGGGCCGGAGGCCACGGTGGGCGGCATGCTCGCGGCCGGCCTGTCGGGCCCGGCCCGGGCGTCGATGGGCGCGGTGCGCGACCACGTGCTCGGCGCCACGCTGCTCGACGGCAGCGGCGAACTCCTGCAGTTCGGCGGCGAGGTGATGAAGAATGTGGCGGGCTACGACGTCTCGCGGGTGCTGGCCGGGTCGCTCGGCACCCTGGGCGTCGTGATCGACGTCTCGCTCAAGGTGCTGCCGCTCGCGCCGGCCACCGCCACCGTGCGCTTCGCGATGGACGAGGCCACGGCCCTCGCGCGGCTGAATGAATGGGGCGGCCGGCCGCTGCCGCTCAATGCCAGCGCCTGGTGGGACGGCACGCTGCTGCTGCGCCTGCGCGGCGCGATGGCGGCAGTGCGCGCGGCCATCGCCCTGTTCAAGGACGCGGGCGGCGAGGTGCTCGAGGCGGGGGCCGGTGCGCCGTTCTGGGACGGGTTGCGCCACCAGACCGACGAGTTCTTCGCGAAGGCCCTGCTGGCGGTGGACCGGGGCGTGCCGCTGTGGCGGGTGTCCGTGCCGCAGACGGCGGCGCCGCTCGGGTTCTCCGGCGAGCAGCTGATCGAATGGCACGGCGGCCAGCGCTGGTGGTGCACCGCCACGCCGCCGGCCCAGGTGCGCCGCGCGGCCGCGGCCGCGGGTGGCCACGCCACGCTGTTCCGGGCGAAGGACAAGTCGCCCGGCGTGTTCACGCCGCTGTCGCCCGGGCTCGCCGCCATCCACCGGCGCATGAAACAGTCGTTCGACCCGGCCGGGATCTTCAATCCCGGGCGCCTGTACCCCGACCTCTAGATCATGCAGATCCACCTGTCCCCCGAGTTCCAGGGCACGGCCGAAGGCCGCGAGGCCGAGTCCATCGTCCGCAACTGCGTGCACTGCGGCTTCTGCACGGCCACCTGTCCCACCTACCAGCTGCTGGGCGACGAACTCGACGGCCCGCGTGGGCGCATCTACCTGATCAAGCAGGTGCTGGAGGGCGAACCGGTTTCGGCCGGCACCCAGCAGCACCTCGACCGCTGCCTGACCTGCCGCAACTGCGAGACCACCTGTCCGTCCGGCGTGCAGTACGGGAACCTGGTGGAGATCGGCCGGCAGGTGGTCGACCGGAAGGTGCCCCGGCCGGCGCGCGAGCGGGCGGTCCGGTGGCTGCTGAAGGAAGGCCTGACGTCGCGGTGGTTCGGGCCCGCGCTGCGCCTGGGCCGGGCGGTGCGCCCGCTGCTGCCCGAGGTGCTGCGGAACAAGGTGCCCGCCGCCGCCACGCCGGCCGGGCGCTGGCCCACGCGCGCCCACCCGCGCAAGGTGCTGCTGCTGGCCGGCTGCGTGCAGCCCGCGATGGCCCCGAACATCCACGGCGCCACGGCCCGGGTGCTCGACATGGCGGGCATCCAGTCGCTCGTCGCGCCGAAGGCGGGCTGCTGCGGCGCCATCCGCTCGCACCTCGGCGACACGGCCGGCGGGCTCGACGACATGCGCCGCAACATCGACGCCTGGTGGCCCCTGATCGACCAGGTCGAGGCGATCGTGATGAACGCGTCCGGGTGCGGGCTCACGGTGAAGGAGTACGGCCACGCGCTGGCCGGCGACCCGGCCTACGCCGACAAGGCCCGGCGCATCGCCGCGAAGACCCGCGACCTGAGCGAATTGCTGCCCGACCTGGTCCCGAAACTGAAGCCCCGGCTGCGCCAGGCGGCGTTGCGCCACTTCGTGTTCCACCCGCCCTGCACGCTGCAGCACGGGCAGCGGCTGCGGGGTGGCGTCGAAGCCCACATGCGGGAAATGGGTTTTAACGTGGACGTCGCACGGCAGGAGCCTCATCTCTGCTGCGGCTCCGCCGGCACCTATTCGGTGCTCCAGCCCGAACTGGCACTGAAACTGCGCGACCGGAAGCTTCAGCAGCTGGAGGCGAGCGGGCCGCAGGCGCTGCTGTCGGCGAACGTCGGATGCATCACCCACCTCCAGGGAGGCACCCATTTGCCGGTGCTGCACTGGGTGGAAGCGCTCGATGAAGCCCTGTTCAGGGTTTCCCCGCCTGGACCGTGACTCACTGATGACGTCAAGCCGAGTGTCGCATCACGCCAACGGTGACGCACCGATATCGTGACACGGCATTCAAGCTGCGCTCCAATGCGTTCTGTCGTGCTGTGAGGCAACCTCTTGCAACACGCCCTCCGGCCCCATCGATCATGGAAAGCCGATTGACCTCAAATAAGTTGGAATGCACACCATGAAAAAATCTCTGCTCGCACTTGCCGCGATCGCCGCTGTCAGCGGTTCCGCATTCGCTCAATCGTCGGTCACGATGTACGGCCAGATCGACCAAGGCGTCGGTCAACAATCTGAAACCGTCAAGAACCGCGAAGTTCTGGCCGGCTCGGCCAACCGCCTCGGCTTCCGCGGCGTGGAAGACCTCGGTGGCGGCCTGAAGGCCTTCTTCGAGTTCCAACACCGCTTCAGCGCCGACACCGGCGTTGCCAACTCCACGTTCTGGGATGGCAAGTCGTTCGTCGGCCTGCAAACCGCCTTCGGCAACGTGTACCTGGGCCGTGAGGACAACCCGGCTTACGCCCTGTCGCAATCCGCTGGTGACCCGTGGGGCACGGACACGGTGGCTCAGAACACCACGATCCTGAACGGCCGTGGCATCGGCACGAACCGCTACGCCAACTCGGTGAACTACCGTGGCACGTTCGGTGGCTTCACCGTCGGCGCCCAGATCGCCGAAGCTGACGGCTCCAAGCGTCAATCGACCGGTGAAGACCGTCCGTGGTCTGTCGCTGGCGTCTACACCGGCGGCCCGATCACCATCGGCTTCGGCTACGAAGACCCGGCCAACACCGACGCCTACTGGGCCACGGTCAACGGCGCCTGGGACTTCAAGGTCGTCAAGCTGATCGGCCTGTACGGCTGGGGCGAAACCGGCGTCGGCACCCCGACCCAAACCGGCGGCAACGTCGGTGGCGGCACGTCCCTCACCACCGTCAACAACGAGCGCAAGGCCTACATCATCGGCCTGACCGCCCCGATCGGCAACGGCGAGCTGAAGGCTTCGTACGGCCAGCTCGACAACAAGAACAAGGTCACGGGCGTGAAGTCGAAGCTCGACAAGCAATTCGGCCTGGGCTACCACTACGCCCTGTCGAAGCGCACGACGATCTACGCTGACTACGTCAACGAAGGCAACGACGCCGTCAAGGCCGCTGGCAGCAACCTGGAAAAGAACGGCTACGACTTCGGCATCAAGCACAAGTTCTAAGCTGGTCTTTCCTCGAGCCGCCCTGGCGGCTCGCGGTTGACGATGAACGCACGCCCGGGCAACCGGTCGTGCGTTTTTTCTTGCCCGCTCGCCGTTCAGGTCGCCATCTGTCGGCAGGCCTCGGCGCAGCGGCGACACGCCTCGGCGCATCGCTGGCAATGGTCCGCCGCATGGCGACCGCATTCCTGGCCGCACGCCTCGCACACCCGGGCGCACACCACGCACAGCGCCGGTGCGGACTCGCTGCCCCGCGCCAGGAAACCGGCCACCGTCTGGCACAGCGCGGCGCAGTCCATGTCGAGGGCGATGCAGCCCGCCATCATCTTCACGTCGGACTCCCCGAGGCAGGCCGCCGCGCAATGGTGGCAAGCGGTGGCGCAGGCGTTGCAGGCCTCGAGGCACGCCTGGTGGGTTTCACGGGACATGGCGAATCTCCTTTTCCCTTTTGCCGGCGGATCCCGGTACGGGTCGTCGGGCAATCGGCGTGCGCAGACGAAAAAAAGCGGCCCGGTTGCCCGGGCCGCTTTGCTGTCGGCGTGTGAACAGGGTGTCGATCAGCGCGGGCCCACCACCGGCAGCGGCGCACCCACTTCGTAGGCGCCCACGTCCGGGGCGCTGCCCGAGTAGCCGCTGTTGATGCCCGGGATCACGACACCCGCGTTCTCGGCGGCCGAGCCGGCCTTGAGGCGCAGATCCGGTGCCGCGTAGGTGCTCATCGCGTTGGACGGCACGGCCACCGTGCTGTTGAACACCGCGAGGCTCACCTGGGTGAAGTTCTTCTCGGTGGTCAGGTTGCGGAACTGCGTGAAGTCGCTGAACGCGGTGGCGCCGAAGCGGCCGGTGAACGAACCCACGGTGGTGCCGATGGCGTCGTAGTTCATGTTCGCGTTGCTGGTCACCAGGTCGGCGATCTGCAGGGCCTTGCCCGTGCCGTTGTTGTAGCCGCCGTACGAACCACCCGGGCCGCCGATGAACAGGTTGTTCCGGCTGTACAGGTTGTTCACCGGGGTGCCGGCGTAGACACCGATGGCATCGCCACCCTTGACCACCGTGTTGTGCAGGAGCACGTCACCGTAGCTGCCGCGGTAGAGCTTGAACGACACGTGGGCGATGTTGTACATCACGTTGCGGATGAAGTACGTCGGACCGCCCAGGCCCGGCTGCGACGACAGGCCGATGAACGCGTTCGTGATGCGGTTGCGCATGATGCGGCAGTTGTGGGCGCAGAAGTCGGCCTCCACCGCATCGTCCGCCGCGATCGACAGGTCGTTGTTCAGGATGTCGATGCTGTACTGGTCCACCGCCTCGTCGTCCTCGAGCAGCGAGATGTTGTCGCGGAAGCCGCTCACCTTGTTGTTCATGATCACGTGGCCCGGGCCCGTGAACTCGATGCCTTCGCCTGTGTTGGCGCCGTTGACGCCCAGGGCGGCCTCGGTCCACGGGGTGGTGCCGGTGATCACGTTGTCGGCGATGTAGGCGTTCTCGGCACGGCCGTAGGCCACCACACCACTGCCGCCACGCACCGACGCCACCGTCTTGATCGTGCTGCGGGTCAGGGCGAAATGGCTGGTGCTGTCGAAGCGCACGGCGCCGTTGACCGTCACCGCGTCGAGCATCACGTACTTGCGTCCGATGAAGTTCAGCTCGCCCGAGAACACGGCGCCCGAGGTGCCGCGGATCACGATGGGCTTGCCGGCGGCGCCGTCGCGGGACATCGTGAAGGCGCTGTAGTTGCCGGCGGCGAGCTGGATCACGTCGCCCGCGGCGGCCGAGGACAGCACGGAGGCGAGCGTCGACGGCGTCGCCGACTTGACCGGCGCGCCGGCCATCGCGGCCGGGACGGCGCGGGTGGCGGCCGTCACGGTGCGCGTGGTGCTGCCGCCGTCGGCGTCGACGAGCGACAGCTCGACTTCGTACGTGGTGGCGGGCTGCAGGTCGAAGATGCTGCCGGAGTGGCGGGTGTTCCACGAGAAGCCCGAGCTGCTGCCGGCCTGGATGCGGCGCAGCGGCATGCCGGTGGTCCAGGTGCTGGTGCCTTGCGGACGATAGCGCACGTTGACGACACCGCTGGCGTTCGCGTCACCCGTGAAGGCCCATTCGACCGTGAGGTTCTGGATCGTCGGGTACGGCGTGGTGATCGCGCCGGGGACCGACACGTCGGCCGCCTTGCCGGTGGACGGCGCGGGCGCCGGTGCGGGCGTCGGGGCCGGTGCCGGCGTGGGCGCGGGGGTCGGGGCGGGCGTGGGAGCCGGCGTCGGCGCGGGGGTGGGCGCGGGGGTGGGCGCGGGGGTGGGCGCCGGGGTCGGGGCCGGCGTGGGCGCAGGCGCCGGGGCCGGAACCGGGGCGGCCGTGCCCGCGAGCGTCGACACGTAGACGACGTTCGAGTGCGCGCTGACGTTGCCGGCGGCATCCACGGCACGGATGCGGAAGGCGTACTGGGTGCTCGCGGCCAGGCCGCTCGCGGTGAAGCTGGTCGACGTGTTCGTGCTGATCTGGACGAAGCTCGTGCAGGCGTTGGCGAGGCAACGCTCGACGCGGTAGCCGGTCACGGCGACGTTGTCGGTGCTGCCGGTCCACGACAGCGAGACCTGCGTGGCCGACAGGGCCTTGCCCGTCAGCGCCGACGGCGTCGACGGGGCGGTCTTGTCGGCGGCGAGCACGCTGTCGCCATCGGCCGGCAGGGCGGCCACGGCGAGCGACGTGGCGCTCGTGCGGCCCGATGCGTCCACGGCCGTCACGGTGTACGAATAGGCGACCCCCGGGGTCAGGCCGGTGTCGCTGAACCGGGTTTCCTCGGTTTCGGCGACTTCGACCTTGGCCGCGCAGTCCGCACCGGTGCAGCGCGACACGATGTACTTGGTGATCCCCTGGTCATCGCTGCTGGGCGACCAGGTCAGGTCGATGCGGGCGCCGGACACCACCGTGGCCACCAGGTTGGTGGGCGTGGTCGGATCCTGGGAATCGGCGACCGGAGCGGGCGAGGGCGAGGCGTTGTCGGCGGGGGCCGGGGCATCCGTCGCCACCTCGGCGCCGGAACCACCACCACCACAGGCCGTCAGCGCGATCACCGCGCTCATGACAGCCAGCTTGTTCAGGATTTCGTTGCGTTGAACCACTTGCAGTACCACCATCTTGAAGAAGAGCCCGAATTAGACGGGCCCCCACGAACAGGGGGGTAAGCACTTGCAAGAAAGGGATTGATACAAAACGGGCCGCGTGATACGGCGATCACGCGGCCCTGCAGTGGCAACAAGCCCCTACAACCCGCCGGAAACGACCGGCTGGCGCGGGTGCAGCATGTCAAGCCGGAGTCAAGACCGATCCGGCCAAACGGTCACCGGACGCGGCCTTCCTTCCAGGCGCCCAGCAACTTTTCGTAGTCAATCGTTTCGCCCTTGGGCTTCTCGTTGGCCAGTTTCTTCCACGGCGCGCCCTTGTCGCTCAGCCACTTGTTGGGATCGCCCTTCGCGTTGAGCTTCGGCGCGCACTGCGCCATGCCCGCGCGCTGCAGGCGGCCCATCACCTGGTCCATCTCCTCGGCGAGGTTGTCCATCGCGGCCTGCGGGGTCTTTTCACCCGTGACGGCCACGGCGACGTTCTTCCACCAGAGCTGCGCGAGCTTCGGGTAGTCGGGCACGTTGTTGCCGGTCGGGGTCCACGCCACCCGGGCCGGGCTGCGGTAGAACTCGATCAGGCCGCCGTACTTGGCCGCGTTCTTGGTGAAGTAGTCGTGGCGGATGTCGCTGTCGCGGATGAAGGTCAGGCCGACGACCGACTTCTTCGCCGACACGGTCTTGCTGGTCACGAACTGGGCGTAGAGCCAGGCGGCGGCCGTGCGGTTGGCGTCGTGGCCCTTGAAGAAGGTCCACGAGCCCACGTCCTGGTAGCCGTTCTGCATGCCCTGCTTCCAGTACGGACCGTTCGGGCCGGGGGCCATGCGCCACTTCGGCGTGCCGTCGGCGTTCACCACTGGCAGGCCCGGCTTGACCATGTCGGCCGTGAAGGCGGTGTACCAGAAGATCTGCTGGGCGATCTGGCCCTGCGCCGGCACCGGGCCGGACTCGCCGAAGGTCATGCCCGTGGCTTCCTTCGGGGCGTACTTCTTCATCCAGTCGACGTACTTGGTGAGTGCGTACACCGCGGCAGGCGAGTTGGTGGCGCCACCGCGCGAAACCGAGGCCCCGACCGGCGTGCACTTGTCGTCGGCGACGCGGATGCCCCATTCGTCCACCGGCAGGCCGTTCGGGATGCCCACGTCGGCGGTGCCGGCCATCGACAGCCACGCGTCGGTGAAGCGCCAGCCGAGCGACGGGTCCTTCTTGCCGTAGTCCATGTGGCCGTAGATGGGCTTGCCGTCGATGGTCTTCACGTCGTTGGTGAAGAACTCGGCGATGTCCTCGTAGGCGCTCCAGTTGAGCGGCACGCCCAGGTCGTAGCCGTACTTGGCCTTGAACTTGTCCTTCAGGTCCTTGCGGGCGAACAGGTCGGCGCGGAACCAGTAGAGGTTGGCGAACTGCTGGTCGGGCAGCTGGTACATCTTCTTGTCGGGCGCCGTGGTGAAGCTGCGGCCGATGAAGTCCTCGATGTCGATGCCCGGGTTGGTGAACTCCTTGCCCGCACCGGTCATGTAGTCGGTGAGGTTCATGATCTTGCCGTACCGGTAGTGCGTGCCGATCAGGTCGGAGTCGGAGATCCACCCGTCGTAGATGCTCTTGCCGGACTGCATCGAGGTCTGGAGCTTTTCAACGACGTCACCTTCCTGGATCAGGTCGTGCTTGACCTTGATGCCGGTGATTTCCTCGAACGCCTTCGCGAGCGTCTTCGACTCGTACTCGTGCGTGGTGATGGTCTCGGACACCACCGAGATCTCCTTCACGCCCTTGGCCTGGAGCTTCTTCGCGGCTTCGATGAACCACTTCATCTCGTCCGCCTGCTTCTCCTTGGACAGCGTGGACGGCTGGAACTCACTGTCGATCCACTTCTTGGCCTCGGCCTCGCCGGCCCAGGACGTCTGGCCGACGGCCAGCAGGGCCGCCGTGATGGCGGCGGCGCGGGCCACCCCGTTCAAGCGCAGTTTCATCTCATCTCTCCTCAGGACTTCCCATGGATCGAGCTGGCACGCGGCTGGGAAGGGTTGACCGGGTGCCTTTTCAAGGAAACGAACTAACCTTTGCGCATCACCAGCGCCAGCAGCGCCATCGACACGACGAAGCTGATCCACACCGACGGCTCCTGCTCGAGCCCGAACCAGCCCACCATCTTTTCGCCGAGGCCCACGAACACGAGGTTCACGTAGGCCGCGAGCAGCAGGCCGATGAACAGCCGGTCGCCGCGCGTGGTGGCCATCGGCAGCCACCCCTTGCGCAGCGTCGTGGGCGACTTGATCTCCCACACCGTCATGCCCACCAGCATCAGCACGATGCAGGTGAAGAACACCGCCACCGGCAGGGTCCACGCCATCCACTCGAACATGTCTCGGACTCCCGTTGTGTCAGACGCGGCCCATCGCGAACCCCTTCGCGATGTAGTGCCGAACGAACCAGATCACCACCGCGCCCGGCACGATGGTCAGCACCCCGGCCGCGGCGAGCACGCCCCAGTCCATGCCGGAGGCCGACACGGTGCGGGTCATCGTGGCCACGATGGGCTTGGCGTTCACGCTCGTGAGCGTGCGCGCCATCAGCAGTTCGACCCAGCTGAACATGAAGCAGAAGAACGCGGCCACGCCCACGCCGGCCTTGATCAGCGGGATGAAGATGGTGAGGAAGAATCGAGGGAACGAGTAGCCGTCGATGTACGCCGTCTCGTCGATCTCGCGCGGCACGCCGCTCATGAAGCCTTCGAGGATCCACACGGCCAGCGGCACGTTGAACAGCAGGTGGGCGAGCGCCACCGCGATGTGCGTGTCCATCATGCCGAGCGTGGTGTAGAGCTGGAAGAACGGCAGCAGGAACACCGCGGGCGGGGTCATGCGGTTCGTCAGCAGCCAGAAGAACACGTGCTTGTCGCCGAGGAAGCTGTAGCGCGAGAACGCATAGGCCGCGGGCAGCGCCACCAGCAGCGAGATCACCGTGTTGATGCCCACGTAGATCAGCGAGTTGATGTAGCCCGAGTACCAGCTCTCGTCGGTGAAGATCGTGCGGTAGTGCTGCAGCGTGAAGTCGTTCGGCCACAGGCTGAACGTGGAGAGGATCTCCTCGTTCGTCTTGAACGACATGTTCACCATCCAGTACACCGGCAGGATCGCGAACACCAGGTACAGCGCGAGGAAGAACACGCGCTTGCGGAACCGCTTATCCATGCTGCACCTCCGCGTCCGACGCCGTGCCAACGCGCTGCATCCAGTTGTAGAGGATGAAACACAGCAGCAGGATGATCAGGAAGTAGATGAGTGAAAACGCCGCCGCCGGCCCGAGGTCGAACTGGCCCACGGCCTTCTGCGTCAGGTACTGCGACAGGAACGTGGTGGCGTTGCCGGGCCCGCCGCCGGTGAGCACGAACGGCTCGGTGTAGATCATGAAGCTGTCCATGAACCGGAGCAGCACCGCGATCATCAGCACGCCGCGCAGCTTGGGCAGCTGGATGAAACGGAACACCGCGAACTTGCTCGCACCGTCGATGCGGGCGGCCTGGTAGTAGGCGTCGGGGATGGCCTGCAGTCCGGCGAAACACAGCAGCGCGACGAGCGGCGTCCAGTGCCACACGTCCATCACCAGCACCGTGAGCCACGCGTCGGCGGCCGAGCCGGTGTAGTTGTAGTCGAGGCCCAGCTTCGCGAGCGCCGCGCCCATCAGGCCGATGTCGGTGCGGCCGTAGATCTGCCAGATGGTGCCCACCACGTTCCATGGAATCAGCAGCGAGATGGCGACGATCACGAGCACCGCCGACGAACGCCAGCCGGTGGCCGGCATCGACAGCGCGAGCGCGATGCCGAGCGGGATCTCGACGGCCAGCACCGCGAGCGAGAAACCGATCTGGCGCAGCAGCGCGCCGTGAAGTTCTTCGTCGCGCATCACGGCGGCGAACCATTCGGTGCCGACGAACACGCGGCGTTCGGGCGAGATGATGTCCTGCACGGAGTAGTTGACGACGGTCATCAGCGGCAGCACCGCCGAGAACGCCACGCACAGCACCACGGGCAGCACCAGCAGCCAGGCTTTCTGGTTGACCGGCTTCATGCGATCAGCTCCTCGTTGCGGTTGTAGAAACAGGTGTGGGTGCCCAGCACGCCGAGCCAGGCGGTGTCGCCCACCTTCGGCGGGTCGGCATCGGGGCCGAGGCGCGCGCGCAGCACCACCTCGCCCGCCTTCGCGGTCACGAGCCAGTAGGTGCCCACGTCCTGCACCATCGACACGACCGCGGGCAACGCGCCCGGGGCGTCGGGCGTGGTGACGGTCACGTACTCGGGCCGCACGCCCAGCTTGAACTCGCCCGCCGAAGCGAGCGCCGCAGGCGCGGGGCCGGCGAGTGGCCGTCCGGCCACCTCGAGCCCGCCCGCCCAGCGCGCCGGCAGGAAGTTCATGCCGGGCGAGCCGATGAAGTGGCCCACGAAGGTGTGCGCGGGCCGCTCGAAGAGCGCGTCGGCCGAACCCACCTGCACCGCGCGGCCGCGGGTCATCACCACCACCTCCTCGGCGAAGGTGAGCGCCTCGACCTGGTCGTGGGTCACGTAGACGAGCGTGAGCTTGAGCTCATGGTGGATCTGCTTGAGCTTGCGCCGCAGCTGCCACTTCAGGTGCGGGTCGATCACGGTCAGCGGCTCGTCGAACAGCACGGCCGACACGTCCTCGCGCACGAGGCCGCGGCCGAGCGAGATCTTCTGCTTCGCGTCGGCGGCGAGGCCCGAGGCGCGGCGGTCGAGCTGGCCGCTCATCTCGAGCATCTCGGCGATCTTCCCCACCCGCTGGCGGATGCGTTCGGGCGCGACACCGCGGTTGCGCAGCGGGAACGCAAGGTTCTCCGCCACGGTCATCGTGTCGTAGATGACCGGGAACTGGAACACCTGCGCGATGTTGCGCTGCTGCGGCGTCTTGCCCGTCACATCGGCGCCGTCGAACGACACGGTGCCCTGCGACGGCGTCACGAGGCCCGAGATGATGTTGAGCAGCGTGGTCTTGCCGCAGCCGGAGGGGCCGAGCAGGGCGTAGGCACCGCCGTCGCGGAAGGTCATCTTCAGCGGCAGCAGCGCGTAGTCCTCGTCCCGCTGCGGGTTCGGGCGGTACGCGTGGGCGAGATCGAGGTCGATGCGGGCCATGTCAGGCGCTCCTCGCGGCCGGGGCGCGCAGCAGCGCGCCCGCGGGATCGAACACGTAGACCTGTGACGGGTTCACGTACAGCGTGATGCCCTCGCCCAGCTCGAAGCGGTGCACGCCGGTCAGCTGGGCGACGAGTTCGCCCTCGGCCGTCTCCACGTGCACGAAGGTGTCGGAGCCCGAGATCTCGGCCAGCTCCACCTTGCCGCGCAGCGCCAGGTCGCCGGGCCGTTCGACCACGCGCAGCGCGCTGGCCCGCAGGCCCACCGTCACGTCGGACGCGGCCAGCCCGGGCACGGGCGCCACTGCGCCCGAAGGCAACGTGACACCGCGGTCGTCCGCACGCGCGGGCACCAGGTTCATCGGCGGGTCGCTGAAGGCGCGTGCGACCCGGATCGACTTCGGCCGATGGAACACCTCGGCCGTGGGTCCGTACTGCAGCAGCTCGCCCGCATCCAGCACCGCGGTGTAGCCGCCCAGCAGCAGCGCCTCGGTGGGTTCGGTGGTGGCGTAGACCACGGTGGAGTCGCCCGCGGCGAAGAGGTGCGTGAGTTCCTCGCGCAGGCCCTCGCGCAGCTTGTAGTCGAGGTTCACGAGCGGTTCGTCGAGCAGCATCAGCGGCGCGTTCTTGGCGAGCGCCCGGGCGAGCGCCACGCGCTGCTGCTGGCCGCCGGAGAGTTCGGACGGCAGGCGCTGCAGGAACGGCGCGATGTGCAACCGCTCGGCGAGCGAACGCACGCGCGCGTCGATGCCATCCTCGCCGCGCAGCTTCAGCGGCGACGCGATGTTGTCGAACACGGTCATCGACGGGTAGTTGATGAACTGCTGGTACACCATTGCGACGTTGCGCTGGCGCACCGGCACGCCGGTGACGTCGACCCCGTCGACCCGCACGGTGCCCTCGCTCGGCTTGTCGAGCCCGGCCATCAGCCGCATCAGGGTGGTCTTGCCGGCCTGGGTCGCGCCCAGCAGCACCGTCACGGCGCGGGGCACGAGGCTCAGGTTCATCGGGTACAGGTAGGGCGTGGGCCCCACCTGCTTGCCGAGGTTTTCCAGGGTCAGTTGCATGTGGACTTCAGGAAGGGGAAATCAGGACGGCCACCGCGCCGCGAACCACTGCGCGACGCGGGTCCGCTGGTCGGGGGTCAGGTGCAGGCCGAGCTTGGAGCGGCGCCAGAGCACGTCGTCGGCGGACCGCGCCCATTCGTGTTCGTGCAGGTAGTCGAGCTCGGCCTCGTAGACGCCCGGGGCGATCTCCTCGCCGAGGCCGCCCGGCCGCACGAGGAAGTCGACGCGCGAACCGTAGGCGCGGGCGTAGCGGTGGCGCAGCGCGGCGGGCCACTCGGGGTGGCGGCGGCCCAGGGCCTCGTCGAAGCGGGCGAAGTCGGTGTCGGGGCGCACGGGCGGGCCGATCCATTCGGACAGGTCGCCGCCGGGCAGCGTGGCCGTCGCGGTCCACGGGCCGGCCGCCACGCCGAGGCTGCGGCACAGCGTGTCGGCAGCTTCCTCGGCCAGCTTGCGGAACGTGGTGATCTTGCCGCCCCACACGGTCAGCAGCGGCGCCGGGCCCGGTTCCAGGTCGAGCTGGTAGTCGCGCGTGACGGCCGAGGCATCGCTCGACTCGTCGCCCAGCAGCGGGCGCACGCCGGCGTAGGTCCATACGACATCGGCCGGGGTCACGGGTTTCGCGAAGTAGCGGCTCGCCTGCTCGCACAGGTAGGCGATCTCGGTGTCGTCGATGCGCGCCTGGCCCACCGGGCCGTGGTGCTCGACGTCGGTGGTGCCGATCAGCGTGAAGTCGCGCTCGTACGGGATCGCGAAGATGATGCGGCGGTCGGGGTTCTGGAAGATGTAGGCGTGGTCGTGCTCGAACAGCTTCGGCACGACGATGTGGCTGCCCTTCACGAGGCGCAGCGTCTTCGAGCCCGCGATGTGCGCATGGGCCTGCAGGAACTGCGCGGCCCACGGGCCGGCCGCGTTGACCAGCGCGCGCGCGCGCACGGTGCGGCGTTCGCCGCTCGCGTTGTCGAGGTCCACCGTCCAGGCGCCGTCGCCACGGCGGGCCTCGACGCAGCGCCAGCCGGTGAGCACCTGCGCACCACGCTGGGCGGCGTCGATGGCGTTGAGCACGACGAGGCGGGCGTCATCGACCCAGCCGTCGGAGTAGACGAAACCGCGGCGGAAGACGGGCTTGAGCGGCTGGCCGGCCACGTGGCGGCGCAGGTCGATGCTGCTGGAGCCGGGCAGCACCTCGCGCTTGGCGAGGTGGTCGTACAGGAACAGGCCGGCGCGGATCATCCACGCCGGGCGCATGCCCGGGTCGTGCGGCATCACGAAGCGCAGCGGCCACATGATGTGCGGCGCGCTGCGCAGCAGCACCTCGCGTTCGCCCAGCGCCTTGCGCACCAGCGAGAACTCGTAGTACTCGAGGTAGCGCAGGCCGCCGTGGATCAGCTTCGTGGAGGACGACGAGGTGTGGGCCGCGAGGTCGTCCTTCTCGCACAGCACGACCTTCAGCCCGCGGCCCGAAAGGTCACGGGCAATGCCGGCGCCATTGATGCCGCCGCCCACGACGAGCACGTCACAGTCGGTCAACGGTGGGTTCAAGCAGGCTCCTCGGGAGGGAAACGGTCGGAAGCGGTGACACCGCGAACGGGCTTGTGCGGTGGATCACGCTCGAACCCGGCCGGATGTTCGGTTTGGGTTCGTTTGTGTTCTTCTTTTTTCTTTTTAGCCCGAATGCGAACATCGCGCAAGGGTGGGAAACCACCTGAGGACACCTGCGCGTTTTGGGTACGCTCGCGTCTTCCGGAAACACCGAATCCGCCTTTCGCATGACCCCGAACCCCCGCCAGGCCCAGTTGATGGACGAGTTGCGCGCCCGCGGATCGATGTCGGTCGAGGCGCTCGCGGACCAGTTCGGCGTCACGCTGCAGACCGTGCGGCGCGACGTGAAGCTGCTCTCCGAGGCCGGGCTGCTCGCCCGCTTCCACGGCGGCGTGCGCCTGCCGAGCTCCACCACCGAGAACATCGCCTACCGCCAGCGCCAGCAGCTCAACGAGTCGGCCAAGCAGCGCATCGCGCGGGCCGTCGCGAAGTCGGTGCCCAACGGGTGTTCGCTGATCATCAACATCGGCACCACCACCGAGGCCATCGCGCGCGAGCTGCTGCACCACAAGGGCCTGCGTGTCATCACGAACAACCTGAACGTGGCGGCCATCCTGTCCGACAACCCCGACTGCGAGGTCATCGTCGCCGGCGGCGTGGTGCGCTCACGCGACCGCGGCATCGTGGGCGAGGTGACGGTCGACTTCATCAGCCAGTTCAAGGTCGACATCGGGCTGATCGGCATCTCGGGCATCGAGGCCGACGGCACGCTGCGCGACTTCGACTACCGCGAGGTGAAGGTGGCGCGCGCCATCCTCGAACACTCGCGCGAGGTGTGGCTCGCCACCGACCACAGCAAGTTCAACCGGCCCGCGATGGTGCAGCTCGCGCGCTTCGACGAGGTGGACATGCTGTTCACCGACGCCCCGCCCCCCGATCCCTTCCCGAAGCTGCTGGCCAACGCCGGCGTCCAGTGCGAGGTCGCCCGATGAAACACCTGCTCGCCCTCGACCAGGGCACCTCCAGCTCCCGCAGCATCGTGTTCGACGAGAACGGCCGCATCGTCGCGATGGCCCAGCGCGAGTTCCGGCAGATCTACCCGCAGCCGGGCTGGGTCGAACACGACCCGCGCGAGCTGTGGGAGACCCAGCTCGCCACCGCGAAGGAAGCGCTCGCGAAGGCCGGCCTCACGGCGCGCGACATCGCCTCGGTGGGCATCACGAACCAGCGCGAGACCACCGTGGTGTGGAACCGCCGCACCGGCGAGCCCATCCACAACGCCATCGTGTGGCAGGACCGCCGCGCCGAACCCACCTGCGCCGCGTTCCGCGAGCAGGGCCTCGAGCCGCTGTTCCGCGAACGCACCGGGCTCATCGTCGACGCGTACTTCTCGGGCACGAAGCTCAAGTGGATCCTCGACCACGTGGCCGGCTCGCGCGAGGCCGCGGCACGTGGCGAACTCGCCTTCGGCACCGTGGATTCGTGGCTGATGTGGCACCTGACGGGCGGGAAGCTGCACGCCACCGACGTCAGCAACGCGTCGCGCACGCTGATGCTGAACGTGCACGACAACACCTGGGACGACGAGTTGCTCGAGGTGCTCGACGTGCCGCGCGAGATGCTGCCGCAGGTGTTCCCGTCGAGCCACGTGTACGGCCACACCGAGGCGCACCTGTTCGGCGAATCGCTGCCCATCGGCGGCGTGGCGGGCGACCAGCAGAGCGCGCTCTTCGGGCAGGCCTGCTTCCGGGCCGGCCTCGCGAAGAACACCTACGGCACCGGCTGCTTCATGCTGATGCACACCGGCGGCAACTTCCAGCAGTCGGCCAACGGCCTGATCACCACGAGCGCGGCGCAGCCCACGGCCACGCCCGAGTTCGCCTTCGAGGGCAGCGTGTTCATCGGCGGCGCCGTGGTGCAGTGGCTGCGCGACGGCCTGCAGGCCATCAAGGGCAGCGGCGAGGTGCAGCGGCTCGCGGAATCGGTGCCCGACAGCGGCGGCGTGATGTTCGTGCCGGCCTTCACCGGCATGGGCGCGCCGTACTGGAAGGCCGATGCCCGCGGCGCCATCGTGGGGCTCACCCGCGGCAGCACCGTGGCCCACATCGCCCGCGCGGCGCTCGAGAGCATCGCGTTCCAGAGTGCGGCGCTGCTGACCGCGATGAGCCGCGACGCGGTCGCCGCCGGCGGCTCGCCCGTCAGCGAACTGCGCGTGGACGGCGGCGCCTGCGTCAACGACCTGCTGATGCAGTTCCAGGCCGACCTGCTGGGCATTCCCGTCGTGCGCCCGAAGGTGATCGAGACCACCGCGCTCGGCGCCGCTTACCTCGCGGGCCTGAGCAGCGGCGTGTGGCACAACCTCGACGAACTGGCCGCCCAGTGGCAGGTGGAGCGCCGCTTCCACCCGGTGATGGCCCGTTCCCGTGCCGAGGAGCTGATGGCGGGCTGGGAACACGCGGTGCGCCAGGCCACGCTCGAATGATCGGTGCAGGCTGCTGACAACACGTTGTCAGCAGCCCCCGCGCAGCATGACCCTCCCGACAACCCGAGGAGGTTTCCATGCAGCACCACACCAACGCCCACGCCGCTCATGCCATCCATGCCCTGCACTGGTTCGAGATCCCGGTGCTCGACCTGGACCGCGCCCAGGACTTCTACGAAACCGTGCTGGGCCTGCCGATGCGGCGCGAAGGCGAGGGCGCCCACTCGATGGCGCTCTTCCCGTTCGAAGGCCAGGGGGTCGGCGGCTGCCTGTCGGTGAGCTGCGACGGCCAGCCGCCCGCGCCGGCCGGCACCGTGGTGTACCTGTCCACGCCGTCGATCGACGAAGTGCTGTCGCGGGTGCCGCAGGCCGGCGGCCGGATCGCTGTCGAGAAGACCGCGCTGCCGGACGACTGGGGCTTCTGCGCCCACATCACCGACACCGAGGGCAACCGGGTCGGGCTCCACTCGCTCGCCTGAAGCGTGATCGGCGCCTCCCACTCATGGCCCGCTTGGCCTCCCCTGCTGGCCGCCGCACAATGGCGCGCCGGACCGTCCTCTTCCGCCCGCCACCCGTTGCCTGCCATGCGCCGTGCCGACCGACTGTTCCAGATCGTCCAGCTGATCCGCGGCCGGCGGCTCAGCACCGCCCAGTTCCTGGCCGAACGGCTGGAGGTGTCGGAGCGCACGGTGTACCGCGACGTGGCCGACCTGATGGCGCAGGGCGTGCCCATCGAGGGGGAAGCGGGCGTGGGCTACCGCATGCGTCCGGGCTTCGACCTGCCGCCGCTGATGTTCACGCATGAGGAAGCCCAGGCGCTGGTCGCGTCGGTGCGCATCGCGCAGCCCCGGCTCGACGAAGCGCTGGCCCGACAGGCCGAGGCCGCGTTGTCGAAGATCCTGGCCGTGCTGCCGGCGCCCGCGCGGGCCGCGGCCGAAAGCCTCGCGGTGTACGCGCCACCGGTGCACTTCGACACCCGCACGCGCGCCCGGCTCGAATCGCTGCGGCTGGCCACCGAGGCGCGCCGGTTCGTCCGCATCAAGTACCTCGACCTGAAGGAGCAGGAGAGCGAACGCACGCTGCGCCCGCTCGGGTGCTTCTACTGGGGCGCGGTGTGGACGCTGGCCGCGTGGTGCGAGCACCGCAACGCGTTCCGCAACTTCCGCATCGACCGCATCCAGCACCTGGAACTGCTCGACGAGACCTTCCGGGACGAACCCGGCAAGACCATGGCCGACCTGTTCCGCAGCATCGACGCCGAGATGCACGAGCGCGACACCGCCACCGACGCCTGAGCAGGGTGGAACGCGCGGTCCGCGGACGGGTTTCGCGGAAGGCCTAGAATCCGCGCCTTCCCTTTGCTGCCGGAGCCTGCCGTGGACCTCAAACTGCCGATCACGATCGTCGATGAACTGACCGAATCCGTCGTGAACTCCACCGGCACCCTGGACCTCGCCAGCGGCGAGATCCACAACGTGCAGTACGAGGACTACGACGTGAAGGCCCAGGGCCTGCCCGCGGAGGCGGAAGACTACGAGTTCACGTCCGGCCTGCTCACCAACGGCAAGCGCGACGTGGAGTTCCGCGTGGAAGTGGACGTGCTGAACGGGAAGTACTCGGTCACGCCGAGCGAGCTGCTGGAGCTCAAGGGGCGGGCGGCGAAGCTGTTCTCGACGAAATGAACGTCGGCGCCGCGCTCACAGCGGCGCGTTGAACCCCACTTCGAACTCGCCCAGGTCGAGTTGGCCGTCATGGTCGGCATCGAGTTGGTCGAACTTCTCGGCGAACACCGGGAACCGGGCCACCTCGGCGCGCGAGAGCTTGCCGTCGTGGTTGGCATCGGCCCGCGTGAAGACGGATTCGGCCGTGAGCCGCTCGCGCGGCGGGGCCGCCTGGGCCGAGGCGGCCATCACGAAACTGGCCAGCGTGACGCGGATCACCTGGCGCGCGGCTTCGCGGATCGACGGGTCGTCGCGGCGGGTGGTGCGGGGCATGGGTGTTTCCTTGTGTCGCGTGGAGAAGCCCCCATTCAACCCGCCCGGCGCCCGCCGGGCCAGACTTTTTGCCCGCCCTTGCCCGCCTTGCAAACTGTTGCGCGCCCCCGGGCGGGGGCGCGGCCCGGTCAGCCGCGGCGGGCCTTCACGGCCTCGCTCAGCACCTGAAGCACGCCGGTCGAGTCATCCCAGCCGATGCAGGCGTCGGTGATGCTCTGGCCGTAGGCGAGCTTCGACGGATCGTCCTTGCCGGCGCTGAACTTCTGCGCCCCGGCGTTGAGGTGGCTCTCGACCATCACGCCGAAGATGCGGCGCGACCCGCCACCCACCTGCGTGGCGATGTCGCGGGCCACGTCGATCTGGCGCTCGTGCTGCTTGCTGCTGTTGGCGTGCGAGCAGTCGACCATCAGCGACGGGCGCAGCTTCGCAGCCTCGAGGTCCTTGCAGGCGGCCTCGACGTGCACCGCGTCGTAGTTGGGCGTCTTGCCGCCGCGCAGGATCACGTGGCAGTCGGGGTTGCCGCTCGTCTCGACGATGGCGACCTGGCCGTTCTTGTGGACGGACAGGAAGTGGTGCGAGCGGGCCGCGGCCTGGATGGCATCGGTGGCGATGCGGATGTTGCCGTCGGTGCCATTCTTGAAGCCGATGGGCGCCGACAGGCCCGACGACAGCTCGCGGTGCACCTGGCTCTCGGTGGTGCGTGCGCCGATGGCGCCCCAGGAGATCAGGTCGCCGATGTACTGCGGCGAGATCACGTCGAGGAACTCGCTGCCGGCCGGCATGCCGAGCTTGTTGATCTCGGTGAGCAGCTGGCGGGCGATGCGCAGACCTTCGTCGATCTTGTAGCTCTCGTCGAGGTACGGGTCGTTGATCAGGCCCTTCCAGCCGACGGTGGTGCGGGGCTTCTCGAAGTACACGCGCATCACGATCTCGAGCGTGCCTTCGTACTTCTTGCGCTCGGCGAGCAGGCGGCGGGCGTATTCGACGGCGGCGACCGGGTCGTGGATGGAGCAGGGGCCCATGATCACGAGCAGGCGGTCATCGGTGCCCGCGATGATGTTCTTGATGCGCTGGCGAGTGTCCGCCACGAGCGTCTCGGCCGGCGTGCCGCGGATCGGGAAGAACCGCACCAGGTGTTCCGGCGGGGGCAGCGGGGTGACGTTGCGGATGCGTTCGTCGTCGGTCTGGCCGGTGCGGTCGGCCGGGGCCGTCCATCCTTCTGCGGCACTGGTGGCTTGGGCATTCATTCGAAAAGGCTCCTTGCTGGGTCGGTCGTCGTGGTGCGTCGGGATGTTCGGGCGAAAAAAAACCGCCGTGGATCCGGCGGTTTTTTGAGTCTGGTGCGTTTCTTCGGGCTACGCGCTTCTCTCTCCGCCGGATGTGGGCAAGATCCAAAAGAAGTAGCCGAAGTAAGAGGCGACGAGACGCATGGGCGTTAATGTAGCACGCAGGTGCTGAGGAAAGTCAAGCCGCTCTTCATGCTGTACCGCCGACGGTCATGCGGTCGATGCGCAGCGTGGGCTGGCCCACGCCCACCGGCACGCTCTGGCCTTCCTTGCCGCACACGCCCACGCCGGTGTCGAGCTTCATGTCGTTGCCGATCATGCTGACGCGGGTGAGGGCGTCGGGGCCGTTGCCGATGATGGTGGCGCCCTTGACGGGATACTGGATCTTGCCGTTCTCGACCCAGAAGGCCTCGGACGCCGAGAACACGAACTTGCCGCTCGTGATGTCGACCTGGCCGCCGCCGAAGTTCGTGGCGTACAGGCCGCGCTTGAGGCCGGAGATGATCTCTTCCTTCGTCTTGTCGCCGCCCAGCATGTACGTGTTGGTCATGCGCGGCATGGGCACGGCGGCGTAGCTTTCGCGGCGGCCGTTGCCGGTGGGTGCGACACCCATCAGGCGGGCGTTCATGGCGTCCTGGATGTAGCCCTTGAGGATGCCGTCCTCGATCAGCACGTTGCGCTGGCTCGCGTTGCCCTCGTCGTCGACGTTGAGCGAGCCGCGGCGGTCGGGGATGGTGCCGTCGTCGAGCACCGTGACCCCCTTGGCGGCCACGCGCTGGCCGATGCGGCCGCTGAACGCGCTGGAGCCCTTGCGGTTGAAGTCGCCCTCGAGGCCGTGGCCGATGGCCTCGTGCAGCAGCACGCCCGGCCAGCCCGGGCCGAGCACCACGCTCATCTCGCCGGCCTTGGCCGGGCGCGCCTCGAGGTTCGTGAGCGCCGCGTTGACCGCGTCGCTGACGTAGCGCTCGATGATGTCCTGCTGGAAGTAGCCGAGGCCGAAGCGGCCACCGCCGCCGCCCGAGCCGATCTCGCGGCGCACCTCGCCGGCGATGGTCTGCTCGGCGATCACGGTGACGGACAGGCGCACGAGCGGGCGCACGTCGGCCGCCAGGGTGCCGTCGGCACGGGCGATCAGCACCACGTCGTATTCGGCGGCCACGCCGGCCATGACCTGCTTGACCCGAGGGTCCTTCGCGCGGGCGAGTTTCTCGACCCGCTCCAGCAGCGCGACCTTCTGCGAGCTGTCGAGCGTGGCGATGGGGTCGGTGGGCGCGTACAGCACGCGGCTGCCGGCCACGCGCGGCGTGGACGGCACCTTGACGGTGGCGCTCTGGCCGGCCGCGGCGATGGTGCGCACCGTGCGGGCCGCGTCGAGCAGCGCCGCCTCGGAGATGTCGTCGGAGTACGCGAATGCCGTCTTCTCGCCGGCGACCGCCCGCACGCCCACACCCTGGTCGATGCCGAAGCTGCCGGACTTGACGATGCCTTCCTCGAGGCTCCAGCCCTCGCTGCGCGTGTACTGGAAGTACAGGTCCGCGTCGTCGATGCGGTGCGCCGCGATCGTGTCGAGGGCCTTCGCCACCGTCGCGTCCGTGAGGCCGAACGGGTCGAGCAGCAGGGACCTGGCGACCGCCAGACGTTCGAGGGTGGGTTCGCGGGAGATCATGGGCCGATTGTAGGAGCGGGTTTCCGTCTTGTGGCGACCGCCCGGAAACACCTTATTACCCGCGCGCTGTCAGCGGGATGGAGCGGTTCGTGCGTTGTGTCACGCATGCTGTCCCGTGTTTCGTCCGTCCCCGACCTCTCGAAAGGACCTTCGATGACCCGCTCCAAGACCCTCGCGGCCGGCGCCGCCCTCGTGTTCGCCACCCTCACGGCCCTGTCCGGCGCCGCCTCGGCCCATGACCGGTACGGGTACGACACCCGCAGCCAGTACCGCAGCGATCGCATCGACGCCCGCCAGTACCGGCAGGCCGCGGCCATCCGCCACGGCATCGTCACCGGCCAGCTGAACCGTCGCGAGGCCCAGCACCTGGTGCGCCAGCAGCGCGAGATCGACCGCGCCGAGGCGTGGGCGCAGGCCGACGGCCACGTGTCCTGGCGCGAGCGCGAACGCATCGAGGCCATGCAGGACCACGCCGGCCGCAGCATCCGCCGCGAACTGGGCGACCACCGCGGCTGGTAGGCGCGTCCTCAGCCGGCCTGCTTCAGTTCGAGCGCCCGGGCGTACAGCGCGTTGCGCGGGGCCCCGCTCAGCTCGGCCGCGAGTCCCACGGCCTGCTTGAGCGGCAGTTCGGCCATCAGCGTCTTCAGCATCGTGTCGTGGGCGGTGTCGCCGTCTTCCGGTGCCACCCCCGGCGCGAGCGCGTGCACCACCACGACGAACTCCCCCCGCGACCGGTTCGGATCGGCCGCGAGCCAGGCCGGTGCGTCCGCCGCGACCAGGGTCTCGACCGACTCGAACTGCTTCGTCAGCTCGCGGCACACCGACAGGCGCCGCGACGGCGCCACGTCGGCCAGCCCCTGCAGCAGCGCGGCGATGCGGTGCGGCGCCTCGAACAGCACCTGGGCCTCCGCGCGGGCGGCCACGGCCTTCAGCGCCAGCGCCCGTTCGTTGCCCTTCGGGGGCAGGAAGCCGGTGAACGCGAAACCGCGGGCCTCGGTGTCACCGGCCACGCACATCGCCGCGAGCGCGCTGCTCGCGCCGGGCACCGGCACCGCGCGGTAACCCGCCGCCTGGCAGGCCGCCACGAGGGCCGCCCCCGGGTCGCTGACGGCCGGCGTGCCGGCGTCGCTCACGTAGGCCACCCGTTCGCCGGCGGCCAGCCGGGCCAGCACGGTGGCCGCGGCCTCCCGTTCGTTGTGCTCGTGCAGCGCGATGAGCGGCTTGTCGAGCCCCAGGTGACGCAGCAGCGGGCTCGTGTGGCGGGTGTCCTCGCAGGCCACCGCATCGACCTTCCACAGGACGTGGATGGCCCTCAGTGTCAGGTCCGCGAGATTCCCGATGGGGGTCGCGACCACGTACAGGGTCGACGCCGGGTAGTGTTGGGTCCCGGCGGCGGCATCGGCGGCTTGCAACAACAGGGACGGGCGGGTCGGGGCATCCATGGCAGGTTTCACGACAAAGGAAGCGGGCGATGAGGGAGAGCGGCGGGCGCTCGACCACCTCGTCCGTCACGGGCTCCGGCTGGTGGCACGGAACTACCGGGTGGCGGCGGGGCCGCGCAGGCACGGCGGCGAAGTGGACCTCATCGTACGCGACCGCGACGGCACCCTGGTCTTCGTCGAGGTGCGGATGCGCCGCAACCCGCGGCACGGCGGTGCGGCCGCCAGCATCGGCGCGTCGAAACAGCGCCGGGTGCGGCTGGCCGCGCGCCATTACCTGCAGTCGTTCGCCACGCCGCCGCCGTGCCGCTTCGACGTCGTGGTGATCGACGGCGGCGCGCTGACGTGGCTGCAGGCTGCCTTCACCGACGAATGAGCCGGCCGCTCAGATCTCCTTGAGCAGCGTCTCCGCGATGCGCACGCTCAGCGCGGCGCCCGTCAGCGTCGGGTTCATGCACGAGCCCGACGGCATCACGCCGGTGCCGGCGATGAACAGGTTCGGGTGGTCGTGCGTGCGGCAATCGCGGTCCACCACCGAGTCCTTCGGGTCGTCGCCCATGATGGTGGTGCCCATGATGTGCTGGCGGTCCTGGTGGTTCGTGTCCATCTTCAGGATGTCGGCGTTCAGCAGGCCGGCCATGCGCGTCAGGTCCTTCACCGCGAAGTCGCGGCCGGCGTTCCAGTAGCCGTTGACGCTGTAGTAGATCTCGGGGACGGGCAGGCCGATGCCATCCTTGTGCGTCTTGCTGGGCACGATGCGGTTCTGCGGCAGCGCCTCGGTCTCCAGGTCCACCGCCACGTTCAGCGAACGCGCGGACTGGCGCCGGATCTCCGCGTCGAGCCGGCTGCCCAGCACGCCCTTGGCCAGCAGCGACGCCGCGATCTGCGAGGTGGGCACGGTGTTGCGGAACTTGGTCTTGTAGCTCGGGATGTCCTTGCGGAACGGGCCGTCGCGGTAGTTCAGGTACACCAGCAGTTCGGTGGGCCCCTGGCCCGGCCAGACGTCCTCGTTCATCATGACGTTCATGCTGATGCCGGTGTGGCCCATCAGGTTGCGCCCCACCTGGTCGGACGAATTGGCGATGCCGTTCGGATACTTCTCCGACGTCGACATCAGCAGCAGCTTCGGCCCCTCGATGGCGTAGGCGGCCAGCACGAAGTGGCGCGCGGTCAGCTGGTGCGAGGTGCCGTCGGGCTTCTTGTAGTGGATGCGGCGGATCTTGCCGTCGTCGCCCGCCTCGATGCGGTACACCACCGCGTTGTCGTACAGCTTCGCGCCGTGGCGCTCGGCCTCGTCGATGTGCATCGAGCCGTCGTACTTCGCGCCGATCGGACACACCGGGTTGCAGTTGTTGTTGCCGCCGCACACCGGCCGGTTGCCATACGGCCGTGTCGCGCGGCCATGGGGCTCGATCACCGGGTTGTAGCCGCCGGGGGCCAGCAGTTCGGCCGCGCGTTTCATGAAGTACGGCTCGTTCAGGCCTTTCATCGGGAACGGCTTGGAGCGCGGCGGCCAGGCCGCGCCGCCGTGGCCGCTCTCGTCCTGCCCGTCGATGCCCGACACCCCGAGCTCGGCCTCGGCCTCGCAGTAGTACGGCTCCAGCTCGTCGTAGCCGAGGGGCCAGTCGCGGCCGCGGCCATACAGCGTGCGGAGCTTGAAGTCGTTCGGGATCATGCGCCACAGCGCCGAGCCGAAGTGCCACGTGGTGCCCCCCACCACGCGCAGGTACTTGGTGGGATAGGGCACCGGACCCACCTGCTTCAGGTAGTCGCCGTACGTGGACGGGATGTGCGGCGGATTCGGGAACGGCGAGCCCGCGCCCTGCGCCTTCATGTTCGCGAGCGACAGCTTGACCGGCGCGTTGCGGAAGGTCTCGACGATGTCGGCGCGGCGCACGCGCGGGCCCGCCTCCATGATGATCACCGACTTGCCGGCCTTGGCCAGCCGGCTCGCGATCAGGCCACCCATCACCCCCGACCCGATCACGATCAGGTCGGCATCGAACTCTTGGCTGCTGCTCATGGCTTCTTTCCGGTGTCAGGGGTGTGTGTGGCGGCGGGCTTCTCGCCCCACGAGTCGGGACCGCCGCCGTACGACGGCACCACCAGCACGTCCTTCGTGGGGCGGTACATCAGGGCCTGCGCATAGGCCACCAGTTCGGTCTCGGCGTCGTCGCCGACGATGCCGAGGTACCACGCGGAAACGATCTGCGTGATCGTCTTGCGCAGCGGCTCGCCCAGGTCGGGGCGGTCCAGCAGTTCGTCGATGCCCGCGGCCCGGCTGTCGGACACGTAGCGCTGCAGCGCGGCCACCGCGTCGCCGAACCGCGGGTCCCGGCGCGCCAGCGCGGCCTGGAAACGGGTGGCGAGGCCTTCCTCGAGCGGCTGGCCGCCCGTCAGGAATTCGGAGAGGCGCAGGAACTCGGCCGGCGACGGCGAGGCCGCGGCGGCATCGGTCACGGCCAGCGAGGCGACCCCGCCGAGCGCGAGGGCCGAGCCCGCCACCGCGGCACTGCCGAGCAGCGTGCGGCGCGAGACGGGGAATCGGACGATCTGGGCGATGACCCGGGTCATGTCGGTCATGGACGGAACTCCAGGGAACCGCGGCGCGACTTCGCACGCACGCGGCGGATCACGAGACAGAGCAGCGCGACGAGCACCACCACGAGGCCAGGGACGATCAGTGGACGCACCTGGGCGAGGAAGGGCGGCGAGCCGCCCGCGCGCAGCACCCGCACGTCGCCGGCGCTCACCTTCACGGCCGGGTTGCCATAGCGGCCCAGCACGTAGTTGCTGACGTCGGCGATCTCCTGGTCGGTCAGGCGGTCGGTGTACGACGCCGCGTCGCCGAAGGCGGGCATGAAGTGGGCGCGGCCCGCCACCGTGCGGTCCACGCCGTGCAGGATGGTCGCGACGAGGTTGTCGGGCCGGTCGGCACCGGTGGCGGTGTTGTGGAACAGCGAGGGGTACTCGCGGTTGCCGGTGCCGCCGCCGTTCTCCTGGTGACACTGGGCACAGCTGCCGCTGAAGACGCGCCAGCCGGCATCGACACCCTCCTTGGCACCCCGCCAGTCGACCTCGGACTTCGACGCCGCGCCGAACCCGAAGCGCGGCGTGCCCTCGCCGCCGCCCACCGGCGGCGTCTGCTTGAGGTACACCGCGATGGCCTTCAGGTCCGGCTCCGGCAGGTGCTGCAGGCTGTGCTCCACCGCCTCGGCCATCGGGCCCGCGGCCTGGGCCTTGCCGGTCACGCGGCCGGTGCGCAGGTACTGCACGAGTTCGGCCTCGGTCCAGGCGCCGATGCCGTGCACCGGGTCCGACGTGATGTTCGGCGCGAACCAGGGGCCGACGGAGCCGCCCGACAGGAAGCCCTTGCCGTCCTGCTCGGCCATCAGCGCGTTGCGCGGCGTGTGGCACGTGCTGCAATGGGCCAGCGCCTGCGCGAGGTAGGCGCCGCGGTTCACCTCGTCCGTCTTCGACGGGTCGGGAACGAAGCGCTCGTCCTTCAGGAACAGGGCGTTCCAGGCGACCATCGACAGCCGGATGTTGAACGGGAAAGGCAGCGATGTCGCGGGAACCTTCTCGTCCACCGGCGCCACGCCGTGCATGAAGTACGCATAGAGCGCGGCCGTGTCGTCGTCGCTCAGCTGCGTGTAGGCCGTGTACGGCATCGCGGGGTAGAGGTGCGCGCCGTCCTTGCGGAGGCCCTGGCGCACGGCGCGGCGGAAGTCCTCCAGCGTGTAGTCGCCGATGCCGGCGGACTTCGACGGCGTGATGTTCGTCGCGACGATGTCGCCGAGGGGCGAGGCGATCGCGTAGCCGCCCGCGAACGGCTTGCCGCCCTTGGGCGCGGTGTGGCACGCCAGGCAGTCGGTCGCCACGGCCAGGCGGCCACCGGCCTCGATGCGCGCGGCGTCGGCCGCCGCGTCCTGCGCCCTGGCGCCCATCGCCCCTGCCACGAGCACGCCCGCCACCAGTGCCGCGCTCCATCCTGTCCTGCGAACCCGCATCTGCCGACCTCTTGCTTCCATGAGGGCGCGATTCTCGATTCGACGAGCGCACGAAGTGAGTGAGGTGTCACATGCCCCACCCGATTGCTCACGTTTACCCTGATTGCTCAACGTAAAGTTGTTGGATATGAGAGGCGCAGCCCATATGTGCGGAGGGCGCACGAACGCCCGGACACGATCTGACCGCGCGCACGGAACCAAGCGCACCCGCCCCATGTCTTAAACTCATGCTCATGCTTGAACAACGCATCCAGCAACAATTCTTCGACAGCGCCGACCTGAAGTACGCCGCGGCGGAAATCCTGTCGCGCCCCATCGCGGACGCGGTGAGCGCCGTCGTGGGCAGCATCACCGGTGGCGGCAAGGTCCTCGCCTGCGGCAACGGCGGCTCCGCCAGCGACGCACAGCACTTCGCCGCCGAGTTCATCGGCCGGTTCGAACGCGAACGGCCTGGGCTCGCCGCCATCGCGCTGACGGTCGACACGTCGATCCTCACCGCCATCGGCAACGACTACGACTTCAACCAGGTCTTCTCGAAGCAGGTGCAGGCCCTCGGCCAGCCCGGCGACGTGCTGCTCGCCATCACCACCAGCGGCAACTCCGCCAACGTGCTGGCCGCGGTCGAGGCCGCCCATGCCAAGGAAATGACCGTCATCGCGCTCACGGGGCGCGGAGGCGGCAAGATGAATCAACATTTGAGCGAGACCGACGTGCACATCTGCGTTCCTCACGAACGCACCGCACGCATCCAGGAGGTCCACATCCTCGCGCTTCACTGCCTGTGCGACGCCGTGGACCTGCAATTGCTCGGAGAACAGGAAAATACATGACGGGAACGTCGTTCCGCCTCGGCGCCATCGCCGCCACGCTCGCCATCGCCACCACCCTTTCCACCCTGTCCGGCTGTGCCGCCATCGTCGTCGGCGGTGCCGTCGTGGGCGGCACCCTCATGGCCACCGACCGCCGCAGCTCCGGCACCCAGGTCGATGACCAGACCATCGAGCTGAAGGCCGGCGGCCGCATCAAGGAAGCCATCGGCGACCGCGGCCACATCAACGTCACCAGCTACAACCGCATCGCGCTGATCACCGGCGAGGTGCCCACCGAGGCCGACCGGGTCGCCGTCGAACAGGCCATCGCCCGCATCGACAACGTGCGCTCCACGGTGAACGAGCTGATGGTCGGCTTCTCGAGTTCGCTCACGGCGCGCTCGAACGACACGCTCGTCTCCACGAAGGTCAAGGCCACGCTCGTGGACGCCGGCGACGTGTCCGCCAGCGCGTTCAAGATCGTCACCGAACGCAACATCGTCTACCTGATGGGCCGCGTGACCGAGGCCGAGGCCAGCCGCGCCGTCGACCTCACCAGCCGCATCAGCGGCGTGCAGAAGGTCGTGCGCGTGTTCGAGATCGTGACCCCCGCCGAGCTGGCAACGCTGCAGCCGCTCGGCCCGCCCACGAACACCGCCAAGCCGGCCAGCAACAAGCCCTGATGGACCCGGCGGGCGCCCGACGCTTCTCCCGGGGGACACCGTTCCGGTTCCCCCGCTGGCTGCTCGCCTGCGTCTTCGCGCTGCTGATCCCCGCCTACACGTTCGCCGCGGTGACCGACCCTCGGCCGCTCGCCGCGGCCACGGCGGATGCCGAGGCGGACGACGCCGCCCCCTCGGCCGTCGACCTCGCCGGCGAACACAGCGACTGCTCCGACGACGCGTCCGACCACGTCGCCGACACCGTCCCGCCCCAGGCCGTCCGCCCCGCGGACCCGCTGCGCCTGACCGTTCCCGGGACACCGCCCCGCGCGCGTTCCCTCGACACCCTCCTGCGGCCTCCCTCGGCCCTTCGCTGACCGGCCCCGCCGGTCACGCCCTCCTTCGCTCCCGCATCGGCCACCGGGCTCCGCCCGTGCGTGGCCGCCTCGCCGTGGCCCCCTCGCCCTGAACGCCCCCATCCATGGAAATCGCCTTACTCCTCGCCCTCATCCTCCTCAACGGCCTGTTCGCCATGTCCGAGATCGCCCTCGTCACGGCCCGGCGCACCCGGCTGCAGAAGGCCCTCGACGAGGGCGACCGCGCGGCGGCCGCCGCCGTGAAGCTCGGCGCCGACCCGACCCGCTTCCTGTCGACCATCCAGATCGGCATCACCTCCATCGGCGTGCTGAACGGCATCGTCGGCGAGGCGGCGCTCGCGGGGCCGCTGTCGGTCTGGCTCGCCAGCCTCGGCGTGCCGGCCGAGTGGGCCGGCTGGGCCGGCACCGGCCTCGTCGTCGTGCTGATCACGTACTTCTCGATCGTGCTCGGCGAGCTGGTGCCCAAGCGCCTCGGCCAGAGCCACCCCGAGGCCGTGGCCCGGCTCGTGGCCCGCCCCATCGACGCGCTGTCGCTCGCGACGAAGCCGTTCGTGAAGCTGCTGTCGGGCTCGACGCAGCTGCTGCTGCGCCTGCTGGGCGTCACCGACCGCAAGACCCCCGAGGTGACCGAGGAGGAGATCCACGCGGTGCTCGCCGAAGGCACGAGCGCCGGTGTCATCGAGTCGCACGAGCACACGATGGTGCGCAACGTGTTCCGCCTCGACGACCGCCAGATCGGTTCGCTGATGGTGCCGCGCGCCGACATCGTGTGCCTCGACACCACGCTCGAGTTCGAGGTGAACCACGCGCGCATCGAGTCGTCGGACCACAACCACTTCCCGGTGGTGCGCGGCGGCCTGCACGACATCGTGGGCGTCGCGAACGCCCGTCAGCTGCTGTCGCGCATGGTGCGCGGCGTGCCGCCCTCGCTCGAGGAGCAACTGCGTCCGCCGCTCTACGTGCCCGAGACCCTGACCGGCATGGAGCTGCTCGACAACTTCCGTTCGTCGGGCGTGCACATGGCCTTCGTGGTCGACGAGTACGGCGAGGTCAAGGGCCTCGTGACCCTGCAGGACCTGGTGGAAGCCATCACCGGCGAGTTCCAGCCCGCCGACGCAGCCGACGCGTGGGCGGTGCAGCGCGAGGATGGCTCGTGGCTGCTCGACGGCCACATCCCCGTGCCCGAGCTGAAGGACCGCCTGCAGCTCGACCGCGTGCCCGAGGAGGAACGCGGCCGTTACCACACGCTCAGCGGCCTGATGATGCTGCTGACGGGCCGCCTGCCGAAGGTGGCGGACACGGTCGATTGGGACGGCTGGCGCTTCGAGATCGTCGACATGGACGGCAAGACCATCGACAAGGTGCTGGCCACGCGCCTGCCGCCGGAGGAGGGCGCCGATGGCGACTGACCGCCTGCGCCGCGCCGCGGCCGTTGCCGCACTGGTGGGGCTCGGTGGCTGCGCCGACGGATACCCGAGCGAGGACCGATCCCTCACCAGTCCGCACGACATGGACAACCCCGAACGCCTGCGCGTGATGAACGAGATCGGCGGCGAAGCCCACCGCGCCCGCCGGTGGACGTACGCGCTGGAGAACGGCTGCACGCTGCGTGTCACCGCATGGCGCGGCCGCGAGCGCGGATCACCGCTGGACGTGGCGCTGTCCACGCCGGCCGCGGCCGAAGTGCGCTTCGACCGCGACGACGACACCTACGGCGTGCGCCTGCAGCCGGACGGCCCGACGCTGCTCGAGGCGAGGCGCTTCGGCACCGCCTCGCAGTTCCTGCTTCTGCTGCGCCTGGTGGCGCGAGACTGCGAGGTCAGGTCAGGCGGCGGATGAGGGAGGACGTGTCATTGCGTCCACCACCGAGCGCCTGCACATCGGCATAGAACTGGTCCACCAGCGCCGTGACCGGCAGCCGCGCCCCGTTGCGCTGCGCCTCGGCGAGCACGAGGCCCAGGTCCTTGCGCATCCAGTCGACCGCGAAGCCGAAGTCGAACTTGCCCTCGACCATCGTGGGGCCGCGGTTGTCCATCTGCCAGCTCTGGGCCGCGCCCTTGCCGATGACGTCGAGCACGGCCTTCATGTCGAGGCCGGCCTTCTGGCCGAACGCGATGGCTTCCGACAGGCCCTGCACGAGGCCGGCGATGCAGATCTGGTTGACCATCTTCGCGAGCTGGCCCGCACCGCTCTCGCCGAGCAGCGTGACGGCCTTCGAGAACGCGAGCGCGATCGGGCGCACCGTGTCGAAGGCCTTCGTGTCGCCGCCGCACATCACGGTCAGCGCGCCATTGATGGCGCCCAGGTTGCCGCCCGACACCGGCGCATCGATGAACTCGAAGCCGCGCTGGCGTGCGACGGCGGACAGCTCGCGCGCGACCTCGGCCGACGCCGTGGTGTGGTCCACGAAGATGCTGCCGGCGGCCATGCCCGCGAAGGCGCCGTCGGCGCCCGTGGTGACGTGGCGCAGGTCGTTGTCGTTGCCCACGCAGGCGAAGACGATGTCGGCGCCCGTGGCGGCGGCCTGCGGCGTGGCGGCGCTCTTGCCACCGTGCTCGGCCACCCATTGGGCGGACTTGGCGGCGGTGCGGTTGTAGACGGTCACCTGGTGGCCGGCGCGCGCGAGGTGGCCGGCCATCGGGTAGCCCATGACGCCGAGGCCCAGGAAGGCCACGCGGCGGGAAGGAACGGGATCGTAGGAGCGGGTGGTCATCAGACGATGGTCAGGTGTTCGGTGCCCGCGGCCAGGTCGGCGTTGCGGGCACGGTTGCTGTGGAGCTTGATCTGCAGGCGCAGGTCGTTGACGGAGTCGGCGTTGCGCAGCGCGTCCTCGTACGTGACGAGCTGGTTCTCGTACAGGTCGAACAGGGCCTGGTCGAAGGTCTGCATGCCCAGCTCGCGCGACTTCTTCATGATCTCCTTGATCTCGCTGACCTCGCCCTTGAAGATCAGGTCGGAGATGAGGGGGGTGTTCAGCAGGATCTCGACCGCGGCGATGCGGCCCTTGCCTTCCTGGCGCGGCAGCAGGCGCTGCGAGATCAGCGACTTCAGGTTCAGCGAGAGGTCCATCAGCAGCTGGGCGCGACGTTCCTCGGGGAAGAAGTTGATGATGCGGTCGAGGGCCTGGTTGGCGCTGTTGGCGTGCAGCGTGGCCATGCACAGGTGGCCCGTCTCGGCGAAGGCCACGGCGTGTTCCATCGTCTCGCGGTCGCGGATCTCACCCATCAGGATGACGTCGGGCGCCTGGCGCAGCGTGTTCTTCAGCGCCTGCTCCCAGCCCTCGGTGTCGAGGCCCACCTCGCGCTGCGTGACGATGCAGTTCTTGTGCGGGTGCACGAACTCGACCGGGTCCTCGATGGTGATGATGTGGCCATACGAGTTCTCGTTGCGGAAGTCCACCATCGCGGCGAGCGACGTGCTCTTGCCGGAGCCGGTGGCACCCACGAAGATCACGAGGCCGCGCTTGGTCATCGTGACGTCCTTGAGCACCTGCGGCAGGTTCAGCGCGTCGATGGTGGGCAGGGTCTGCGGGATGGTCCGCATCACGAGGCCGATGTTGCTCTGCTGCACGAAGGCGTTGACCCGGAAGCGGCCGATGCCCTGCGGCGAGATCGCGAAGTTGCATTCCTTCGTGCGCTCGAACTCGGCGGCCTGCTTGTCGTTCATCACCGCCCGCGCGAGCGCGATGGTGTGCTGCCCGGTGAGGGGTTGCGGCGACACCTTCGTCACCTTGCCGTCCACCTTGATGGCCGGCGGGAAGTCGGCGGTCAGGAAGAGGTCGGACCCGTTGCGCGACACCATCAGGCGCAGCAGGTCGTTGACGAATTTCGATGCCTGGTCTCTTTCCATGGTCGATTCCCTGAAGGGTCAAACGGTCTAGTTGCTGGACAGCAAGGCACTGAGGCGCGCGCTGACCTGGCGCAACCTCAGCGAGAGCCGGCGCGACAGCGAGGCCAGCAAGGCCAGGCCGAGGCGCGGTTCGTTGGTGATCATCTCATCGAGCCGCTGCGCGTCCACGACGGCGAGCGTGCACGGGGTGAGGGTGGTGCAGGCGGAGAAGCGCGCGCCGGCGTCGAGCAGCGACATCTCGCCGAGCATGTCGCCCGCACGCGCCTCGGCCAGCCGCGCGCGGCCGCCCCACGGCTGGATGCGGTCGACCGCGAGGGTGCCCTCGAGCACGATCAGCATGTAGTCGCCCTGCTCGTCCTGGCCGATGACCTCCTGGTCGGGCGGCACGGTGACGAAGTGCAGGTAGCGGCTCATGCGCTGCAGTTCCTCGGGGGACAGCGCGGCCACGTAGCGGTCGGCGCCCCACAGCTTCGCGAACAGCGGTTCGGCGGCGGCGCGATCGAGCGGCTTCGCGCCCACGTCGGGCGCCCGCGCGGCCCACGTGGCCAGCACCTGGCTTTCCTCGCCGCGGTCGACGAACTGGGTCGAGAAGAAGCCCGAGTCGGACGTGGCACTGTCGCGCGGCTGCACGGCCACCGCCTCGGCGGGGCCGCGCTTCAAACGGTCGAACAGTTTCTTCAGCGCCATCTCTCGATCCGATCACTGCAGTCGCACGTGGCGCGTCGTGGCGCGGGTCCGCCCCGGGGTCAGCCGGGGAAGTTCTCCGGCGACTTCGCCTTGCCGCGGGCTTCCGCGGGCGAGATGATGTTGCGGCGCACCAGGTCGACCAGGTTCTGGTCGAGCGTCTGCATGCCCACGCTGTTGCCGGTCTGGATGGACGAATACATCTGCGCGATCTTGTTCTCGCGGATCAGGTTCCGGATCGCGGGCGTGCCGAGCATGATCTCGTGCGCGGCCACGCGGCCGGTGCCGTCCTTGAGCTTGCACAGCGTCTGCGAGATCACCGCGACGAGCGACTCCGACAGCATCGCGCGCACCATGTCCTTCTCGGCCGCGGGGAACACGTCGACGATGCGGTCGACGGTCTTCGCGGCGCTGGACGTGTGCAGCGTGCCGAACACCAGGTGGCCCGTCTCGGCGGCGGTCAGCGCGAGGCGGATGGTCTCCAGGTCGCGCATTTCGCCCACGAGGATGGCGTCCGGGTCTTCACGAAGCGCGGAGCGCAGCGCGTTGGCGAAGCTCAGCGTGTGCGGGCCGACTTCGCGCTGGTTGACCAGGCACTTCTTCGATTCGTGCACGAACTCGATCGGGTCTTCCACGGTCAGCACGTGGCCGTACTCGTTTTCGTTGAGGTGGTTCACCATGCCCGCGAGCGTGGTGGACTTGCCCGAACCCGTGGGGCCGGTGACCAGCACGAGGCCGCGCGGCTTGAGCGACAGCTCGGCGAAGATCTTCGGCGCGTTGAGCTGCTCGAGCGTGAGGATCTTCGACGGAATGGTCCGGAACACCGCACCGGCGCCGCGGTTCTGGTTGAACGCGTTGACGCGGAAGCGGGCGAGACCCTGGATCTCGAACGAGAAGTCGACTTCGAGCGTTTCCTCGTAGGCCTTGCGCTGCGAGTCGTTCATGATGTCGTAGACCATCTCGTGCACCTGCTTGTGCTCGAGGGGGTCGACGTTGATGCGCCGCACGTCGCCGTGCACACGGATCATCGGCGGCAGACCGGCGGAGAGGTGAAGGTCGGAAGCCTTGTTCTTGACCGAAAACGCCAGCAGTTGGGTGATGTCCATGTGTCTTTCGGGGCCCGGGAAGGGTGGCAGCGGAATGCGGTCGCCCGTCCCGATGAGATAGGCTCGCGGGATTATGGCGACGATTGCAGCGAACATACAACAAGTGCACGAGCGCATCGCCCGGGCCTGTGCGGTGGCGCAACGCCCCGTGCAAAGCGTCACGTTGCTAACCGTAAGCAAAACTTACAGCCCGGATGCGGTCCGCGAGGCCATCGCGGCGGGCGAGCGGCGCTTCGGCGAGAACTACGTCCAGGAAGGCCTCGACAAGATCGGCGCCCTCATCGAGTTGCGCGGCGAGCTGGAGTGGCACCTGATCGGCCCGCTGCAGAGCAACAAGACGCGGGTGGTGGCCTCCCAGTTCGACTGGGTGCACACGGTCGACCGGCTGAAGATCGCCGAACGGCTGTCGGACCAGCGCCCGCCCGAACTGCCGCCGATGCAGGTGTGCCTGCAGGTCAACACGAGCGGCGAGGCGACCAAGAGCGGCCTGCTGCCGGCCGACCTGCCCGCCGCAGCGCGTGCGGTGGCGGCGCTGCCGCGGCTGCGGCTGCGCGGGCTGATGGCCATTCCCGAACCTTCGGACGACCCCGACGAACAGCGGGCGGCCCACCGGAAACTTCGCGAACTTCTCGAAACACTCCGGTCGGACGGACTCGACCTCGACACGCTGTCGATGGGCATGACGGCCGACCTGGAGGCGGCGATCCTGGAGGGGTCGACGATGGTGCGGGTGGGCACGGCCATCTTCGGGGCGCGGTCCTCCGCGATGTCTTGAATTTGGTCAGTAAATTGACCAAATCTTCTCGATTTGGTTAATATGTTGACCACATGACCACCCCGATCCTGACCTCGGTCCTCGATCGACAACTGCTCTTGCAGTTGGGCGACCGGCTGAAGCGCCTTCGCGAGGCGCAGGGAATGAGCTCGGTCGAAATGGCCCAGCGTGTGGGCATGACTCGAAACACACTGAGGGCCATCGAGTCGGGCGATCCCGCCCCCTCTTTCGGCAACTATCTGCGGGTCATGTCGATCCTCGGTGTCAGCGGCGATCTGGCGCTTGTGGCCGCCGCCACGATGCAACCCGCACCACCGGGCTCCGCGGCCGCGCGGTCTCGCCATGCACGCCCCGCTGTGCAGGTGTTGATCTCGACCGATTCCTCCCGCCACCAAGCCCAGGACCTCCAGAGTCTGGCCTTGCACGAACACGCCATATCACTGGTGCGGACGAACCCGGATCTGTTGAATCAAGCCCAGGAGACACTGCGCCAGTGGCTGATGAACTCCGCGGACTCCCGCTCCGTCGGGCTGTGGCGCGAGTGGGAGAACATCCTCGAGCACAGGCAATGGCGAAAGGCTCTGGGGCGCACCCGGCGCGCGCAGGAGCTTCGCCAGGCGTCACCGCTGGTCATGGTCCTCCCTGAAAAGACGCGTCAGGCCGTCCTGAAGGACGTGCGCGCCTTGAAGAACGGCGTCGTCCTGGGCGACGTCGACCACGGGGGTGGCACGTGACCCGCGCGGAACTCGAACACATCATTCGAGCAAGCGCCGACATCACCAGGGAATACGAATTCATGATCGTCGGCAGCCAGTCGATCCTCGGATCGAAGCCGAATCCGCCTGCCGTGTTCACCATGTCGGCGGAAGCAGACATTTACCCGCTGAATGCACCGGAGTTGGCTGACGAGATCGACGGAGCCATCGGCGAAGGTTCGAACTTCCACACCACGCACGGATACTACGCACAGGGTGTCGGGCCCGACACCGCCACGCTGCCGGAAGGCTGGCAGGCCAGGGTCTGCAGGGTGCAGAACGAGAACACCAATGGCTTCGTTGGCTACTGTCTCGACGTGCCGGACCTCTTCATGTCGAAGGCGTGGGCTGCTCGCGACAAGGATCGCGACTTCTGCGTCGCGCTGTTCGCACACCAATACGTGGCCCTCGACCAGGTGCTCGAGTTGGTCTCCCTCATGCCCCTCGATGGCAAGCAGCAGATGCAGCTTCGCGCACGCATTCGCCGATGGGCCAAAGTGGCAGAGGTGCCCTAGACACTCGCCTCCACGGGTGTCCACGGCGAACACACCCGCACGACCTCGGCCACCGTGCCCTGGGCCACGCCCGGGAACGCGAAGCCGACCCGGCGGGTCACCGATTGCAGTTCGGGCACGTCGCCCCGCACCACGACGCCGGGGCGCGCCCGGCCGCCGTGCAGCGGCGCGATCGTCACGCCCACGCCGGCGGCCACCAGCCCCATCGCCCACTCCTCGCTGCGCACGCGGGCCCGCACGTCGGGCACCACGTGGTGCTGGGTGAGCCCCGCGTGCCAGTGCGGCGCCAGTTCGCAATGCAGGCGGTCGACGAAGGCCGTGCCGTGCAGGTCGCGCAGGCTCACCTGTTCCTGCACCGCGAGCGGGTGGTCGGGCGGCACCGCGAGCACGTAGCGTTCGTCCCACAGCGGCACGAAGGTGTGGCCCGAGGGCACGCACGACTCCACCGTCAGCTCCACGTCGGCCGGCGACCCATCCCCGGCCGCAACGTCCTGTTCCAGCACCGTGAGTTCGAGCGGGACGAGTTCGCGGCGCAGGTGCCGCAGCAGCCGCGCGACGTGGGCGGTGTCGAGGGCCGGGTGGATGCGCAGCGCGAGGCGCGGCCGGCTGCCCGCATCCTGGAACGACTCGACGATGGCGGACGCGTCGGCCAGCAGCTTGCCGCCCTGGCGATACAGCCGCAGCCCCGCGGCGGTGGGCACGAGGCCCCGCGCCTGGCGCGTGAACAGCACGGTCCCCAGTTCCTCCTCCAACTGCGCGATGGCGTTCGAGATCGCCGGCTGGGTCACGTGGCACTGCCGGGCGGCGGCCACGGTGGAGCGGGTCTCGCAGGCGGCGCAGAAGTAGCGGAGGTTGCGGAGGTGCATGGCGGTCAGGGGCTCAGCGCGGGAAATTTCGGCAGGGTCTCGAGCACGTTTTCGTCGTGCGCGGGCACGATGCGGATCCCGGGGTGGCGCCGCGACAGCTGGTGCAGGTGCGCGATGACGGCGCGGTTGGCGGCCTCGTCGTGGTCCAGCGGCAGCAGGTGGCGCAGCAGCCACGAGCGGTCGGAGGCCTGGGTCACGCCCTCGATCGTCCACGTGACGTCGCCGGTGAAGAGGTACGTCGCGCCCGACGGCAGCCGCAGCAGCAGGCCCGTCTGGCCGGCGGTGTGCCCGCCCATCGGCAGCAGCACCACGCTGCCGTCGCCGAACACGTCGTGGCTGGCGGGGAAGCCGAGCCGCGCGGGCCCGTCGAAGCGCACGTCGTGCCACCGGGTCACGCCGGCGAACTGGCTCGCGAGGAAGGCCGGGGCGTGGCCGTGCGTCGCCCCCTCGCGCTCCTGCGGCGTGACCCACACCTCGGCATCGGGGAAGTCGGCCAGCCCGCTCACGTGGTCCCAGTGCATGTGCGACGGGATGATCGCGCGCACCTGCTTCGGGTCCCAGCCCGCGCGTTCCAGCTGGTCGACCACGGGCAGGTGCCCGGCCCGCTGGTACCCGAACATCACGCGGTGGCGCCAGGCATTGGCGGCGAACTGGGTGTCGACCTGGCGGCCGAGTCCGCTGTCGAACAGCAGCAGGCCCGACGGATGGCGCACGAGCACGGCCGACTGCGACGGCCGACGGTGGACCGTCCAGCGGCCGCGGCCCACGATCAGCGCCTCGGCGGCGCCGTCGGAGACGCCCGTCTGCAGCACGCTGAACGCGAGCCCCGCGGGCGGGTGGGCCGGCGGCAGCGGGTCCGCCAGGCCGGCCGGCTCGGGGCCGAGGGGCACGGGCGTGTCCACCGCGAACAGCGCCACGCCGCCGGCGACCAGCACCGCGGCGAGGGCGAGCAGCCCCCCGCCCAGGCGGCGGGGCCAGCGGCGGGGGCGGTTGGGGACGGGCAATGCGGCGGTGGCGGGCAGGGCCTGGTTCATCGGAGGGGTCCTCGGGTGGATGTGCCCGCAGCGTATTGAACCCCAATCGATATGGGAAATCGCATTTTCTTTGCGATCCCCCATGGTTTCTCTTATAGCTCAGGGCCGCTGGTACCGCCGCTCCTGCGTCACGCCGCCGTAGCCGTAGGCCGCGGCCCGCACGTCGGCCATCTGGACGTACGAGTGGTCGGCCACGCCGCCCAGCAGGCCGCCCATGGTCTCGTGCACCGCGGCGAGGTAGGCGGCCTTCTCGGCCTTCGTGTTGGTCTCGTCGGTGATGGTCACGAGCCAGTGGTAGCTGCGTTCGCCCGAGGCCGACAGCGGCGCCTTCGCGATGAACCAGCGGCGGGCGGGGATGAAGTCGACCACCACCGCGGTGAGCGCCGGGTCCTTGCCGAGCAGGCGGGCGGTGAGGTCGGTCGCGTGTTCGGCCACGCGCGCGGCGAGGGTGTCGTCGGGTTCGCCGGACAGCTGGATGTGCAGGTAGGGCATCTCGGAACTCCGTGGTGGTGAAGGGGACGGATTCACTGTAGGCTGGGGACATTCATCGAACAATCGGATTGATTCGATGGCATTGAGCGGAACATCGAATGAATGACCTCGACCCCCTGTGGCTGCGCAGCTTCGCCGCCATCGCCCGGCATGGCTCGGTGACGGCGGCGGCGCGCGAAGTCCACCGCACGCAGTCGGCCGTCAGCACGCACCTGCGCCAGCTCGAATCGTCGCTGGGCGTGGCCCTCGCCACGCGCAGCACGCGCGCGCTCGCGCTGACGCCCGAGGGCGAACGTTTCCTGCCGCACGCGAAGCAGCTGCTCGCGCTGCAGGACGCGGCACGCGCCGCGGTGACCGGCGCCGCACCACCGCGGCCCTGGCGCATCGGCATCAGCGAGTACTTCCTGCCCGCGCACCTGTCCGGGCTGATGGACCTGCTGCACGAGCACACGCAGCCGGCGCGCATCGAGCTGCTGTGGTCGAGTTCGCAGTCGCTGCGCGCGCTGTGGGCCGCGGGCGAGATGGACCTGGCCGTGATCACCAGCAACGAACCGCTGCCCGGCGCCCGGCTGCTGCGGCGCGAGCCGCTGTCGTGGGTGGCCGCGCCGCGTTTCACCGTGCCGCGCGACGACGCCGTGCCGCTCGTGCTGCTGGGGCCGGGCTGCCCGGTGCGCGAGATCGCGTTGCAGTCCCTGCAGCGCAACGGCCGGCCGCACCACGTGCAGCTGAGCTGTTCGGGCAGCCATGGCGCCGTGGCCGCGATCCGGGCGGGCTGGGGCCTCGGGTGCCTGAACGAATCGGCCATCCCCGGCGACCTGGTGCGCCCGCGGGGCTGGACGTCGCCGGGCAAGCTCTCGTTCTACCTGCAGGCGCGGCCCGGCCTGGAGGCCACGGCCACCGCGTTGAAGCGATGGGCCGGGTCTACACTTGCCGGATGAACACGATCGCATTCATTGGCGGTGGCAACATGGCCAGCGCCGTCATCGGCGGGCTGCTCAAGAGCGGCCGCTCCCCCGCGGACATCCTCGTGCTGGAGCCGAATGCCGACCAGCGGTCGGTGCTGCAGCGCGACCTGGGCGTGATCACGCTCGAAGCGCCGGGGTCGGTGCTGCAGCGGGCCGACGTCGCCGTCTGGGCCGTCAAGCCCCAGGTCTTCAAGGAGGCCGCGGCCCCGGTCGCCCAGCACCTCGGCAAGGCCCTGCAGTTCAGCGTGATGGCCGGCATCCGCAGCGACGCCATCGTGGCCGCGCTCGGCACCGAACGCGTGATCCGCGCGATGCCCAACACGCCCGCGCTGATCGGCCAGGGCATCGCGGGCCTGTACGCCCGGCCCGCCGTGACCCCGCAGGAGCGCAAGAACGCAGACAAGCTGCTGGCCCCCACCGGCCGCACCGTCTGGGTGGACCAGGAAGGCGACCTCGACGCCGTCACGGCGCTGTCGGGCTCCGGCCCCGCCTACGTCTTCTACTTCGTCGAGGCCATGGTGCAGGCCGCGGAAGAGATGGGCCTCACGGCCGAGCAGGGCAAGCAGCTCGCGCTCGCCACGTTCTCGGGTGCCTCGTCGCTGGCCCAGGCCTCGAGCGAACCCCCGTCGGTGCTGCGCGAACGCGTGACGTCCAAGGGTGGCACCACGTACGCCGCGCTCACGTCGATGGAATCGAGCGGCGTGAAGGCCGCGTTCGTGAAGGCGATGAAGGCGGCTCAGCGCCGCGCCGGCGAACTGGGCAACGAGTTCGGCTGAACCGCGGGCCGCTCGAGCACGCTGCGGTTGCGGCCCGCGTGCTTGCCGCGGTACAGCGCCTCGTCGGCGCGGGCCACGGCCTCGGCCAGGGTCTCGTCGGGGCGCCACTGGCTCACGCCCAGGGTCATCGTGACGGGCCGGTCGTCGGGCCACACGCCGTTTTCCATGGCCAGCCGCGCGCGTTCGGACACACGCATCGCCTCCTCCAGGCCCGTCTCGGGCAGCACGACGAGGAACTCCTCGCCGCCCCAGCGGGCCACGGTGTCGCGCTCGCGCACCACCGAGCGCAGCACGCCGGCCATCGCCATCAGCACCTGGTCGCCGGTCTCGTGGCCGCGGCCGTCGTTGATGCGCTTGAAGTGGTCCACGTCGCCCAGCACGAACGACAGCGGCGTGCCTTCCCGGCGCCCGCGCTGGATCTCGTAGTTCGCGACGTCGAGGATGCGCCGGCGGTTGGCGAGCCCCGTCAGCGAGTCCGTGGTGGCGAGCGCGCGCAGGTGGCCTTCCGCGACGCCCACCACGCCGAAGTACACGTGGGCGAGGTAGCCCAGCACGAAAAAGGTGCTGGCCATGTTGAAGAAGCGCACCCAGTCGAGCGCGCCCGCGGCGATGGGCTCCAGCGGCACCGTGCGCCGCGCGGAGATGTCGAGGGCCACGTAGAACACCGCCAGCAGCGTGCCGAGCAGCACGCGGGTGGTGTTCTGCCGCCCGGGGCTCACGAACATCACCGGGACCATCAGCAGCACGTAGTAGTGGAAGCCGCTGTCCCAGCCCAGCACGAGGGTGGCCAGCAGCGAATGGCCCGGAATGGCGACCCAGAGCAGCAGCACCGCGAGGCGGTTGTGCCGACCGCGCAGCAGGCCGTAGATCACGCCCCACAGCGCGGTGAAGGCGAGGTTGCCGAGGGCGAGGCGCGAAGCGCCCATGCCCTGGAACAGCAGCGCGAAGGTGCCGTGGATCGCCCCGGCCACCGGGGCGACACGTGTCAGCACCTGCCAGTACGAACGGCCTCGGAAAGCGATGGAGGCAAGGTGGCCGGCAGCCGGCGAACGCGAGAAGAGCATGAAGCCATCACGTTACAGACTGAAACAACCTGGCGCAAGATCAGCGGAAGGCCAAGTCCGCCAACACGCCTACAAACACCGAAAAACCCAGCCAGTGGTTGCGGGTGAACGCCCGGAAACACCCATCGCGACGGCGTTCCCGGATCAGCGACCAGTGCCAGACGACCTGCGCGGCGGCCCCCGCGAGCCCCGCCAGCGCCCAGGCGCCCAGGCCGGCGCGCCAGCCGGTCCAGCCCCAGATCGCGAGCGCGATCACGTAGAAGGACGTGACACCGATCACGTCGAAGCGGCCGAGCGTGATGGCCGAGGTCTTGATGCCGATCTTCAGGTCGTCGTCGCGGTCGACCATCGCGTATTCGGTGTCGTAGGCCAGCACCCAGAACAGGTTGCCGAGCAGCAGCCACCAGGCCTCGGCCGGCACCTCGCCGCGCACGGCCGCATAGGCCATCGGGATGCCGAAGCTGAACGCCACGCCCAGCACCGCCTGCGGCATCGACAGGAACCGCTTCGTGAACGGGTAGAAGATGCTGATGGCCAGTGCGGCGAAGCTCATCGCGATGGTGAGCCCGTTCGTGGTGAGCACGAGCGCGAAGGCCACCAGCGCCAGCGCGGCGCCGAACACGAGCGCCTCGCGCGTGCTGACGAGCCCGCTCGTCACGGGCCGCTGGGCCGTGCGCTTGACGTGTTTGTCGAAGTCGCGGTCGGCCACGTCGTTCACCGCGCAGCCGGCGCTGCGCATCAGGAAGGTGCCGAGCGTGAACACGGCCACCAGGTGCAGGCCGGGAAAGCCGCCGGCGGCGATCCACAGCGCCGCGAGCGTGGGCCACAGCAGCAGGTAGGTGCCCGCCGGACGGTCCCAGCGAATCAGGTTCAGGTACAGCGACAGGCGGGACGGCGCGGGGGTGGGGGCAGGGGCGGTCATGCTCATCACTGTCCTTTCGTTCAGCCTTCCAGCTGACGCTGGAACACCAGGCCCGCGTGCTCGCGCAGCGCGTGGAACTTGATCTTCGGCCAGTTGGCCTCGATGGCACGCAGTTCCGGCGCGTACTCGACCAGCACCGTGGGCGCGTCCACCGCGTCGTAGGCCACGCGATGCGAGTTGCCGTCGATGAAGCGCTTGAGTTCCTTGTCGCCGCCATCGGCCTCGTCGCAGGTCACCCAGCGGGCCACCTGGAAGCGGCTGGGCATGATGCGGGCCTTGACGCCGTACTCGTGCTCCAGGCGGTGGGCCACCACCTCGAACTGCAGTTGGCCGACCGCGCCCAGCAGCAGCATCGAGCTGGCGACGGGGCGGAACACCTGGATCGCACCTTCCTCGCCCAGCTGCGTGAGGCCGGCGCGCAGCTGCTTGCTGCGCAGCGGGTCGGCCACCTCGACGGTGCGGAACATTTCCGGCGCGAAGAAGGGCAGGCCGGTGAACTGCAGCGACTCGCCCTCGGTCAGCGTGTCGCCGAGCTGCAGCACGCCGTGGTTCGGGATGCCGATGATGTCGCCGGCGAAGGCCTCGTCGAGCAGCTCGCGGCGCTGGCTGAGGAAGCTCACCACGGTGTTGGGCCGCAGCTCCTTGCCCGACCGCACCACCTTCAGGCGCATGCCACGCTCGAAGTGGCCGCTGGCCACGCGCACGAACGCGATGCGGTCGCGGTGCGCGGGGTCCATGTTCGCCTGGATCTTGAAGACGACACCGGTGAACTTCTTTTCGTCGGGTGCCACCTCACGCTGCAGCGACGCGCGCGCGCCCGGCGCGGGCGCCAGGTCGACCAGCGCGTCGAGCACCTCGCGCACGCCGAAGTTGTTGACGGCCGAACCGAAGAACATGGGCGTCTGGCGGCCGGTCAGGAATGCCTCGCTGTCGAAGGCCGGGGCGGCGTCGGTCAGCAGCTCGATCTCGCCCTGGGCCTGCTCGTACGGCATGCCGAACCGTTCGGCGTAGGCCGGGTTGTCCAGGCCGTCGAGGATCTCGTCGTCGTTGTGGTTGCGGTCTTCGCCCGGCGTGAACACGCGCATGCGCTCCTCGCGCAGGTCCATCACGCCGTGGAAGGACTTGCCCATGCCCACCGGCCACGTGAACGGCACGACTTCCATGCCCAGTTCGCGCTCGATCTCGTCCATCAGCGCCAGCGGCTCCTGCACCTCGCGGTCCATCTTGTTGACGAACGTGAGGATGGGGGTGTTGCGCGCCCGGCAGACCTGCAGCAGGCGCCGCGTCTGCGGCTCCACGCCGTTGGCCGCGTCGATCACCATCAGCGCCGCGTCGACCGCCGTCAGCACGCGGTAGGTGTCTTCCGAGAAGTCCTGGTGGCCCGGGGTGTCGAGGAGGTTGATGACGCAGTCGCGGTACTCCATCTGCATCACGCTGGACGCCACCGAGATGCCGCGCTGCTTCTCGATCTCCATCCAGTCGGACGTGGCGTGGCGCGACGCCTTGCGCGCCTTCACGCTGCCGGCGATCTGGATCGCGCCCGAGAACAGCAGCAGCTTCTCCGTGAGCGTGGTCTTGCCCGCGTCAGGGTGGGAGATGATGGCGAAGGTGCGGCGGCGGCGCACCTGGGGCGTGAGTTCGGTCGACATGGAACGGGGACGCGTCAAAACCTTCGATTATCGCGGCCCGCGCGGGAAGCCCCTCCGGGCCTATAGTGCGGGCCGTGGTCATTCGCACAACTTCCCATCCCGATGCCTGAGCTGTACCCCGGGTTCGCCGCCGGCCTGAGCGCGCTGGGTGGCGCCCATCCGCTGCTGGTGGGCGTGCCCGCCGCCCTGCTGGTGCTGTGGTCGCTCGCGCGGTGGGCCGACGACACGTCGCCCACCGTCGTGCGGCGCTGCGCCGGCGTCGCGGTGGTGTTGCTCGGCCTCGGGCTGCTGCTGCGCCTGGGCCTCGCGCTGAACGAACCCCGGCCCATGCTCGCCTGGTGGCAATGGGGCATCGGCCTCCTCGTGCTGCCGCTGTTCATCAAGAGTGCCCGCCTGGGCGGCGTGGCCGCCATGCTGTTCTTCCTGTGCCTGGCCGCGGCGCTGGCCACCGGCGTGGCCTGGGTGGGCGACGTCCGCCTGGCCACCGGCGCCGCGCTGTGGGCCGGCCTCGTGGCCCTCGCCGCCGCGCTCGTGCTGAAGCGCGCGATCCCGCCCCCGCCCGCCCCGCCACCCGTCGAACCCCGGGTGCTGCAGCAGCGGCTCGACACCGACGAGGCCCGCGAGGGCGCCGACAAGTACACCCGCGAATGAACCGCGTCCCGGACGACCAGCTGTTCTCCCGGCGCCGCTTCCCGGTGCTGGGCGCGCGCGGCCGCGCGATGCTGCGCCACCTCGTCGACCACCCGAACGCCCCGGTCTTCCGCGACCTCAGCGGCCACCGCCTGAACTGGCTGGACGTCTGGCGCGCGCGGTGGCGCCACTGGCAGGTGATGACGGCGCAGACCCACTGGCCGGTGGACGCGGCCGACCCGCCGCCCTGGGCCGACGAGTGGGTGCGCCGGCTGGCCGCCACCGTGCCTGCCGCCAAGGGCCTCGCGGGCCGGCCGTGGGCCGGGATTCCGCTCGTCTCGCGGGCCGACCTGGCCTGCGCGCTGCACCTGCACACGCCCGCCGCGCTGCCGGTCGACCGGGTCATCTGTTTCTCCACCAGCGGCACCACCGGCCACCCGCTGAAGGTGCCGTCGCTGCCCTGCGTGGCGGCCGACTACCAGGCCTTCCACGCCCGGGCGCTGCGCCACTTCGGCGTCGAGCTGCAGGCCGGCGCGGGGCGGGTGGGCATCGTGCTGGCCGGGTTCCAGAAGCGCTGCTTCACCTACGTGTCGGTGAACCCGCTGCGCGGCGAATGCGGCCTCGCGAAGCTGAACCTTCACCCCGGCGACTGGAACGACCCGGCCGACCGCGCGAAGTACCTCGACGCGATGGCACCCGAGCTGATCTCGGGCGACCCGATCTCGCTCGCCGAACTGGCCCGCCTGGGCCTCGCCCACCGGCCGCGGGCGCTGCTGTCCACGTCGATGGCGCTGCACGACGGCCTGCGCCGCGCGCTCGAATGGCAGTTCCGCTGCCCGGTGCTCGACCTGTACTCGATGAACGAGGCCGGCCCCATCGGCGTGTTCGACCCGGCGGTGGACGGCTTCGTGCTGTTGCAACCGCACCTGCACGTCGAGATCGTCGACGAGGACGGCCGGCCCCAGCCCTACGGCACCACCGGCGAGATCGTGCTGAGCGGCGGCTTCAACCCCTGCCTGCCGCTGCTGCGCTACCGCACCGGCGACCGCGCGCGGCTCGAGATGAGCCCGCGCGGCCCCGTGCTGCGCGGGCTCGTGGGCCGCTCGCCGGTGCGCTACCGGTCGCCCGACGGGCACTGGGTCAACAACGTCGAGCTGAGCCAGGCGCTGGCGCCGTTCCCCCTTGCGCGGTTCGCGTTCCACCAGCAGGCCGACGGGGCCTTCGTGCTGCGCGTGGACGGCGCCGAACCGCTCGACGAACTCGCCCCGCGCCTGCGCGACGCGGTCGAGGAACGGTTCGGCGAGGCGCTGCCGTTGACGATCGAACCGCTGGAGGCCGACGACAAGCTGCGCCAGTACACGAGCGACCTGCCCGGGCACGCCCCGCATGCCGATGCTTGAGCTGGCCGCGAACGCCGCGGCGACGCTGTCGATCGGCCTGGCGGCCTTCAACCACGTGCTGACCTGGCCCGTGGGCATCGCGGGCTGCGTGCTCTTCGCGTTCGTCTTCCACGGCTCGCAGCTCTACGCCGATGCGCTGCTGCAGCTGTTCTTCATCGCGACCAGCGCAGCCGGATGGTGGCTCTGGCGACGCGGTGGCGAGGAGGTCCCCGTCTCGCGGTCCGCGCCCCGCAGCCTCGTGCTGATGGCCGGCGCGGCGGTGGCGGTCACGGCGGCCTACGGCCTGCTGCTGCACCGCTTCACCGACGCCTACGCCCCGTTCGCCGATTCGGCCGTGCTGGCCTTCAGCGTGGTCGCGCAGTTGCTGCTGATGCGGCGCCGCCTGGAGACCTGGGGCTTCTGGCTGCTGGTCAACACGGTGTCGGTGCCGCTGTTCGCGTCCCGCGGGCTGACGCTCACGGCCGGCCTCTACGCGGTCTACTGGTTCAACGCATGGTTCGGGGCCTGGCGCTGGTGGCGCGAATGGCAACGGGGGCGGGCCGCCCGATGAAGCCCTATCGCCTCGGCCTCGTCATCGGCAAGTTCGCGCCGCTGCACCTCGGGCACCTCGCGCTGATCGACCACGCCAGCTGCCTCAGCGACCGGGTGCTGGTGCTCAGCTGGTCCAACCCCGAGCTGCCGGGCTGCGGGCCGGACCTGCGGCGGCGCTGGCTCGCGGAATGCTGCCCGCAGCACGAGGTGGTCGTGTTCGACGGCGCCGGCGCGCCGCCGAACGACGCGCCCGGCGTCCAGCACCAGCAGCACCTCGCCGGGCTGTTGCGGCAGCTGGACCGCCGTCCCGACGCGATGTTCGCGAGCGAACCATACGTGTTCCCGTGCGCCGCGGTGCTGGCGGAGGCACAGGGCCAGCCGGTGCGGCCGGAGATGTTCGACCCGCGGCGACTGCAGGTGCCCGTCAGTGGCACCCGGGTGCGGGAGCGGCCGGGCGAGATGCTCCGGTGGCTGCCGCCTGCCGTCCGCGCGGACTTCGTCCCGCGGGTCGTGCTGCTGGGCGGGGAGTCGACCGGCAAGACGACGCTGGCCGCGGCCCTCGCCGCGCGGTTCGGCGGGGCGCCGGTCGCCGAGTACGGCCGCGAACGGTGGGAGGCCCAGGGCGGGCACCTGGACGAGGCCGACCTGCTCGCGATCGCCCGCGAACAGGTCCGCCGCGAGGACCTCGCCGCCCGGTCGGCCGATCCGGTGCTCGTGTGCGACACGTCCCCGCTCACGACGTTCGGCTACGCCCACTGGTCCCACGGTCGGGCCGCCCCGGCACTGGCCGGGTTGGCCGCGCGCCGCTACACGCTGTCGGTGCTGTGCGGCGACGAGATCCCGTTCGACCAGGACGGCACTCGGCGGGACGCCGATTTCCGCGCCCGCCAGCAGGCCTGGTACCGGGACCAACTGGCCGCGCGGGGCGACCGGCACCTCGAGGTGCACGGATCGGTCGCGGCCCGCGTTGAGGAAGTCGTGCGCGCACTCGCCGCGCGCTGACTTCCCCGACGCGCCCATGCAGAAACACATCGAGAAGCTCCAGATCCGCCGCCGCCTCGGCCAGCTGGGCCCCGGCCTCATCACGGGTGCCGCCGACGACGACCCGAGCGGCATCGCCACCTACTCGCAGGCCGGCGCGCAGTTCGGCTTCTCGATGCTGTGGACCATGGTGTTCACGCTGCCGCTGATGGTCGCCATCCAGGTGGTCAGCGCCCGCATCGGCTACGTCACCCGGCGCGGTCTCGCCGCCAACATCAAGGACCGTTTCCCCGCCTGGGTGCTGTTCGGCGTGGTGGGCCTGCTGCTCGTGGCCAACACGCTGAACCTCGCGGCCGACATCGCCGCGATGGCCGAGGCGCTGCGGCTGCTGGTGGGCGGTTCGGCCCACGTGTACGCGGTGACCTTCGGCCTCGCCTGCCTCGTGCTGCAGGTGTTCCTGCCGTACGCCACCTACGTGCGCTGGCTCAAGTGGCTGACCCTCGCGCTGCTGTCGTACGTGGCGGTGGCCTTCTCGTTGCGCCTGGACTGGTGGCACGTGGCCGGGTCCATCGTGCACCCGCAACTGCCGGCCGGCAACGAGATGCTGCTGATGGTCGTGGCCCTCTTCGGCACCACGATCAGCCCCTACCTGTTCTTCTGGCAGGCCTCGCAGGAGGTGGAGGACGCGGGCGGCACCGCGCCGCACACGCCCAGCGAGGTGCGCGGGCACCTGCGGCGCATCAAGGCCGACACCGTGATCGGCATGACCTTCTCGAACCTGATCGCGTTTTTCATCATCCTGACCACGGCCGCGACGCTGCACGCGTCCGGCGTGCACGACATCCAGACCTCCGCCCAGGCCGCCGACGCGCTGCGGCCGCTGGCCGGCGAGTTCGCCTACCTGCTGTTCAGCCTGGGCATCATCGGCACAGGCATGCTCGCGGTGCCGGTGCTCGCCGGTTCGGCGGCGTACGCCGTGGCCGAGGCCGCCGGCTGGCACGGCAGCCTGAACCTGCGGCTCGACAAGGGCGAGGGGCGGGGCTTCTACGGCGTGATCGCCGCGGCCACGATCGGCGGCGTGATCCTGTGCTTCACGCCCACCGACCCGGTCAAGGAGCTGTTCTGGTCGGCCGTGCTCAACGGCGTGATCGCCGTGCCCATCATGGTGGTGATGATGCTGCTGGCCACCCGCCGCGACACGATGGGCGAACACGTGATCGGCCGCCGCCTGCGCGCGATGGGCTGGCTGGCCACCGCGGCCATGGCCGCCACCGTGGCGGCGATGTTCGCCACGCTCTGACGGGCCGGCAAAACGAGGGAGAATCGCCGCATGAACGAAGACAAACCCGCACTGCCCGACCGCCTGTCGGTCGACCCGCGCAGCCCCCACCACGTCGCCGCCGTGTTCCAGCACGAGGTGGGCATCCGACTGAACGGCAAGGAACGCCACGACGTCGAGGAATACTGCATCAGCGAAGGCTGGGTGAAGGTCCCCGCCGGCCGCGCCCTCGACCGCAAGGGCCAGCCGCTGATGATGAAGGTCAAGGGCACGGTCGAGGCGTTCTACCGCTGAACGCCTTCCGCGCGGCCGCGGAAGGTGTGAAACCTTCTCAGCGCGGCCGCGTGCGCAACACCGCCACGATCGCGTCGAAGCGCTCGCGCTGGACCGGGGCCAGCCCCGACTGGCCCAGCAGCCGGGCGAAGCCGTCGTCGGCCCCCACCGTGCCCTCGGCCGCCGACTGGCGCGACTCCAGCGCCGCCTTCATCGCCCGCAGCTTCCACTCGCGGCGCGCGGCCTGGAAGGCCTCGGGCGAGGGCATGTCCAGCGCCATCTCCACCTGCAGCAGCCACTGGTCCACCGTGTCGGCGTCGACCGGTGCGGCGGAGCTCGCCCAGCGGTCGGCCAGCGCCCGTTCCCACAGGGTGGGCACGGCCGGCTGGGCGGACCAGGCCTCGTCGAGCGCGGGGGACGCGCCGTCGCGCTCGCGCTGCTCGCACAGCGCGTGGCGGGCCAGCACGGATTCCACCGTCACCTGCCACTTGCGCTGGGCGCTCGCGGCGAGGTGCGACTGGGCGATCTCGCGGGCGTTGCGCCAGGCCACGTCGATGCGGGGCACGTCCTGGCGAGGCACGTCGCCAGCCTGGCGCCACTGGGCGTCGACCTCGGACAGCGTGCGCTTGAGTTCGGCCGCGGGCGTGTCGGCGGTGAGGGCCGCCAGCCGCTCGACGAGCGCCTCGCGGGCCATCAGGTTGGCGCGCAGCACCTCGTCGCGGGCGTTGAAGACGGCCTCGCGCTGGGCGAACACGGCGTCGGTCCCGGCCTTGAAACGGGTCCACAGGCTGTTCTCGGCGCCCCGCGACAACGGCACCGACTTCGCGTGTTCCTGCCATTCGGCCTGCAGGTCGCGCACGCGCGGCACCAGGTCGCGGCCCTGGCCGCTGGCGCCTTCGGCCGCCAGGGCCTGGGCGCGGGCGATCAGCGATTCGCGGCCGCGTTCGGCCTCCTTGCGGGCGGCCTCCAGCGGCACCTCGATGCGGGCCAGCGCGGCGCGCCAGCGGGCGACCAGCGCCTCGCGCGACTTGTGGGGCACGGTGTGTTCGACCGGGCCCAGCTTGCGCCAGGCGGTCTGGAACGTGTCGAGCGCACGCACCTGTTCGCGCCAGCCGGTCTCCTCGGCCGCCGGCGTGGCTTCGAGCACGGCCAGCAGCGCCTCGCGGGCCGCGAGGTTGGCCTGGCGTTCGGCGTCGACCTTGGCCAGGGCTGCGGCCACCGGGCCGTAGGCCGTCTTCAGGGCGGCGTCGAACCGCTGCCACAGCGGCTGGCTGGACGGGCCGCCGGTGCGGTCGAGTTCCTTCCAGCGCTTGCGCAGCGCGTCGATGGTGTCGGCCTGCTGGCGCGGCGCGATCTTCGCGTCGGGCACCTCGGTGGCTGTGGCCAGCGCCTCGGCCTCGGCGACCAGGTCGTCGCGGGCGCGGGCGCCGCCCCATTGCTGCCAGCCCTTCAGGCGGCCGTGTTCGGCCCACAGGCCCTGCAGCCGGCCGCGCTGGGCGGGCGACACGAGGTCGTCGAGGGCGGTGAGTTGCTGGTGGGCCTCGGCGAGGTGCCCTTCGGCCAGCGCGGTCTCGGCCTGGGCCAGCAGGGTGTCGGCACGGGCGATGGCTTCGGGATCGGGTGCGGCCGGCTTCGGGCGCGGCGGCTTGTCCTTCTTTTTCTCGGGAGCGGGGGCCGCCGGGGCACCGCCCTGGCTGCGCCGCCAGACGGCGAAACGCTGCTCCAGCGCCTGGGCCACGCGGTCGTCGCCGATCGGCGGCTGCGTGCGCCAGCGGTCGGTGGCGAGGGCCACCGGGTCGGCCTTCACCGGCTCGGGAGCACCTTCACCCGGCGGTTCCGCCGCAACGTCGGCCGGCGGGGCGGGCTCCGCCACCGGCGCCTCGAACTGGGCCAGCAGCGCGAGGCGGGTCTCGATCTGCGCGGCGGTCAGCCGGCCGCCGCCGAGGGCCTCGACCAGCGCGGGGTCGTCGTGGCCCTGCGGCACACCGGCCTGCAGCGCGGCGGCGGCTTCGGCGGCGGCCGTCAGCACCGACTGGGTTTCGGCGCCCTGCGCCACGGCCAGCGACACGGTCTGCAGGCGTGCGACCGCCTCGCGCGCACCGGCGGTCCAGCGGGTCACGGCGGCCTCGCGTTCGGCGCGGTCGTGCATCAGCGCGGTGAGCTGGGTGGTGAGGGTGCCGAAGCGGGCGATGCTCTCGGGCGCGAGCAGGCTCGCGTCGAGAGCCTTCCAGTCGCGGTCCAGCGCCACGAGGCGGTTGGCGGGGATCACCGCTTCCTGCGCCAGGCCTTCGGCGCTGGCGAGCAGCGCGGCGGCGGCCTCGCGGGCCGAGCGCGTGGCGACGGCGGCGGCCAGGCGCTGCTTGGCGAGGCGGTAGACGCGGCGGTCGTGGGTGCGGAACTCGCGTTCGGCATCCTTCAGCGCGGCTTCGCCGGCCAGGGCCTCGATGGCCGCGACCTTGATGTCCACGGGGGCGCCATCCTCGCGGGCCAGCGCCAGCAGCGCGGCGTCGTCCCCGGAGGCCTGGCCCAGGCGGGCCGCCCATTCGGCGAGGCGCGCCTCGCGTGCCGCGGCCGTTTCGGCAGGCGCCGCCACGGGGGCCGGGGCGGGGGACGGGCGAACGGGGGCCTGCTCGGCGGCGGTTTTTTTCTTGAAGATCCAGTTCAGCATGGTCACGGGTCCTGCATCGGGGAACGGAACCGCACATTTCACCACGTTGGCGCCCGCTTGATCCGTTCGGGCGGTGGGCCAACAATGGCATCACCATGAAGCCACCGCATTTCCCGGTGTCCGCCGGCGCCCTCGCGCTGGGCATCGCGATCGGCCTCGCGCTGCCGCTGGCCGCGCCGCTGTGGCGGTCGGGCCCGACCGACGGCGAGTTGCCCGAGGGTTACGTGGGGGTGCTGGCCGCGCCGGAGGGCAGCACCGGCATCGTGGTGTCGGCCGCGCGCCATGGCCGCGTGCTCGACACGCGGCTGCCCGTGCCGGTGGGCATGCCCGACGGCCGCACGCTGTACCTGTGGGCCATCGAACCGACCGGCGCAGTGTCGCCCGTGGGGCCCGTGCCGCCGCAGGCGGCCGGGCGCATCCCGCTGTCCGACCCGGCCGAATCGGTGTTCGCCACGGCCGTGGGCTTCGGCGTCACGGTGGAGCGCACCGGCGAGTCGCCGGAGAGCCCCGCCGGCGCTTTCGTCTACCGCGGGGTGTGCGGCCGGCTGTGGCGGGCGGCGGCGCCCGCCGCCTGAAGGATCAGGCCAGCACCGCCGCGATGGCCACCGCGGTGGCCTCGACGTTGTGGGTGTTCAGGCCCGCCACGCACATGCGGCCCGAACGCACGAGGTACACGCCGTGTTCCTCGCGCAGGCGGTCCACCTGCTCGGCCGTGAGGCCGGTGTAGCTGAACATGCCGCGCTGGGTGATGAAGTAGCGGAAGTCGCGTCCCGGCAGCTTCGCCGACAACACCTCGTACAGCTTCTGCCGCATCGCGGCGATGCGCACGCGCATCGCGTCGAGTTCGCCGGCCCACTGCGCGTACAGCGCGGGCGTCTGCAGGACCTTGGCGACGATCTGGCCGCCGTGGGTCGGCGGGCTCGAGTAGTTCTTGCGGATGGTGGCCTTCAGCTGACCCAGCACCAGGTCGGCCTCGGCCTTGCTGGGGCACACCACGCTCAGGCCGCCGCAGCGTTCGCCGTACAGCGAGAAGCTCTTCGAGAACGAGCTGGCGCAGAAGAAGCTCACGCCGGCGCCGGCCAGCGCGCGGATCGCGAAGGCGTCCTGCTCGATGCCATCGCCGAAGCCCTGGTAGGCGATGTCGACGTACGGGATCAGCTTGCGGGCGGCGATGACCGGGATCAGGCGGTCCCACTGGGCGGGCGACAGGTCGACGCCGGTGGGGTTGTGGCAGCACGCGTGCAGCAGCACGATGCTCTTCTCCGGCAGCTGCTGCAGCGCGGCCAGCATCTCCTCGAACCGCACGCCGCCCGTGACCGGGTCGTAGTACGGGTAGGTGTTCACGGTGAAGCCGGCGCCCTCGAACATCGCGCGGTGGTTGTCCCACGTCGGGTCGCTGACCCACACGTTGGAATCGGGGAAGTAGCGCTTGAGGAAGTCGCCGCCGACCTTCAGGCCGCCCGAGCCGCCCAGGGTCTGGATGGTGGCGATGCGGCCGCTGGTGACGGCCTCGTGGTTCGCTCCGAACAGCAGGTGCTGCACGGCCTGGCGGTAGTTCGCCGCGCCCTCCATCGGCTGGTACGGGCGGGCGCCGAGGGTCTTGAGCATGCCGCTCTCGGCCTCGTTCACGGCCTTCATCACCGGCAGGCGGCCTTCGTCGTCGAAGTAGATGCCGATGCTCAGGTTGATCTTGTGGGCGCGCGGGTCGCGGCCGAAGGCCTCGTTGAGGGTGAGGATGGGGTCGCCCGCGTAGGCATCGACGTGCTCGAACATGAAATCGGCTCCTGCAAAGAAGCGTCGATTATGTGCCGAGGGCCTTTTCGATGTCGGCGGCGATCTCGCCCGGCTTGTCCATCGACCCGTAGCGCTTGATCACCTGCCCGTCGCGCCCGATCAGGAACTTCGTGAAGTTCCACTTGATGGCCTTCGTGCCGAGGATGCCCGGGGCTTCGGCCGTGAGCCACTTCCAGAGCGGGTGGGCGTCGTCGCCGTTGACGTCGACCTTGGCCATCATCGGGAAGCTGACGCCGTAGTTGACCTGGCAGAACGAGGCGATCTCGTCGTTGGTGCCGGGGTCCTGGTGGCCGAACTGGTTGCTCGGGAACCCCACCACGACGAGGCCCTGATCGCGGTACTGCGACCACAGCTTCTCGAGCCCCTCGAACTGCGGCGTGAAGCCGCAGGCGCTGGCGGTGTTGACCACGAGCAGCACCTTGCCGCGGTGGTCGGCGAGGGCGACCGGCTGTCCGCCGATCGTGGTGGCCTGGAAGTCGAACGCCGAGGTGGAAGCCGAAGCCATGCGCAATCCTTCAGGAAAGTGGGGGGCAGGGCCGGATCGTAGCTTGACGCGGCCCGGGCTTCCCGCCGAACATGACGGTCTCGCCCGCCGGAGAGCTGCCATGACCGAGCGCATCCCCCTGCGCTACACCGTCGCGTTGCTGGGGTTCAGCGACTTCGAGCACAGTGCGCTCGCCTCGTTCTTCCGCCTCGCCGAGGCCCGCACACCCGCCTACGAGGAAACGGGCTCGCTCGACACCGCCGACTTCGTCGTCGTCAACGCCGACCACGCCCCCACGGTGGCCGCCGTGCGCGACGCGGGCCGCCTGCGCGACGCCGTGCTGATCGGCGCCCAGGTCCCGCCCGACGCCGCGGCGCGCCTGCAGCGCCCCATCGCCCCCACGCACATCGTGCGCGAACTCGACGCGCTGCTCGAGCAGCGCCTGGCCCACCTCGACGTGAATGGCGGCCCCCCCGACTGGGTCGCCTCCGAACCCGGCCTGCTGGGCACGGCCGACACCTCGCGCCAGGGCAAGGACGTGCTGGTCGTCGACGACAGCCGCGTCGCGCTGCGTTTCATGCAGGTGCGCCTGCAGCGGCGCGGCTACCGGGTGCACGTGGCGCACACGCCGGAAGAGGCCCTGGAGAGGCTGGGCGCCCAGCCGTTCACGATGGTGTTCCTCGACGTGGCGCTCGGCCCCCGCGCCTCGATGGACGGCCTGGCGCTGTGCCAGCGCATCAAGCAGGGGCGCCTGCCGGCGGGCCACGACGTGCCGAAGGTCGTGATGGTCACCGGGCTGTCGAGTTCGAGCGACCGCGTGCGCGGCGAACTGGCCGGCTGCGACGTCTACCTCGCCAAGCCGCTGATGGAAGAAGACCTCGACGGGGCCCTGCGCGCGCTGGACCCGTCGTCGGCCACCGCGGCCTGAAATCCCCGGCGCGCAGGTCGCCAATTGCGAATGACTCGCATTTGCATGAGAATGGGTTCTCCGCAACGTCGCCTGGAGCCGTCCATGGACGCCCTGACCGAAGAACACCACATGCCGCAGGTCGAAGCCATGCTCGCCGGCACCCTCGCCCTGATGACCGGCTACAGCCAGTTCCTCCAGGCCGAGGCCAACCCGGCTCACCGCATCGGCATGGGCGAGAAGATCACCCGCAACCTCGCGATGCTGGCCGAACACCCGCAGCTGTCGCCCGACTGCCGCTGCGTGCTGTGGCAGCTGCACGAGCGCTGGGCCGTGATGTCCACCTGCACGCTGGACGCGGCCCCGCTGAACCTGGCGCCGCCGGAGGAGGCACTGGTGGCGCCGGCGAGCCGGACGTTGCAGTGAGTTGCGGTGGGTCCCGGCGTTCGCCGGGACGACGGCAATTCAGTGCTTGTCGCTGCGGGCGAGCGCCAGGAGGTGCTCGACTTCATCGCGGTGCACGACCGTGTTCCGCTTGTGCCACCGCCCGATGACCCACATGATGCCGGCCACCACGAGCCCGAACACCGTGATGGCGACGAAGGCCGAGAGCCCGAACTTCGTCATGCCGGCATAGAACGCGCCCAGCGCCAGGATGCAGGCCTGTTCGTTGAAGTTCTGCACCGCGATGGAACGCCCGGCGCCCATCAGGTTGTGCCCGCGGTGCTGCAGCAGCGCGTTCATGGGCACCACGAGGAAGCCGCCCAGCCCGCCCAGCAGGATCAGGAACGGCGCGGCCACCCACGGGCCGTCGATGAAGTTCAGCGCGATCACCAGCAGGCCCATGCCGATGCCCAGCGGGATCGTGGACGTGGCCTGGTCGAGCCGCATCTTCACGGAGGCCACCACGGCCCCGAGCGCCGTGCCCACCACCACCACCCCCACCAGCAACGAGGCCTGGGTGGTGTTGTAGCCGAGCGCGGCCGCGGCCCACGAGAACACGATGATGCGCAGGTTGCCGGCGACACCCCAGAACAGCGTGGTGGTGGCCAGGGAAATCTGGCCCAGCTTGTCGCTCCACAGGCGCGCGTTGCAGGCGGCGAAGTCGCGCACCAGACCCACCGGGCCGTGCGCCAGCGGCTGCAGCGGCGCGTCGGTGCGCGGGATGTAGAGGTTCAGGATGGCCGCGAGGATGTAGATGGCGATCAGCGTGGCGATGGCCGCCTCGGGTGCGGTGTCGATGCCGGTGTTGATCAGCGGCAGGTCGAGGCCCAGCAGGAAGGTGGAGAGCCGCACGCCCACGAGCTGGCCGCCGAGCAGGAGCCCGAGGATGATCGAGCCGATGGTCAGGCCCTCGATCCAGCCGTTGGCCTTCACGAGCTGCGAGTTGGGCAACAGTTCGGTGAGGATGCCGTACTTGGCCGGCGAGTAGGCCGCCGCGCCCAGCCCCACCACGGTGTAGGCGAGCAGCGGGTGAACCCCGACCAGCATCATCCCGCAGCCGACGAGCTTCACGAGGTTCGAATAGAACATCACCTTGCCCTTCGGTATCGCGTCCGCGAACGCGCCGACGAACGGGGCGAGGATCACGTAGAAGAGCGCGAACATGGGGCCGAGGGCGGGCGTCATCCAGGCCGGCGCCCCGGTGGTCTTCAGCAGTTCGATCGCGGCGACCAGCAACGCCTGATCCGCCAGCGAGCTGAAGAACTGCGCCGACATGATGGTGTAGAAACCTTTTTTCATTCGCTCGTGCTGATTCGCCTCGAAGGCTGCCGGGTGTTCCGGTCGATTGTCATGCGGCGGCCGGTCCGCGGGTCCTGGTCCCCCTGCGGCGGCGTTATAGCACGGGCATCCCGCGGCCCACCCACGCGGGACGGCGACAGCGCTGGCAGAATCGACCGCATGCCCCGTCCCATCGAAGCGCTGATCCACACCGACGCCCTGGCGCACAACCTGGTCCGGGCCCGTCGGATGGCGCCCGACGCGAAGGTCTGGGCCGTCGTGAAGGCCGACGCCTACGGCCACCGCATCGCCCATGCCTTCGAGGGTCTGCGCGGTGCCGACGGCTTCGCGCTGCTCGACATCGCCGAGGCCGAACAGCTCCGCAGGCTCGGCTGGCGCGGCCCCATCCTGCTGCTCGAAGGCTGCTTCGACGCCCGGGACCTGGAGGCCTGCTCCCGCCTGAACCTGTGGCACGTGGTGCACCACGAGGCCCAGATCGACTGGCTGGCCCTCCACAAGACCACCTGGCCGCACCACGTGTTCCTGAAGATGAACACCGGCCTGAACCGCCTCGGCTTCACGCCGGCAGCCTTCCGCTCGGCCTGGCTGCGGCTGTCGGGCCTGACGCAGGTGGACGAGATCTCGCTGATGACCCACTTCGCCGAGGCCGACGGCCCGCGCGGGGTGGACCACCAGGTGGCCGCCTTCGAGGCCGCCACCCACGACCTGCCCGGCGAACGGTCGCTGTGCAACAGCGCAGCCACGCTGCGCGAGTCGCCCGCGCGCCCGAACGTGCGCGGCGACTGGGTGCGCCCCGGCATCATGTTGTACGGCGCCTCGCCCGACCACCCCGAGCACGGCATCGCCCACTGGGACCTCCAGCCCACGATGACCCTGCGCACCCGCCTGATCGCCACCCAGGACCTGAAACCGGGCGACGCGGTGGGCTACGGCGGCGCGTTCGTCGCCGACACCCCGATGCGCATCGGCGTGGCCGCCTGCGGCTATGCCGACGGCTACCCGCGCTCGGCCCCCGCCGGCACCCCGGTGCTGGTCGACGGCCGGCGCACGCGCCTGGCCGGGCGGGTGTCGATGGACATGGTCACCGTCGACCTGACGGGCCTGCCCGACGTCGGCCCCGGCTCGGAAGTCACGCTGTGGGGCCGCGGCCCCGGCGGCGTGGTGCTGCCCATCGACGAGGTGGCCCACCCCGCCGGCACCGTGGGCTACGAGCTGATGTGCGCCGTGGCGCCCCGGGTGCCGGTGAGCGCGGTGCCGTGATCGCCATCGACCCGGCCGAGGTGGAGTTCACCGCCATCCGGGCACAGGGGGCGGGCGGGCAGAACGTCAACAAGGTCTCGAGTGCGGTGCACCTGCGCTTCGACATCCGGGCGTCCTCGCTGCCCGAACCCGTGAAGGAACGCCTGCTCGCCCTCAACGACCAGCGCATCACCGCCGACGGCGTGGTGGTCATCAAGGCACAGACGTCCCGCAGCCAGGACATGAACAAGCAGGACGCCCTGGCCCGGCTCACCGAACTGGTGGCCAGTGTCGAGAAGGTGCCGCGCGTGCGGCGGGCGACGAAGCCCACCTACGGCTCGAAACAGCGACGCCTCGAAGGCAAGAGCCAGCGGTCCCAGGTGAAAGCGGGCCGCGGCAAGGTGAGGGAGTGACGGCGGCGGCGACAATGCCCGGATGGCCAAGGACAAATCGATCTACACCTGCACCGACTGCGGTGCCACGAGCCCCAAGTGGCTCGGCAAGTGCCCCGGCTGCGGCGCCTGGAACACGCTGACCGAGTCGGTCGCCGAATCCCCCTCGAAACACCGCTACCAGTCGCTCGCCGCGGCGCAGCCGGTCACCACGCTCTCCGAGATCGAGGCCACCGACGTCGACCGCCAGCCCACCGGCATCGACGAACTCGACCGCGTGCTGGGCGGCGGCATCGTGGCGGGCGGCGTGGTGCTGATCGGCGGCGATCCCGGCATCGGCAAGTCCACGCTGCTGCTGCAGGCGCTCGACACCCTCTCGAAGACGGTGCGCACGCTGTACGTCACGGGCGAGGAATCGGGCGCCCAGGTGGCGCTGCGCTCGCGCCGCCTCGGGCTCGACGGCTCGCAGGTGCGGGTCATCGCCGAGATCCAGCTGGAGAAGATCTCCGCCACCATCGCGGCCGAGCAGCCCGCCGTGTGCGTGATCGACTCCATCCAGACGATGTACAGCGACCAGCTCACCTCCGCCCCCGGCTCGGTGGCCCAGGTGCGCGAATGCGCGGCCCAGCTCACGCGCATCGCGAAGAGTTCGGGCACGGCCATCATCCTCGTGGGCCACGTCACCAAGGAAGGGGCGCTGGCCGGCCCCCGCGTGCTGGAGCACATCGTCGACACCGTGCTCTATTTCGAGGGCGACACCCATTCCAGCTTCCGCCTCGTGCGCGCCATCAAGAACCGCTTCGGCGCGGTCAACGAGATCGGCGTGTTCGCGATGACCGAGAAGGGCTTGAAGGGCGTGGCCAACCCGAGCGCCATCTTCCTGTCCACCCATGGCGACCCCGTCCCGGGCGCCTGCGTGCTCGTCACGCTCGAGGGCACCCGGCCCATGCTCGTGGAGGTGCAGGCCCTGGTCGACAGCGGCGGCCCCAGCCCCCGGCGCCTGAGCGTGGGCCTCGACCGCGACCGGCTCGCGATGATGCTGGCCGTGATGCACCGCCACGCCGGCATCGCCTGCATGGACCAGGACGTGTTCGTCAATGCGGTGGGCGGCGTGCGCATCAGCGAACCGGCGGGCGACCTCGCCGTGATGCTGTCCATCCAGAGCAGCCTGCGCGGCAAGCCGCTGCCCCGGGGGTTCTTCGCCTTCGGCGAGGTGGGCCTGGCCGGGGAGGTGCGGCCGGCCCCCCGCGGCCAGGAGCGCCTGAAGGAAGCCGCCAAGCTCGGCTTCAGCGTCGCGGTGGTGCCGAAGGCCAACGTGCCCAAGAAGCCCATCGAGGGCCTGACCATCTACCCGGTGGAGCGGATCGAGGAGGCGGTGGACCGGGTGCGCGAACTTTGACGTGACCGGCGCCGGGGAAGGGAACCCGGATGACCGGAAACGTGTCGGACGAGATGCGAGTTGTTATCATTCACAACCGGCGTCACGCCGAACCTCCAGTCCCGTCATGCCTTCTCCCCGCCTTTCCGACCTGCCCAACGGTGCCAGCGGCACCGTGGTCGCCGTCAACGCCGGCACCACGCAGGGTGTCGATGCCTCCACCCTGAACCGCCTCGGCGAACTGGGTTTCCTGCCCGGCGAACAGGTGCAGCTGCTGCGCCGCGGCCCGGGCGGCCGCGAGCCGCTCGCGGTGCAGGTGGGTGAAACGCTGTTCGCGCTGCGGCTCGTCGAGGCCCAATGCGTGGAGGTGTCGGTGCCATGACGACCGAAACCCTCCACACCCCGCTGCGCGTCGCCCTCGTCGGCAACCCCAATTGCGGCAAGACCGCGCTGTTCAACCTGCTGACCGGCGCGCGCCAGAAGGTCGCCAACTACGCCGGCGTGACCGTCGAGCGCAAGGTCGGCACCACGAAGCTGCCGAACGGCCGCACCGTCTCGGTCGTCGACCTGCCGGGCGCCTACAGCCTCACGCCGGCCACGCCCGACGAGCAGATCACCCGCGACATCGTCATGGGCCAGCGCCCCGGCGAACCCGCGCCCGATGCCATCGTCGCGGTGGTGGACGCCACCAACCTGCCGATGAACCTGCGCCTGGTGCTCGAGCTGAAGCGCCTCGGCCGGCCCATGATCGTCTCCATCAACATGATGGACGTGGCCCGCAAGCGCGGCCTCGCCATCGACGTCGCCCGCCTGTCGGCCGAACTGGGCGTGCCCGTGGTCGAGACGGTGGCGGTGCAGAGCCACGGCCACGCCGCGCTGCTGAGCCAGCTCGAGCAGCAGGCCTCCTGGCCCACGCCCACCGCGGCCGACCAGCCCGGCTCGTACGCCGACCTGCAGCCCGAGGTGCGCCGACTGCTCGCGCTCGTGGCGCCGGGCGCCCGCCAGTTCAAGCGCTTCAACCACCGCATCGACGCCGTCGTGATGCACCCGGTGTGGGGCATCGCGCTGCTGGCCGTGCTGCTGTTCCTGATGTTCCAGGCGGTGTTCAGCTGGGCCGCGGTCCCGATGGACGCCATCGAGGGCAGCATGAAGTGGCTGGGCGACCAGGTCACCCACCTGATGGCCGAAGGCCCGCTGCGCAGCCTGATCGTCGACGGCATCATCGCCGGCGCGGGCGGGGTGCTGGTGTTCCTCCCGCAGATCCTGATCCTCTTCCTGTTCATCCTCGTGCTGGAAGACTCGGGCTACCTGCCACGTGCCGCGTTCCTGCTCGACACGCTGATGGGCAAGGTGGGCCTCTCCGGCCGCGCGTTCATCCCGCTGCTGTCGAGCTTCGCGTGCGCCATCCCCGGCATCATGGCCGCCCGCACCATCCCGAACTGGCGCGACCGCCTCGCCACCATCATGATCGCGCCGCTGATGACGTGCTCGGCGCGGCTGCCGGTGTACGCGCTGCTGATCGCCTCGTTCGTGCCCGTGCGCGACGTGGGCATCTTCAACCTGCAGGGCCTCACGCTGTTCGGCCTGTACGTGGCCGGCGTGGTGTCGGCCATGGCCGTCGCCTGGGTGCTCAAGCGCTTCCGCAAGAGTGCCAACTACCAGCCGCTGATGCTCGAGCTGCCGCCGTACCGCTGGCCCAACCTGCGCAACCTGGTGATCGGCCTCTGGGAACGCGCCACCATCTTCCTGCGCCGCGTGGGCAGCATCATCTTCGCGCTGATCGTGCTGCTGTGGTTCCTGTCGAACTACCCGGCCCCGCCCGAAGGCGCCACCGAACCGCCCATCGAGTACAGCTACGCCGGCCAGCTGGGCCGCGGCCTCGAGACGGTGTTCAAGCCCATCGGCTTCAACTGGCAGATCTCCATCGCCCTCGTGCCGGGCCTCGCGGCCCGCGAGGTGGCGGTGGGCGCGCTCGGCACGGTGTACGCACTGTCGGGCGACGAGGAAGCGGTGACGCAGTCGCTGCACGAGGTGATCCAGAAGACCTGGTCGCTCGCCACCGCCTTCTCGCTGATCGCCTGGTTCGTCTTCGCGCCGCAGTGCCTCGCCACCCTCGCCGTGGTGCGGCGTGAAACCAACTCCTGGAGGTACCCGCTCATCATGGCGGGCTACCTCTTCGGCCTGGCCTACCTGGCCTCGTTCGTGACGTACCACGTCACGCTGTGGCTCACGGCCTAGCGGCCGGCGCCCCCTCCTGGAAGGAACGGACATGCAGGACCTCCTCGTCGGATTGATCGTCGCCGCGTGCGCGGTGTATGCGGCCTGGGTCCTGATGCCCGCGTCCTGGCGCCGCGCCACGGCGGCGCGGCTGGCCGGCGGCCCGCTGCCGTCCGCCCTGCGCGCGCGGTTCCAGCGGCTGTCGAAGTCGGCCCCGGGCTGCGGGTGCGACGGCTGCGATGCAGGCACACCCCCGGGCGTGCCGAAGAAGGGCGCCGGCGAACAGCCCATCCAGTTCGTCCGCAAGCTGCCCCGCTGATCCTGGCTGCGGGCATCCCGTACGTCCGGCGCGCCCGGCGGGCCCTAACATCGGCCCCATGAATCGTTACGTCGGTTGGATCCTCGCCGCGATCTTCGTGGCCTTCGGGTGGCGCGTGTACGGCTGGCCCGGTGTCGCCATGGCCGCCACGGTGGTGGTGTTCTGGCTGCTGCTGCAGTTCAACCGCACCCTGCGGGTGATGCAGAACGCCGGCCGGGCGCCGGTCGGGCTCGTGCCGAGCGGCGTCATGCTCAACGCGAAGCTCAAGCCCGGCATGACCATGATGGACATCCTGCAGGTCACGAAGAGCCTCGGCAAGGAGCGCCCCGACCTTCCCGACACCTGGGAATGGCACGACCAGGGCGGTGTCACCGTGACCGTCACGCTCCCCGGCGGGAAGCTGCAATCGTGGCATCTGACTCGACCAGAATCGTCGGGCGGAAACGAAGATTCGGGCGGAAGCGCCGCAAGTCCGTAAAATCACGGGTTTTCTTGTTTCACCCGAATCTCAGGAGCCTTGCCATGTCGATGGCCGATCGCGACGGAAAAATCTGGATGGACGGGCAACTGGTCGACTGGCGCGACGCCAAGATCCATGTGCTCACCCACACCCTGCACTACGGCTGCGGCGCCTTCGAAGGCGTCCGGGCGTACAACACGGTGAACGGCACGGCGATCTTCCGCCTGCGCGAGCACACCGAACGCCTCTTCAACAGCGCCAAGATCCTGCGCATGAAGATCCCCTTCACGCTGGAGCAGGTCATGCAGGCCCAGCTCGACGTGGTGCGCGAGAACAAGCTCGAGAGCTGCTACCTCCGCCCGCTGGTCTGGATCGGTGACGAGAAGCTGGGCGTGTCGCCCAAGGGCAACAAGATCCACCTGATGGTGGCGGCCTGGGCCTGGGGCGCGTACCTCGGCGAGGAAGGCCTCAAGCGCGGCATCCGCGTGAAGACGAGCAGCTACACCCGCCACCACGTCAACATCACGATGACGCAGGCGAAGGCCGTCAGCAACTACTCGAACTCCATCCTCGCGAACATGGAAGCCACCGAGGACGGCTACGACGAAGCGCTGCTGCTCGACTCCGCCGGCTTCGTGAGCGAAGGCGCGGGCGAGAACATCTTCATCATCAAGAACGGCGTGGTCTACACGCCCGACCTGTCGGCCGGCGCCCTCAACGGCATCACCCGCAACACCATCCTCGCGATCTGCGCCGACCTGGGCCTGAAGCTCGTGGAAAAGCGCATCACCCGCGACGAGGTCTACATCGCCGACGAAGCGTTCTTCACCGGCACCGCCGCCGAAGTGACGCCCATCCGCGAACTCGACCGCATCGAGATCGGCATCGGCTCGCGCGGCCCCATCACCGAGAAGATCCAGAGCGCCTTCTTCGACATCGTCAACGGCCGCAACGCCAAGTACGGCGAGTGGCTGTCCAAGGTCTGATCGCCATGAGCAAGAACCCCACCGCCAACCAGCCGCCCGTCGAACTGGTCGCGTCCGACCTGATGGGCCCGGGCGTGGTCGCCTGCCCGAACCCGAAGATGACCCTGTGGAGCACCCACCCCAAGGTCTACATCGACGTGGTCACGGCCGGCGAGGGCAAGTGCCCGTACTGCAGCACGGTGTACCGCCTGAAGGCGGGCGAAGTCGTCCACGGCCACCACTGAGATGACCCGCTCGCTGATCATCGCGCCGCAGTGGATCGGCGACGCGGTGATGTCCGAGCCGCTGTGCGCCCGCCTCGCGGCGCGTGGCGAACGCCTCACGGTGGCAGCGCTGCCGTGGGTCGCCCCCGTCTACCACGCGATGCCGCAGGTGGACGAGGTCGTCGAGCTGCCGTTCGCACACGGCCGGCTCGACTGGTCGGGCCGCCGCCAGGTGGCCGCCACGCTGCGCGGCCGGTTCGACACGGCCTACGTGCTGCCCAACTCCATCAAGTCGGCCTTGATTCCCTGGTTCGCCGGCATCCCGCGCCGCGTGGGCTACCAGGGGGAGGGCCGGCCGGTGCTGCTGAACCAGCGCTTCCCGAACCCGGGCGGACGCCCGCCCATGGTCGCGTTCTACAGCGGCCTGGCCGGCAGCCCGCCGGCCGAGGCCGAACGGCCGAAACTCTCCTTCGATGAAGCCCGGCTCGCCACGGTCACCGCCGCGGTCGGGCTGTCACCGCGCGCCTACTTCGCCTTCGCTCCCGGCGCCGAATACGGCCCGGCCAAGTGCTGGCCCGCCAGCCACTACGCCGAACTCGCCCGCTCGCTCCATGCCCGCCACGGCCAGCCCGTGATCCTGCTCGGGTCCGGCAAGGAAGGCGCGCTGTGCGAGGAGATCGCGAGGGCCGCTCCGGGCGCCTGCCAGGTGCTGGCCGGCAAGACCAGGCTGATCGACGCGATGGCCCTGATCGCCGCCGCCCGCGGCGTGGTCAGCAACGACTCGGGCCTGATGCACGTGGCCGCCGCCTTCGGCATTCCCCAGGTGGCCGCGTTCGGCTCCACCAGCCCCGAACACACGCCGCCGCTGAACCCGCGCGCGCGGGTGCTGTGGCTGAAGGAAGAACTGCAGCTCGACTGCGCCCCCTGCTTCGAGCGCACCTGCCGCTTCGGGCACACGCGGTGCCTCACCGAGATGTCGCCGCAACGCGTCGAAGCGGCACTGGAAGACACACTGGCCGGCTAGAGTTCGCCTTGAGAGGCATCCCGCCGGCGCCGGACCCGGCCCCCTTCGTACAATGGCGGCTTCCTTCGAGAGCCACCATGTCCCGCGCGCAAGAATTCATCCTCACGCTGTCCTGTCGCGATGCCAAAGGCATCGTCTACGCCGTGTCGGGCCTGCTGTACCAGGCCGGCTGCAACATCCTCGACTCGCAGCAGTTCGGCGACCTCCCCACCGGGGACGACGGCGCCGCCACCGGCCTGTTCTTCATGCGCGTGCACTTCGAGGCGCCGGCCCACCTCGCCAACGCCGCCACGCTCGACTCGCTGTTCACCAGCGTGCGCGAGCAGTTCGGCCTCAACGCCCAGTTCCACAGCGTGGCGCGCCGCCCGCGCCTGCTGCTGATGGTGAGCCAGCACGGGCACTGCCTCAACGACCTGCTGTACCGCTGGCACTCGGGCCAGCTCGAGGTGGACATCCCCGCCATCGTCTCGAACCACCCGACGTTCGCCGAACTGGCCGACCGCTACGGCATCCCGTTCCACCACTTCCCGCTCGCCGCGGGCGCCTCGCCCGAGGCCAAGCGCATGCAGGAACGCGAGGTCGAGACGCTGGTGACGCAGCACGAGGTGGACCTGGTGGTGCTCGCACGCTACATGCAGATCCTGAGCCCCGAGTTCTGCGGCTTCCTGCGCGGGCGGGCCATCAACATCCACCACAGCTTCCTGCCGAGCTTCAAGGGCGCGAAGCCGTACTTCCAGGCCCACGACCGCGGCGTCAAGCTGATCGGGGCCACCGCGCACTACGTGACGCCCGACCTCGACGAAGGCCCCATCATCGAACAGGACGTGGCGCGCGTGAACCACGCGCTGAGCGCGCAGGACATCACCGCGGTGGGCCGCGACGTCGAGTGCATGGTGCTCGCCCGCGCCGTGCGCTGGCACGTCGAGCACCGCGTGCTGCTCAACGGCCAGAAGACCGTCGTCTTCCACTAGGACATCATGGCCCGCCCCAAACCCCCCGACGCCGCGCTGCTCGCCTCGCCCGACGACATCGAGCACCAGTTCTACGACGCGCTGCAACGCGGCGACATCGAGCGGCTGATGGCCGTGTGGTGCGACGACGACGACATCACGTGCGTGCACCCGGGCGGTCCGCGGGTCATCGGCCACGCGGCCATCCGCGCCGCGTTCGAGGCCATGTTCTCGAACGGCGTGGTCGACGCCCATCCGGAGAAGGTGCGCCGCCAGCAGGGCCCGATGAGCGCGATCCACAGCGTGCTCGAGCGCATCCAGCTGCTGACCGAGGACGGCCCGCAAGTGGGCTGGGTGATCGCCACCAACGTGTACGTCAAGACGGACCTGGGCTGGCGGCTCGCCGCCCACCACGCCAGTCCGGGCACCGAAACGGAACTGCCCGAGATCGGCGAGGCGCCCTCCGTCCTGCACTGAGAGGCTCCCGTGGACAACTACCGCTCACCCGCGTGGCTCGCCGGCGACGGGGAGCTCGGGGGGCACCTGCAGACCATCTGGCCGGCGCTGTTCTCCACGCGCTACCAGGGGCCGCGCCCCGTCTTCCAGCGTGAACGCTGGACCACGCCCGACGGCGACTTCATCGACGTCGACCGCCAGGAGTTGCCCGGCGTCTCACCCGGCACCCCGCCCATCGCGCGGCCGCTGCTCGTGCTGTTCCACGGCCTGGAAGGTTCGTCGGCCAGCCACTACGCCCAGGCCTTCGCGAACTGGTCGCGCGAGAACGGCTGGCGCTTCGCCGTGCCGCACTTCCGTGGCTGCTCGGGCGAGATGAACCTCGCGCCGCGGGCTTACCACTCGGGTGACTACGAGGAGATCGGCTGGATCCTCGACCGCATGCGTGCCGAACACGCCGGCCCGATCGTCGCGGTGGGCGTCTCGCTCGGTGGCAACGCGCTGCTGCGCTGGACGGAGGAGGCGGGAACGGAAGCCTCGCGCAACGTGTCGGCCGTGGCCGGCATCTCGGCCCCGCTCGACCTCGCCGCCGGCGGCGCGGCCATCGGCCGCGGCGTGAACCGCCAGATCTACACGCGCATGTTCCTGAAGACGATGCTGCCGAAGGCGCTGCGCAAGGCCGCGCAGTTCCCGAAGCTGCTGGACGTGCGCACGCTGCGCCAGGTGCGCGACCTCTACCAGTTCGACAACGTCTTCACCGCGCCGCTGCACGGCTTCCGCAACACCGAGGACTACTGGGCGCGGGGCTCGGCCAAGCCGCACCTGCACCGCATCCGCGTGCCGGCGCTCGTGGTCAACGCGCTCAACGACCCGTTCGTGCCGGGGCATTCGCTGCCGCAGCGTGGCGAGGTGGGCGCGTTCGTCACGCTCTGGCAGCCGAAACATGGCGGCCACGTCGGCTTCCCGCGCGGCCGCTGGCCGGGCCACGTGCTGACCTTGCCGGAGCAGGTGATGGGGTGGTTGTCCGGCCATGTGGCGGTGGCCGCGTCCGCGGGCCAGAATGATCCCTCCGTCCCCCCACCAGGAGTTTCGTGATGGACGACATCGTCAAGGCAGCCCTGAAGAAGTGGCCCAACGTCCCCGACTGCTACGGCTGGCTCGCGCTGGACGCGCGCGGCGACTGGTACATGCGTGACGACCGCATCCAGGCCGCCGGCCCGTTCCCACGGGTCAAGGGCAGCCGCATCGTCCACGACAAGCTGCGCGAATTCATCGAACGCAACTACGAGGCCGACGAGGCCGGTGCCTGGTTCTTCCAGAACGGCCCGCAGCGCGTCTACGTCGAACTCGAGGCCGCGCCCCACGTCTGGCGGCTGCACGCCGTGCCGGGCCGCGCGCCCACGCTGCGCAGCCATGCCGGCCGCGATGCGGTGTACGAAGGTGCGTGGCTCGACGAACACGACCGCCTGTTCGTCGCCACCGACATCGGCCTCGGCATCGTGCACACGCTCGACATGGAAACGGCCGCCGACGCGGTGGAGCAGGGGCACTGGTCGCCCGAGACCTCCACCGTCGCCGCACTGGCCGAACGGTTCGGGCACACGCTGAGTCCGCAGGCGGAGCAAAGCGAACGGGTGCGATAGACGCGCATAAAAAAACCGGCCCTCACGGGGCCGGTCTTCCTGGTGACGAACCGCGCGCTTACTGCGCCGCGGACGCCGCCGCCGAAGCGGCATCGGCAGCCACCGGCGCCTTCGGCTCGGCGAACTTGCCACCACCCTGATTCGCCAGGTGAACCACGGCGCGGGCGATCTCGAAGTCGCTGAAGTCGCCGCCACCTTGCGGCGACATGGCGCCCTTGCCCTTGAGGGCGCTGTGCAGCAGACCGTCGAAGCCTTGCGCGAGGCGCGGGCCCCAGGCCGCGGCGTCGCCGATCTTCGGCGCACCGGCCGCGCCGGTGGCGTGGCAGGCGGCGCACTGGGCCGTGAAGACCTGCTCCCCGGTCTTCAGCGTGGAGAGGTCGGAAGCGTCCTTCACCTCGGGCGCGCCGGCCACCGGGGCGATGCGCTTCGCGATGGCTTCGGCCGACATGCCGTCGCTGCCCGCGGCGGGCTTGTTCTCGGCGGCCACGTAGTTGGCCAGCAGGATGATGCCGATGATCGGCACGAGGAAGGCGAATACCACGGCCCAGATGAGCTGCTTCGGCGTCTTGATGGGCCCTTCGTGCGGGGCGTCGTGATCAGATGTCATGTGGACTTCGGCCATGGATTCCTCGACTGCGGGGGATAACCTTGCGCGGGGTGCGTAACCTCGGATTATATGGCGGCCAACCGCCGCCTTGGGAAAGCGTGCCGCGCACTGTTAGAATCGCCGTCTTCGCGTCCGTAGCTCAATGGATAGAGTACTGCCCTCCGAAGGCAGGGGTTGCTGGTTCGATCCCAGCCGGACGCGCCATCTCCCGGAAAAGAATTCGGGGCTCTTAGCTCAGTTGGTAGAGCAGCGGACTCTTAATCCGTAGGTCGAGTGTTCGAGTCACTCAGGGCCCACCACTTCTTCTGAAGAAGCGAAGCCTCCGTCGGCAACGACGGAGGCTTTCTGCTTTCTGCTTTCTGCTTTCAATCCGCCTCCTCCGCGACCTGCATCACGCTTCGCCACGGCGGGTCATCCTCCGGACGACCGTGCACGGTAGGATGCCTCCCAACAAAAATGACGGGGGGAGGGCCTCGTGATCATCGGGATCGACCTGGGAACCACCAACAGCCTGGTGGCGGTCTGGAAAGACGGGCAGTCGGAGCTGATCCGCAACGGTCTGGGCGACGCGCTCACGCCGTCCTGCGTGAGCCTCGACGACGACGGCACGGTGCTGGTCGGCAAGGCCGCGCGCGAGCGGTTGCAGACGCATCCGGACCGCAGCGCGGCGCTCTTCAAGCGGCACATGGGCAGCAACAAGACGCTGCGCCTGGGCAAGCGCGACTTCCGTCCGGAGGAGCTCTCCGCGCTGATCCTCAAGTCGCTGAAAGCCGATGCCGAGGCGGCGCTCGGTGAACCGGTGACCGAAGCGGTCATCACGGTGCCGGCCTACTTCTCCGACGCGCAGCGCAAGGCCACGCGCGCCGCCGGCCAGCTGGCCGGCCTCAAGGTGGACCGGCTGCTGAACGAACCCACCGCGGCGGCGCTCGCCTACGGCATGCACCTGCGCGGCGAGGAAGCGCGCTTCCTCGTCTTCGACCTCGGCGGCGGCACGTTCGACGTGTCCATCCTCGAGCTGTTCGAGGGCGTGATGGAGGTGCGGGCGTCCGCGGGCGACAACTTCCTCGGCGGCGAGGACTTCGTCACGCGCCTGGTCGACCTGTTCTTCGAACGCCTGTCGCTGCCCGAGAAGCTGCGCAAGGACGAGCGCTTCATGCAGCGCGTGCGCGCGTCGGCCGAGACCGCGAAACGCGAACTCAGCTCGTCACCGAAGGCCGCGATGCGGGTCGGGCACGACCAGGCCGAGCACGTGCTGGAGCTCGACGACGCGCTGCTGGAACAGGCCTGCGCGCCGTTGCTCAAGCGCCTGCGCGCGCCCATCGAACGCGCGCTGCGCGACGCCAACCTGCGCAGCAGCGAGCTCGACAACGTGGTGCTCGCGGGCGGTGCGACCCGCATGCCCATCGTGCGCCGCCTCGTGACGATGATGTTCGGCCGCTTCCCCGCCGTGGACCTCAACCCCGACGAGGTGGTGGCGCTGGGCGCGGCCGTGCAGGCCGGCCTGCTGGCCCGCGACGCCGCGCTGAACGAGGTCGTGATGACCGACGTGTCGCCGTACTCGCTCGGCGTGGAAGTGGGCATGCGGCTGGGGCCCGCCAACGTGTCGCAGGGCCACTTCGACCCGGTCATCGAACGCAACAGCCCCGTGCCCATCAGCCGGGTCAAGCAGTACGTGCCCCTGGCCGAAGGCCAGGCCGGGCTCGACCTGCAGATCTACCAGGGCGAGGCACGGCTCGTGCGCGACAACATCCACCTGGGCACCCTGAAGGTGCCGCTGCCGCGCGGGCCGATCCACGAGAGCGCCGTCGACGTGCGCTTCACGTACGACGTCAACGGCCTGCTGCAGGTGGAGGCCACCGTGGGGAAGACGGGGCACACGGCGAGCCTGCTGATCGAAGGCAACCCGGGCCTGCTGTCGGAGCCCGAGATCGCGACCCTGCTCGCCTCGTTGGCCGAACTGAAGATCCACCCCCGGGACCGCCTGGAGAACCGCACGCTGATGGCCCGCGCCGAGCGGCTCTACGAGCAGTACCGCGGTGACGACCGGCAGCGCCTCGGCATGGAGATCCTCAAGTTCGAGCAGCTGCTCGCCACGCAGGACCCCCGCGCCATCGCGCCGGGGCGCCGTGAGTTCGAGGCCCTGATCGACCACCTCGACCGGCACAGCGTCCTCGACGGCGGCCCGGCCTGAGGGCGGCGGACATGCCCTACGTGCCCTCCAGCGTCCGCGCGCTCGGTCTCGACGCGGACGCCGACGAACGTGCCATCCGCCGGGCCTACGCCCAACGGCTGAAGCAGATCGACCCGGCGGCCGACCCCGCCGGCTTCCAGACGCTGCGGGAACACTACGAGGCCGCGCTCGTGTGGGTGAAGCACCGGGCCCGGCACGACGAACTCGCCGAGGTCACCGACGACGGCGGTGCACCACCGCCAGTCGAACTCGCGGATCCGCCGCCTCCGGAGGTCCCCGACGAACCCGCGGCGCCCCAGGCCCCGCCCGGCCAGGAAACAGGCGACCAGGTGTTCGCGGTCTTCGCCGAACGGGCCGCCGCCGGCTTCGAGGACGAGGCGGCGGCGCAAGCCGCGCTGGAACAGGCGCTGGCGGACGATCGCCTCGTCCACCTCGAGGCCCGCACCTGGTTCGAGTGGCGCGTGGTCTGCCTGCTCCTCGACGGCTGGCGTCCGGGCCACGAGTTCCTCTTCGGGCCCGCATGCGCCTGCTTCCATTGGGAAGAGGAGCGCCGCCGCCTCGGCATGTTCGGCCAGGCGGGCGGCCTGCTCGACGCGGCCATCACCGAGAAGCTCACGTTCTTCCGGCAGCCGGCCTACCACTTCGACGTGCAGCGCAAGGCCATCCGCCGGTTGCGGGACAGCAGCCGGCCGTCGACGCGCACGCTGAAGGACGAGATGCCGATGGTCCACATGCTGGTGCAGCGGTATCCGCACTGGCTGCGGCTCATCACGTCGCAGGAGAACATCCGCAACTGGCACCAGTGGTTCGAGGAACTGCCGGCGGCAGAGCGCGACGCCGTGAAGGCGACGGGGGGTTCACCCGCCGCGGCGCCCAGCGAGTCGGGCAGTTCCGTGCCGTGGTACCTGATCCTGCTGCTCGCGTTCCTCGTGATCAAGGTCCTGTCGATGCTGGGCGGATCGTCGCCGCCCCGCTACACCGCGCCCCCCATCACGCACAGCGCACCCGCGGCCCCCGCGTTCTCCCCCGACGGAAAATTCCTGGCGCCCGCATGGCCCGCGACACGGGAGCCGCTGTACAGGCCCGAAGACCTCGTGCAGCCGCCACCCCCACCCCCGCCGGCGAAGAAGCCCGCGACCCGCCCCGAAGCGCCAGCGAAGCTGACGCTGGACGTGCCCCGCAACCGCGTGGAGGAGGAGATGGCCCGGGTGCACGAGATGAGGCTGGGCAAGACGCCGCGCCCCCCGCCACCGGCCTTCCCGCCGACGGACCTCCGGACGTTCCCCACGCACCTGCCCGAGATGGAGCCGCTCCTCCGGCCGCCGCGCACGCTCACCGACGGCAAGGCGGACCTCAGCGGTGGCGGCCGGACCCCACCCTCGGAATCCAGTACGCCAGCTGACCCGCCGCCGCCAGCGCAATGAGCCCCGTGGCGGCGATGCCCGCGCCGAGCGACAGCGTGGCCGCCAGGAACGACAGCAGCGCCGGCCCGCACGAGGACCCGATGTCGGCCATCAGCCGCCACACGCCGAGGAAGTGCGCGCGGCCGGGCCGCGGCGAATGGTCGGCGCCGAGGGTCATCACCATGCCCGAGCCGATGCCGTTGCCGAAACCGAGCACGCCGGCGGCGATCAGCAGCGTCATCGCGCCCTGCGTGAACGGCATCGCCAGCAGGGCCGCGGCCATCGTGACCATCGCCGGCACCGCCACCCAGCGGCGGCCCTTGAGGTCCATCACCTTGCCGGCCGGGTAGAACACGAGCATGTCGATGCCGCCCGCGAGGCCGTAGATCAGCGAGGCCACCGACGGCTCGAGCCCGAGGTGGTCGGCCCACAGCGGGATGATGGCCTGCCGGCTCGCCCGCACCGCGCTCACGAGCATGATGCCGATGCCCAGCGTGACGAAGACGTGGCGGTGGTCGCGCATCGTGGACCACAGCGTGGGCGCCTGCACCACCGGGGCGTCGGTGGCGGGCAGGGCGTGGCTGTCCTCGAGGTCGGGGATGCGCGCGGCGACCAGCCCCGCCAGCACCAGCGCGACGATGCCCACCCCGTACGCGCCCACGAGGCCGAACGTGTGGATCGCGGCCGCCGCGACGAACGGGCCGATGAACAGGCCGATGCGCATCACCCCGCCGAGCGTGGACAGCGCCCGCGCGCGGAACTCGGGCGGCACGGCCTCGGTGAGGTAGCTCTGGCGGGCCAGGCTGAACACGGCCTGCGACATGCCGATCATGAAACTCGCGACGAGGAACACGCCCAGGTGGTCCGTCCACCCGCACAGCGCCATCGCGATGGCGCACCAGACCGCCGCGGCCACGATGGCCCAGCGTTCGCCGCGGCGCATCGTGATGATCGACGCGGGGATGTTGCTCACCATCGAGCCGATGCCGATCAGCATCACGACCAGGGCGGCCACCGGCACCGAGGCGCCCAGGTCGCGGGCCGTGAGCGGAATCACGGGCAGGATGGCCCCTTCACCGATGCCGAACAGCAGCGAGGGCCCGAAGGCCGGGAGCGCGATGCGGCGCAGGGAGAACGAGGGGTCGGAGGAGGCCACGGGGTCGGGAAGGTCGCGATGCGGGCGCCGGTCGTGCGCCGCGTGACGTCCATTGTCCGGCGTCGGCCCGAACCCTGCCGGCGGTGGGTCTTGCGCAACGCCTCCCCCTGTTTGCGGAGGCCACAAACCCGGCACGGCTGCTAGAGTTCAGAAAGCCCTGGCAGCACCAGAAACGGGGCACATCAGGGGGAACTGATGGGCATGTGTTCCGCATGTGGCCGCCCGCGGCCCGACAGCGAGCGATTCTGTCCGCACTGCCAGCCGGCCTTGGCGGCAGGGGCGGTGCCCTCCATGCCCCCGTCGGTCCGTCCTGCGGAATCCCGGAAGCAGGCCACCATCCTCTTCTGCGACGTGTGCGGCTCCACCGCCAGCATCCAGCACCTCGACGTCGAGGAAGCCCGCGACTACCTGCTGCAAGCCACGCAGCTGATGTGCGACGCCGTGGCGGCCTACGGCGGCAACGTGTTCCGCATCGACGGCGACGGCGTGCTGGTCGTGTTCGGCGCGCCGCTGGGCCAGGAGGACCAGGCCCAGCGCGCCTGCCTCGCCGCCGCCGAGATCCAGCGGCGCGCGGCCGCGCGGTCGGCCACCGGCCGCCCGCTCGTCACCCGCGCCGGCATCAATTCGGGCGAGGTCATCGTGTGGCGCGACCCCGGCTCGAACACCGACCGGGTCGACGGCAAGAGCATCCACCTCGCCAAGCGCCTGCAGGAGTTCGCCCGGCCCGGCACCGTCGTGCTGAGCGGCGCGACGCACCGGTTGCTGGCCGGACAGGTCGACGACACGCCCCTCGGCACCCACGAGCTGCGCGACGTGGGCAAGATCGCGCTGTTCGAGCTGTGTGGCACGGCGCAGCATTCGGCCGTCGACCCGCTGGCCCGCCGCCGCCAGCTGGGGCCCTTGGTGGGCCGCCAGCACGCGCTCGACACGCTGGCCCAGGTCGAACGGCAGGTGCGGGCCGGCCGCCTGCGGGTCATCGGCCTGCGGGGCGAGGCCGGCATCGGCAAGTCGCGCGTGGCCTCCGAGTACGCGCAGGCGCTGCGCGACGCCGGCTTCCGGGACCACTGGGTGTGCGGCCGCGCCTACACCACCCACCTGCCGTACGCTGTCATCGCCGAGCTGCTGCACACGCTGATGGGCGTGCCCGACACCGACCCCGCGCACCAGCGCGACGCCGTGCGGGCCATCGTCGCGGGCTGGCCCGCGGACCGGCGCCTGCACTGGGCCGCCGCGGCCGACCTGCTCGACATCGGCGAGCACGACGCGAGCCTCGACGCGATGCCGCCCGCGCAACGCCTGCGCAACATCGTCGAGACCGTGGTCGCCCTCGCGGTCGAACGGGCCGCCGAAGCGCCGCTGCTGATCGTCATCGACGACATCTACCTGGCCGACCGCGAGAGCCTGCGCCTGCTCGAGTCCCTCGCCCGCCGGGTGGAACACCACCGGGTGCTGCTGTGCGCCACCTACCGGCAGGACTTCGTCCACCGCTGGGGTTCCGCGCCGTGGTTCAGCGAACACTGGATCGGGCCGCTCGAGTCCGGCGACATGGTGGACCTCGCCCACGCGCTGCTCGGCGCGGACGCGCGGCTCGGGCCCGTGGTCGACGCCCTCGTCGAACGGGCCGACGGCAACCCGTTCTTCCTCGAGCAGATGGCCATGACCCTCGTCGACGACGGCACGCTCGTCGGCGCGCCCGGCGACTACCACCTGGGCGCCGCCGGCGCCGAGGTGCGTCTGCCGGCCTCGATCGCCGCGGTGATCGGCGCGCGGGTCGACCGCCTGCCCGCCGCGGCGCAGGGCGCCCTCGAGGCCGCGGCCATCGTCGCGCGGCCCATCACCGGGCCGGTGGTGGGTGCGATGCTCGGCATGCCCGCCGACGAGGCGGAGCTGTGCCTCGCCGCCGCGCAGTCGTCCGGCCTGCTGGTGGCGCAGCCGCCGGCCGATCCCGGGGCCTTCCAGCGCTTCGAGTTCCGCCACGCCCTCGTGCAGGACGCCGTCATGGCGACACTGACCCGGCCGCGGCGCAAGGCCCTGCACCGCGCCGCATTCGACGCACTGGCCCGCCACTTCGCCGACCAGCTCGCCGAACAGGCCGCCGTGCTCGCGCACCACGCCTACGACGGCGAAGCCTGGGCCCAGGCCGCGGGCTTCGCGCTGCGGGCGATGGCCCGCGCCATCGCCTGTTCCGCCTACCGCGATGCGCTGCGCCTGTTCACGCAGGGCCTGGACGCCTCGCGCCGCATCGACGACACGACGGGGCGCCTCGCGAGCGAACTCTCGCTGCGCATGAAGGTGCTCGGCGCGCAGCTGCCGCTCGGCCAGACCGACGACATCGTCACCAACCTCGAGCGTGCCGAGGCCATCACGCAGGAACTCGGCGACACGCGCCGCCAGGCCGGCGTGCTGCTGCAGCTCGCGGTGGTGCTGTGGATCAGCGGCTCGTACCGGCACGGCCTCGAGGTGGCGAGCCGCGCCGCGGACACGGCCGCCACCGCCGGCAGCCCGAGCGTGCGCATGGCGGCGATGCAGGCCCGCCTGCTGCTGCATCACGCGCTGGGCCTGTACGACCAGGTGGTCTTCATCGCCCGCCAGATCGAACGCGAGTTCGGCAACGACCAGGGGATGCGCCAGATCATGCCGGGCTGGGCCGTGGTGGCGAACGTGAACCTGCGCACCTTCCTCGCCGACGTGCTGTGGCGCATGGGCCGGCTCGACGAGGCCCAGGCGTCGTGCGACGAGGCCTACCGTGAGCTCGCGTCGCAGGACCACGCCTTCTCGCGCGTGCTGGTCGACTTCGTGCAGGCCGAGGTGTGGATGGCCCAGGACCGCCACGCCGACGCCCTGCTGCTGCTGCGCTCGACGCTGATCTCGTGCCAGTCCAACGACCTCACGAGCATGCTGCCGCCGGTGCTCGCGATCCTCGCCGGCTGCATGGCCGTGTGCGGCCAGCCGGCCGAGGCCGTGACGCTGCTCGAGGACGCCATCGAAGGCAAGCTGCCCGACACGGGCGGCCGCTACAACGCGTACTACTTCCCCAAGTACCTCGCGATCGCGCTCGCACGGGCGAACCGCCTGGACGAGGCGGTGGTCGCCGCGCAACAGGCGAGGGCAGCGGCCGCGAACTTCGAGCAGGCGGGCCACGAGGCCGACGCCCTCGTGATCCTGGCCGAGATCGAGGCCGACGCCGGCCACCTGCGCGAGGCCCATGCGCACTTCGACGCGGCCCTGTCGCTCGTGCGCTCGCGCGGCATCGTGGCGCTCGAGCGGCGCTGCGAGACCGGGCTCGAGCGCACCGCGGTGCTCGAACACCACCTGGCCCACACCGACCACTTCCACGGGAGCGACGATGGCGAATGACGGTCTTCTCCGGCGCATCGGGTACGGCGTCGTCAGCGCGCTCGTGCACCAGCCGGCGCTGCTGCGCTGGGCCGGCGCGGCGATCCGGCGCTCGCCGTTCCTCGAGGGCACGCTGCCCATCGTCGTGCGCGGCACAGCCGCGCGCCGCGTGTTCACGCGGGCGGCCAGCTACTCGAACACGTCGCACGCGCCGAACCTCGTCGCGGGCGAGTTCCTGATCGGCCTGGAAAGCGGCCCGCGGCACGAGGCGGAACGCGAACTCGCCACCCGCCTGCTCGCGACGCCGGACGCCTGCGGAGACAGTGCCGCCCAGGCGGCCCACGCGCGGGCGACGAACCTGCCGCCCTCGTTCGACCTGATCGACGACTACCTCACCCACGTGGCGTGGGCCGGCATGCGGCCCATCTTCCGCGGAGCCGCCGTGGACCTCGAGGAGGCCCCCGCCACGCCCCAGGCGTGGCAGGCGTTCTTCCGCGAGATGCGCTACCCCGGCGCCCACCTGATCGTCGGCGGCCTGGCATCGCGCGCCGTGCAGCTGCGCGCGGAGGTCCACGCGAACGCGTTGCGCCAGCGCGTGCGACGCCACGCCGCCGCGCTGTCCACCGCCTGGGGGCTGCCGAACGACACGCTGCTCGAACGCACCGCGGTCGGCCTGATGTGGGTCGGCCACCCGGCCACGGTGCAGGCCGGTGCGCTGGTGATGCAGGAGCTGCTGCAGCGGCCCGAGGTGTACGGCCCGCTGCACGACCAGGCCCGGCAACTCGACGCGGCGGCCTTCCGCCTCGAGGTGCGCAAGCACGTGATCGAGGCGCTGCGCTTCCGGCCGCCGTTCCCGCTGCTGCTGCGGGACGTGCCGCGCGACACCGCGTACGCGCTCGACGGGGACCGCCGCGTGGCCACCGCCGCAGGCGCGCGGGTCACGCTGATGAGCCCCGCCGCGATGTTCGATCCGGAGGGCAGGGACCCGAAAGCCGTTTGCCCGTTCCATGCCGGCCGGACGGACTTCCCGTCCGGCCCCTACCACCTCGTCTTCGGGCACGGCTCGCGCCACTGCATCGCACAGGACCACGTCGTGGAGATCCTCACGTCGGCCCTCGCCGGGCTGCTCGCGCTGGAGCGGCTCACGTGGGCCGACCTCGCGTGGCGGCGGATGCGCTACGACGGTCCCATCATCAGCCGCATGCGGCTCAAGGTCCGCTGACGCGGCCCCAAGGAAAGGCGCCGATGGTCCGCCATCAAATGCTCTGCATCGTGGCCCCGGTCTCCGCCGGCCAGGCCGACCAGGTGGCTCGCGACCTGGACCCCACCCGCACCACCCCGCTCGGCGACGACTGCAGGGCGCTCTGCGAAACCCTGGGTTTCGTCCACTTCGCCTGCCTCGCCGTGCTGCCGCCGATCGACGGGCGACCCTCGCTGCTGCTGGAGCTGGCCGTCGACCCGGGCCTCGGCCCCGACGCGGTGGTGGACGCCCTCGTGCGCAAGGGCACGCACCTGCTCTGCCGCCTCTTCGACCTCCCGGCGGACCCCGAGGCCCTGCGCAGCTGGCTGTCCAGGCACCTGAGCCCGGCCGACGGCGGCTACATCGGCGTGCGCGACCGGTCGGTGTCTCAGATCCGCGCGGAGGCGAAGCTGTTCGTCGCGGTGCGCACGGCGGTGGCATCGGCACGCACCGGGCTGCTGCGGCAGCAGGAGCCGCCCACGAGCCAGCGACTGGCCCACGCGGCCCGCGGGGTCGTCCAGCATCCCGACCACGCCTTCGCGACCACCCCGTCGCCACGCAGCTTCTGGCGGTCGACGGACCTGTCGACCCCCCTGCGCGTGGCGCTCATCCTGCTGAAGCTGGTCCTGCCCGCGCTGCTCGTGGCGATGTTGCTGGCGGGGGTGCTCGCCACGATCGGCAGCACGGCCATCGCGGCCGGCAGCCTCGTGGTCGGAACGAAAACGGTGCTGGGCCCGCCGGTGTTCCTGTCCTTCGACCGGTATGCCGATTGGGCGCTCGGGTACGTGATCGTCTCGCTCGTGGTGCTGTACGCCGTCACCGCCGCGCTGCGGGCCGGGGTGATCCCCATCGCGAGCGGTTTCCTGGTGGCCGCCGTCGCGCTGTTCGGCTTCCTCGTGCTGCCGTGGGTCCTGCCGGGTTCCGGGGGCTACCTCGACAAGCTGTGGCACTTCGGGGGCGCCATCGGCATCCTCTCGGCCTGGGGCGTCGGGGTGCTGCTGTACGTGGCCGGGGTGGTGCTCGGCGCCCTGGTCCTGGCGGCCGCGGCCCTGCTCGTGGTGCCGCCGCACCTCGGGCCGCCGGTGCTGCTGCCCGTGACGGCCGCGCTGCTGGCGGCGGAGGCCCTCGTGCTGGACGCGCTGCTGGGCTGGCTCGCGCACGGAGAACCCGCCCGGCATGTCCTCGCCCTGGAGGCGCTGGGGCAGGCCGGGCCCCGGGCCCACACGGCCGTGCTGCTCCTGCTGACGCTGTTCCTCGTGATCGCCGCCGTCGTGCTGCGTGTCGTGTGGGTCGGACTGAGCCGCGCGGGCAAGCGCCTGGACGGCTTCAACAAGGTGACGCCGCACGAGACCCCGGCCGTGCAGCAGACGCATCCCAGCATCGAGGCCTGCGAAGCGTCGCTCGCCACCAAGGTGGGCCACATGATCAGCGTGACCGACGTGCGGTCCCGGCTGCACGGCACGGCGCTGCGCCTGCTGATGCGCTTCATCATGTTCCTCGGCGAGTCGTGGTTCACCGAGGCGCGGCTCGGCAACGCCGAGGGCATCAAGTTCGGCCACTGGCACCTCATCGACGGAGGCCGCCGGCTGATCTTCTGCAGCAACTTCGACGGCGAGTTCGGCGCCTACCTCGACGAATTCATCCTCGGCGCCTCCGACGGCATCAACCTCACCTGGCGCTGGACCGAACTGCGCACGCGCGACCCCGCCGCGGAGGGCCAGCCCGGGGTGACCCGCGCACGGCGCTTCCCGCCCACGCGGTGGTTCGCGTTCGGCGGCTGCAAGCACGAGCAGTGGTTCAAGGCCTATGCCCGCGACAGCATGGTGCCGCACCTGTTCCGCTACGAGGCCTACAACCACTCCAACCAGGACATCACCCGCGCCACGCGCCTGCGCGACGCACTGGCGGCCCCGTCGCCAGACCTGCTGCAGGACGACCGGATCATGCGGGCCGCCGAATCATGAACACGCCCCCACGCCAGACCGTCCCCGACCTGCAGGCCCACGCCGGCGACATCCAGGCCATCCTCGGGTCGGGCTTCATGCCGCTGCGCCACGGGGCCTACCGGCTGTACCAGGTGACCGACCGCGGCGCCGCCCGTCGGTGGCTGCGCGCCGTGGTGGACAGCGGCCTCGTCAAGGCGGTCAGCCAGCTCGGCCGCGACGACGCCAACCTCGACCGGCCGCACCATCACGACGAGATCGCGATGCTCGCCTTCTCCCATGCGGGGCTGGCCGCGCTCGGACTCGTCGCGAGCGGTGACTTTCCGTTCCCGACGCCGTTCGTGCGCGGCCCGCGCGCCGGCCGCTGGCCCGACGACGTGCACGTGCTGCTCGCCCACTACCAGGACCGTGCGGGCACGGGCCACCCCCTGCTGAACCCCGAGGCCTCGTCCGGCCTGGCGCTGCGGCAGGAGGTCCTGACCTGCCCGAGCTACATCGGCCCCGGCGGCCGGTCCACCGAACCGTTCGGCTTCCGCGACGGCGTGGCGCAGCCGCAGATCGACGGCCTGCGGCGCCGTCCGCGGGAGGCCTCGGGGCCACTGGCCGGCGACCACCTCGTGGCCCCGGGCGAGTTCATCCTCGGCCACCGCAACGAATACGGCGAACTCGCCTACTGCCCCGACGTCGCCGGCTGGAACCCCGACGGCGGCGGGCGTTTCGCGATGAACGGCAGCTACCTCGCCGTGCAGCAGATCGTGCAGCACGTGCAGCGCTTTCGCGATTTCGAGGCGGCGCAGCCGCCCACCCGGCCTGGCGCGCCCACGCTGACCGAGCAGATGGTGGGCCGCCACAAGGACGGCAAGCCGCTGGTCGCGTGCCCCGTCCCGCACGCCCACGACGACCCCGCGCACGACCACTTCCGCTACCGCGTCGAGGACTTCGACGGCCTGCAGTGCCCGCGCGGCGCGCACGTGCGCCGCGCGAACCCGCGCGACATGCTGGGCTGGGACGTCGAGTCGGGCATCGCCACCGCGAAGCTGCACCGCCTGCTGCGCCGCGGCCGCGTCTACGCCGGCCCGTCGAACGCCGCGGACCTGCCCACGCCCGAGGGCGACCCGGGACCGGCCGAGGGCCTGTTCTTCATGGCCCTGAACGCCGACCTCGAGCGGCAGTTCGAACTCGTCGAGTCGCGCTGGCTCGTCAACCGCCGTTTCGCCGACCTGGCGGACGAGGACGACTTCGCCGGCTCGAAGCCGAAGGTCCGCGCCTTCACCGCACAGGGCCTGCCCACCGGGCAGCGGCACGACGGCCTCTCGCCGTTCACCACGCTGGTGGGCACGGGCTACTTCTTCGTGCCCTCGCTGCGCGCACTGGACTTCATGGCCAGGGACTGATCGGCGCAGGTCTCCCGGACGCAGCCCCGCAGCCAGCGGTGCGCCGGATCACCGTCGAGCCGTGGGTGCCAGAGCAGCGAGACCGTGATCTCCGGCACGGCCAGCGGCAGCGCGAAACTGGAGAGCCCCGACCGCAGCCCCGCCGTGTGGCGATCGGGGACGGTGGCCACGAGGTCGGTGGCGCGGGCCAGCGACAGCGCGGACGCGAAGCCGGCCACGGTCGCGGCGACATCCCGCACCCGGCCCGCCGCGGCCAGGGCCTCGTCGACCGGTCCCCTCCGGTCCGGCGTGCCGCGCACGATCGCGACGTGGCGGGCGGCGAGGTAGCGCTCCGGCGTGACCCGGCCCTTGGCCAGCGGATGCCCGGCGCGCACCACCCCGACGAAACGGTCCCGGAACAGCGCCTGCGTCCGCAGCTCGGGGCCCGCCGAGCGACCCACGACACCCGTCTCCAGGTCGGCCGAACCATCGCGCAGCGGCGTGCTGTCCTTGTCGGGCTTCGGCAGGAAACGCAGGCGCACCCCCGGCGCCTCGGCGGCCAGCCGGGCCAGCAGCGCGGGGCCGAAGGTGTCGACGAACCCTTCGCTGCTCCGCAGCGTGAACGTGCGCTCGAGGCGGGCGGGGTCGACCGGGGCGGCCGGGCGCAGCGCCGCCTCGGCCTCGGCCACGAGGCAGCCCACCTGCTCGCGGAGTTCGATCGCCCGGGGGGAGGGCACGAGCCCGCGCCCCGCCCGCACCAGCAGCGGGTCGCCGGTGGTCTCGCGCAGCCGCGCGAGCGCCCGGCTCATGGCCGACGGGCTCAGCCGCAGCCGGCGCGCGGCGCGGGCGACGCTGCCTTCGGCCAGCAGCACATCGAGGGTGAACAGCAGGTTGAGGTCGGGGCGTGACATGGCGTCTCGTGCAGGTATTCAATGCACATGATGCGCCTTCCGCCATGTCACGTCCGCACCTATCGTCGGTTCAACACCGCTCCCAGGACCACGACATGGACGAATCGACCCCCTCCACCCCCCGCGGGATCCTGGCCGCGCTGGCGCTCTGCATGCTGCTGCCCGCGCTCGGCACCAGCATCGCCAACGTCGCGCTGCCGACCCTGGCGGGCACGTTCGGCGCGACGTTCGAGCAGGTCCGGTGGGTGGTGCTCGCGTACCTGCTCTCGGCCACCGCGCTGATCGTCGGGGCCGGCCGGCTGGGTGACCGGCTGGGGCGGCGGCGCCTGCTGCTCGCGGGCATCGGCGTGTTCACCGCGGCGTCGGCGCTGGCCGGCGCGGCGCCGGGCCTCGGCCTGCTGGTGGCGGCCCGGGCACTGCAGGGCCTGGGCGCGGCCGCGATGATGGCGCTGACGCTGGCCTTCGTCGCCGGCGTCGTGCCAAAGGCGCAGGCCGGCCGGGCGATGGGGCTGCTCGGGTCGGTGAGTGCGGCGGGCACCGCGCTCGGGCCGGCCGCCGGCGGGCTGCTGATCGCGCACGCCGGCTGGCCGGCGGTCTTCCTCGTGGGGGTGCCGCTGGGCGGGCTGGCGTTCGGCCTCGTCTGGCGCCATCTGCCGGCCGACCCGCCCCCGGCCGGATCACCTGGAACGCCCTGGCCGATGCTGCGTGACCCGACGCTCCTCGGCCGCCTGCTGCCGAACCTGCTGGTCGCCTCGGTGGTGATGGCGACGCTCGTCGTCGGCCCCTTCCACCTCGCCGAGGCCTTCGGCCTCGATGCCGCCCGGGTCGGCCTCGCGATGTCCGTGGGACCGGTGGTCGCCGCGCTGGCCGGGGCCCCCTCGGGCCGACTGGTGGACCGCTTCGGCGCCCCGCGCATGGCCCGCGCCGGCCTCGCCACGCTGCTGGCCGGGTGCCTGGGGCTGGGCCTGGCGCCGGAAACCTTCGGCCTCGCCGGCTACCTCGTGCCCCTGGCCGTCGTCACGGCCGGCTACGCGCTCTTCCAGGCGGGCAACCAGACCGCCGTGATGGCGGACGCGCCCGGGGCGCAACGGGGCACGGTCTCGGGCCTGCTGAACCTCTCGCGCCAGCTGGGGTTCATCGCCGGCACCGCCGCACTCGGCGCGGTGTTCGCGGCCACCGGCCTGCGAACGACCTTCGCCGTGGCCGCGGTGCTGGCGGCCACGGCGCTGGCGATCACTGCGAGAACAGGATCGGGTACAGCGACAGCACCAGCAGCCCGGCCGCCACGAGGTTGAACACGCGCACGCTGCGCGGGTTCTGCAGCACGCGGCGCATGCCCACGCCGAACACGGCCCACGCGGCCACGCAGGGGCCGCCCACCAGCCCGAACACCACGGCGAGGGCGGCGGCGTCGGCAAGGCCGAAGGCCGCGGGCAGGTACGTGGTCACGGCGCTCACCGCCATCACCCAGCCCTTCGGGTTGATCCACTGGAAGGCCGCGGCGCCGAGGAAGGTCATGGGGCGGGACGTGGAGGCACCGCCCGAGTCCGTCGCCATCGGCTGGGCGCGGGCGAGCCGCCACGCGAGCCACAGCAGATAGGCCGCGCCCGCGTACTTCAGCACCGTCTGGAGCACGGGCACCGTGGTGAACACGGCATGCAGGCCGAGGCCGACCCCGAGCACCATGAAGGCGAAGCCGAGGACGATGCCGGCGAGGTGGGGCAGCGAACGCACGAGGCCGTGGTTCAGGCCCGAGGCCAGGATCATCATGTTGTTCGGCCCCGGCGTGATCGAGGAGATCGCCGCGAAGGCGCAGAAGGCGAGCCACTGGTCGAAGGACATTCCGCGCAGCATACCCCTCGCGCTCAAGGCGCGCCGGCGCGCGCCCCGGACTCGATCGCACCCCGCACAGCCGCCAGCAGCGCCTGGCCCGCGAACGGCTTGAGCAGGCAGCTGGCGGCGCCCGCCTGGCGCGCCTGTTCGTGCGCGGCGGCGTTGTCGAAGGCCGTCACCATCACGACGGGCAGGCGGAACGACTTCGTTTTCATCCAGTGCATCAGCTCCAGCCCGGAGATCCCGGGCAGCCGCAGGTCCAGCACGAGGCAGGCCGCGTGCGGCGGCGGGACCGCGCCGACCGACGTCTGGAAGGCCTCGGCGGAAGCGAAGTGGCGCACGTCGAAGCCCGCGACGGACAACACCCTCGCCAGCGCCGCGCGCATGCCGTCGTCGTCTTCGACGAGCAAGATCAGGTTGCCTGCAGGTTCCACGGCGCCCCCCTCACGAGGCGGCGGCGGAGCACCCGATCCGCTGCCGTGACGTGATCTTCAGCCGCGCGCGCCGTCCGTGCTACTGGCCTTTGGTGAAGCGTGCATTGCCCGTTGGTGCAGGACGCCATCGGACAGGTCGAGCAGCGGCGCGCATTCCGAATCGCCCGTCGCCAGCGACTCCGGGGCCGCCGGGAAAACGAGCCGGAAGACGGCACCACCGCTGGCCTGGTTGCCGGCCCCGATGCGCCCGCCGTGCGCCTCGACGATGCCGCGGGCGATGGAGAGCCCGAGCCCGCAGCCCTGGGCCTTCGTCGTGAAGAACGGTTCGAAGAGGCGCGGCACGTCGGCCTCGGAAATGCCATGGCCGTTGTCGGAGACGGTGAGCTCGATGCGGTCGCCCGTCACCCGCACGGTGCGGATGTCGATGCGGCGCACGAGGCCCGCGATGTCCGACGTGGCGTCCATCGCGTTGACCGCGAGGTTGAGCACGACCTGCTGGAGCTGCACCGTGTCACCCGTCACCGCGACGGGACCGGCGTCGAGCTGCAGGTCCAGCGCGACCCCCTGGTGGGCCAGCGCCGACGACATGAAGCGGCGCACGTCGAGCACGATCTGGTTGAGGTCGACGCGGCCGCTGGCCGCGGGCCGCTTGCCGATCATCGAGCGGGTCTGCCGCACGATGCCGCTCGCACGCTGCGCGTCCAGCCGGATGTCGGCGATGACCTCGCGCAACTCGTTCCCCGGGGACTGGCCGCCCTCCAGCATCATCTCGGCGGCGTCGGCGTTGCTGAGGATGGCCCCGAGCGGCTGGTTGATCTCGTGGGCGATCGATGCCGTGAGTTCACCGACCGTCGCGAGCCGCATCGCGTGGTACAGCTCGGCCCGGTACGTCTGCGCCTCGAGTTCGGCCTCGCGCCGCCATCGCCGCTGCAGCAGCAGGCCGACGATCAGCAGCGCCTGCAGGCCGATCACCGTGAACACGACGGCGGAGATCCACGGGAAGCGGGAGCCGTCGGCCACCGCGAGCACGTGCGACAGCACCGCGGTGGCCACGAGCACCCCGCCGCACACGAGCACGAAACGCAACTCGCCCGCGGCCACGGCGGACCCGGCCGGGCGGGCGGGGGAGGGGATGTCGATGCTCACGGGACGGAAGCCGCGTGCGGCGCGTGGCGGTCAGGCGACCTGGGGCATCAGCTGCAGCTGTTCGGTCACGTGCACGAGCTCGGCCACCGACTTGCAATGCATCTTTTCCATCAGGCGCGCGCGATGGGCCTTGATGGTGCGCTCGGCGCTGCCGAGTTCGAAGGCAATGGTCTTGTTGAGCTTGCCGCGCACGACGCCGGCCAGCACCTCCCGCTCGCGGGAGGTCAGTGTCTCGTAGCGCGACTGGACCTGCTGCCGCTGGTCGCGTTCGGCGAGCAGTTCGACGCCGCGGCGCATGGCCCGCTGCACCGCGCCCAGCAGCACGTCGCGCGGCGCCGGCTTCGACAGGAAGTCGACCGCACCGCCGCGCATGGCCTGCACGCACATGGGCAGGTCGCCGTTGCCGGTCAGGAAGATGATGGGCAGCACGGCGCCGCGGCGTGCCAGCGACTCCTGCAGGTCGAGGCCCGTGGGGCCCGGCATGCGGACGTCGAGGAGCAGGCAGCCCCGCAGGCGGTCGGGCCGGTCCAGCAGGAACTCGCCCGCGGAACCATACGTGCGCACCTCGAAGCCGGCGAGCTGCAGCACGCGGCGGATCGCGTTTCGAAGGGACTCGTCGTCGTCCACCACGTGGACCGCGGCTTCGGATCGCTCGGGAACGATCGTCTCGTGGTCGCCGCTCGACGTCCAGCTGGATTCGGTCGACGCCATCGTCAAGTGTCCCATGCAACACCTCCCCTATACAGGAATGGACAGGGCCCCGTTACCCTGTCGAAAGGCGTCTCTACTGCATGGCCAAGACGCCCGCTGAGAACGTTCACTGAATCGAGTGAACGAGACTACTTCAAACTCGTCACGATGTGTGACATGGCCGGAAAGCCCGACTGCCGTCATGGACGTGACATGCACGGACGTGCGCTTTACGCTACATCACCGCAACTGCACGGCGATGCACCTCACGGATTCAGCGGCACCAGCGCCGCCACCGACCGGGCGTCGCGCGTTTTCACCCACCGCTCCCGCGCGCGCTGCAGCGGCCCGAGCAGGGCCCGCGACGCCGCCTCCGCGCCGTCGCCCGCACGGGCGTACAGCGCGAGGCGCAAGGCGGCCAGGGCCGTCGACAGCTCCGTGTCGCCCTGCGCCACGGCCCATGACGACACCGTGCCGCCGAGATGGCGGGACCAGTGCAACAGCGCAGCGTCCGCCTGCAGCGCCTTCCCCGCGCGCAACGCCTGCGCCACCGCAGCGAAGGCCACGGCCTCGCTCGCCGCGTGCGCCGCGCGTCGCGCCGCCCGGCGTTCACGCCATGCCGGCAGGTGGCGCGCGAGCCGGCGCCATCCCCACGACACGGCGCCCAGCACCACCAGCCCGATCACCGCCGCCTCCACCACGTCCGCCACCCGCCACCGCCGTGGCGGTTTCACCACGGCAGCCGCGGGAGCGGACGCCGCCTCCGGCGCGATGGCGTTGCCCGCGGCCACCCCCGCCTGCACGGTCACGACCCGCTCGGGCGCCTCGGCCGTGCGCGAGCGGTTCGCCTGCGCGTCGAACCAGCCGATGCGCACCGCCGGCAGCGTGTAGGTGCCGGGCTTCTCGAAGACGTAGGTGATGCGGTCGGTGCGGTGGCCACCGAGGAACTCGCCGCGCGGCCCGCTGTCGTCGCCCAGCACGGGATCGGCCGCGAACACGCGCACGCCGGCCGGTGCCTCCGCATGGGGCGGCGGAATCATCATCGCCTGCGTCTGCGCGGCCGAGGTGTCGAGCGTGCGCACGAGGGCATCGCCCACGTGCAGCGGTGTGCCGTCGGGGCGGTCGAATTGCTGGCGGATGGTCACGCGCGCCACCGGCATCAAGGCCCCGCCCGCGGCACTGGCCGCGGCCGCCGCGCCGGGCGGCAGCTTCGCGATGATCTTGAACGGCGGCAGCGCGACGGTGCCGTGCTGCGGCTTGCCGTCGTCGCCGCCGTACGTGAAGGTGATCCTGGCCGGCGGCAGCGTGAAGTCGCCGGCCTGCTGCGCGGCGAAGACGTAGGTCTTCTCGATGCTTGCGTACGTGACCCCGCCGATCGTCTCGGTGGCGTTCTGCCCGCTCTCGTCCGGCATCGTCACGATGGCCCCGGACACTGCGAGCGGCGGGAAGGGCGGGGCCGACGTGAAGTAGTTCGGGGTCATCACCTTCACGTGCACGTGCACCTGCTGGCCCACGAGCACCGGCTGCTTCTCCTGCAGGCGAACCGTCACCCGCGGGGACGCGGCCCACGCGGCGCCCTGCAGCAGGAGCAGCAGCACGAGCCCCCACCGCGTCATGGCGACTTGTCCTTCGCCGAGCGCTGCTGCAGCGCGAACTTGCGCGCGAGCAACTGGGTGGGGGTGGTCTGGATCGCGCGCATCCACGTGTCGGCGGTCTGCTTCGACGCCATCTGCACCTGCTGCTTGCCGGCCTTGCCCTTGTCGTCGAACTGGATCTGGTCGGGCTTCAGGTTCGGGTCCTCGGCCTGGTCGTCGTCCTTTTTCGGGTCCGGCTTCGGCGGGATCAGCCCGCGCACGAGGGCGAGGTTGGCCGTCGCCTCGGGCCACTGCGGGCGACGCGCCAGCGCCTGCGTGTAGCGCGCGGCCGCGGCCTCGTAGCGCCCCTGCCACGCGAGCGCGTTGCCCTGGTTGAAGTCGCTCTCGGGCGAATCGACCCGCGCGAAGCTCTGCTCGGCCTCGGCGAAGCGGCCCGCGCGGTACAGCGCGGTGCCGCGCCACATCGGGTCGGCGAAGTGTTCGGCCGCCGCGGCGTAGTCGCCCCGCTCGAACGCGCGGCGGCCCTGCTGGTCGGGGGTGAGCCACAGGTCGATGAAGTGCCAGCCGCGCGCACCGCCCTGCGCCCAGGCGGGGTCCGCGGGCGCCTGCAGCACCACGCCCAGCAGCAGCGCACTCACCCAGCGAACCGTCCAGCCCTTGCGGAACCACAACGCGGCCAGCAGCACGATGGGGATCGTGAACCACCAGCCCTGGTCCTTCCAGCGTGTGGCGGTCCCGGTGTCCTTCCGTGCCAGGTGCGACTGCACGCGCCGCTGCACCCAGGCCACGTCGTCGTCGCCGTCGGGCGTGAACGTGGCGAGGGGCACGCCGGTCGCCGCCTTGAAGGCCTGCAGGCCGGCCACGTCCATGCGCGCGAAGACACGCTGGCCGTGGTCCTCCTGGAAACCGCTGGCACCGCTGCGCAGCGGGCCGCCCTGTTCGGTGCCGATCGCGAGCACCAGCGGCTGGCTGCCGGTGCCGTCCACCTGCGCCTTGAACGCCGCGGTGGCCGCGGGTTCGATGCCGTCGGTGAGGAACAGGATGGTGCCGGGCACGGACTCCTTCGCGAGGGCCGCGTCGATGGCCTTCAGCGCCTGCACGGTGTCGCGGCCGGGCCGCGGCATGATCCCCGTCTCCAGCGCATCGACGAAGGTCTGCAGCAGCTTGCTGTCGTCGGTCAGCGGCAGCACGAGGTGGGTGGACCCGGCGTAGGCGTAGAGCGCGGTGCGCCCGCCCTGGCGGTGCGACAGCAGCGCCTTGACCTTGAGCTTCGCGCGTTCGAGCCGGGTGGGGGACACGTCGATCGCGTCCATGGTGCGCGACAGGTCGATCGCGATGGCGAGCGGCGCCTTGTCCTCGACGAACGGCGGGCGCTCCTGCTCCCACGTGGGCCCGGCCACCGCCACGGCGCCGAGCGCGATCAGCAGCGCCGTCAGGTGCACCGGCCGCAGCCGCCAACGCCGCCGGCGTTCGATCACCAGCGCGTCGAGCAGGTGCGGCGCGATGCTGCCTCGCCAGCGGCGGCGCACGTTGTCGCGCCAGCCCACCACCCACACCAGCAGGCCGGCGGGCACCAGCGCCCACAGCCACACCGGGCGCAGGAAATGGAAGGCCGCCATCGCGGGGTCCACGTGGTCGGCGAGCCAGGCGGCGAGCGTGTCCATCACGCGGTCTTCCGCGCGACCTGCCAGCCGCGGCGCAACGTCGAGAACACCGCCATCAGCAGCTGGTAGGCCACCACCAGCGCCACGGCCGCACCCAGCGGCCACATGAAGAGTTCACGCTTCGGCCGCCACGACTGCGTCTCCTCGTCGTGCGGCGTGATCTGGTCGAGGGTCGCGTAGATGGCCTCGAGCTGCTGCTGGTCCGCGCCGAAGAAGTAGCGGCCGCCCGTGGCCGCGGCGGTCTTCTTCAGCGTCTCGAGGTCCACCTTGTCCTCGCCGGTGGCCGACGGGTTGCCGATGCCCACCGTGTGCACGACCACGCCGCGGTCCTTCGCGATCTCGGCCGCGCGCTCGGGCGGCATCCTGCTCGCCGTGTCGTTGCCGTCGGTGAGCGCGATCATCACCTTCTGCTTCGCCTTGCTTTCGTCGAACATCTTGATGCCGAGTCCGATGGCGTCGCCGAACGCGGTGCGCGGCCCGGCCATGCCCGGCAGCGCCTCGCCGATCATCGACTGCACCAGCGCGTGGTCCATCGTGAACGGGGCCTGGGGGTAGGGCGAGTCGCCGAAGACGATCAGGCCGATGCGGTCGCCGGACCGGCGCCGCACGAACTCGCTCACCACCTGCTTCACGGCCGCCACGCGGGTGACGAGCCGCCCGCCGGGGTCGCGGAAGTCGCGCGTGTCCATCGACTGCGACAGGTCCAGCGCCAGCAGCAGGTCGCGCGCGGGCAGCACCTTGCGGATCGGCGGCTCCACGTACTGGGGCCGCGCGAGCGCGAGCACCACCAGCGCCCACAGCAGCGGCGCCAGCAGCCACTGCAGCCAGTTGCGTCGCGGGGTCACGGCGCCGGGCGCGGGCCGCAGGCCGGCGGCCTCGGCCACCTCGCCGAAGAAGGGCAGGCGCACCGAGGCGCTCTCCTCGCGGTAGGGCTTGAGCAGCAGCCACACGAGCAGCGGCAGCGGCAGCACGGCCAGCAGCCACGGGTGTTCAAGCTGGTACACGGCGGTCTCCGCGGGTCACGCGGTGGTGGGTGATCCAGTGGCGGGCGGCCGACACCATCGCGCGGGCCTCGTCGGGCGGCACGGCGGCGAGGCCGGCTGGGGCGCGGTACTGCAGGTCGTCGAGCAGGCGCGCGAGCGCGGGATCGGCGCCGCCTCGCGCATGGGCGGCCACGAAGCCGGTCCACGCGGGGCCGCTCAGCGCCGCGGTGCGTTCCCGCGGCCACGCCACCAGCGCGCAGCGCTTGAGCAGCGGCGGCACCGCGGCCAGCTGCGCGGCGGGATCGGACGACAGCCGCGCCAGTTCGGCGAGGGCCTCGCGGCGGTAGCGATTCACGTGCCAGCGGTGAACGACGTGCCACACCAGCCACAGCAACGCGATCGCCAGCACCCCGGCGAGCACGGCCCAGCCCGCCGTCTGCGGGGTCCACGGCACCGGCGGAGGCACGGCCAGGTCCGCGAGGTGACCGAGCGCCTCGCGCGCCTGTGGCGTGACGCCCGACGCGGCGGACGCCGGTGCGGCCGGGTTCGCGACGGTGTGCACGAGCTCGCTCATCGGGACCCTCGCCGCGACGGCGTGTCGATGCGCCCGAGCAGCCGGCGCAGCTGCGGCGCCGTCTCCTCCGCGGCCGACAGCGGCAGCACCGGCACGCCGATGCCCTGCTGCCACGCCCGCAGCGCCGAGCCCTGCGCCTCGACGAAGGCCTCGATGCCGCGCCGGTGCGGCTCGCGCCCGAACCCCAGTTCCACCTGCAGGTCGCCGTCGCTCACCACCATCTCGCCGGACGCGGGCAGGTTGCCGAGGAACGGGTCGTGCACCAGCACCGCCAGCACGTCGTTGTGGGCGGCGAGCCGCAGCAGCAGGTCGCGCGTGCGTTCGCCGTGCCCGTCGAAGTCGCTGACGACCACGACGAGGTGGTCGTGGTGGGCGACGCGCGCGGCGCGGTCCAGCACGTCGTCGAGCCGCGCGCCGCCGCGGCCCGGTGGTGCGTCGGCGCGCAACAGGCCGTTGCGGCGGGCCACTTCGCCCAGCAGGTGCAGCACCGCGTCGCGGCTGCGTTTCGGCTTCAGCTCGGTCAGGTCCTGGTCGCCGAACACGAACCCGCCCACGCGGTCGCCGTCGGCAAGCACCCGCCATGCGACGAGCGCGGCCACCTCGGCGGCCACCACGGACTTCATCGCCCGCTGCGAACCGAAGAACATGTTCTGCCGCTGGTCCACGAGCAGCAGCACCGGGCGGTCCTTCTCCTCGCTGTAGACACGCACGTGCGGCCGGCCGGTGCGTGCGGTGACACGCCAGTCCATCGTGCGGATGTCGTCGCCGGGCAGGTACGGGCGCAGCTCCTCGAACGCGAGGCCGCGGCCGCGCACCTTCGAGGCGTGGCGGCCGGCGAGCAGGCTGTGCACGGGCTGGCGCGGGCGGAAGTGGAAGTCGCGCACCTCGTGCTCGAGCCGCGCGAGGCCCGCGGCATCGACGTGCACGCCGGGTGTCGGCGCGGGCGTGTCGGAGGCCCGCTGGCGCGAGGTGCGGGCGCGTGCGGCGGCATCGGGGCGCATGGCCGCGTCCTCAGGCCACCGCGACCTTCTGCACGAGCCGCTCGATCACCGCATCGGCGGAGACCTGCGCGGCGTGCGCCTCGTAGCTGAGGATCAGCCGGTGGCGGAACACGTCGTGCACGACGGCCTGCACGTTCTCCGGCGTCACGAACGTGGCGCCGTGCAGCCAGGCATGCGCCCGCGCCACCTTGTCGAGGCCGATCGCCCCGCGCGGGCTCACGCCCACCTGGATCCACGACGCGAGATCGGGGTCGAGCGCCTTCGGATCGCGCGTGGCCTGCACGAGCGCGACGATGTAGCGCTCCACCGCCTCGCCCACCTCGATGCCGTGCACCTCGGCCCGGGCCGCGAACACGGCGTCCGCCGCGAGCCGGCTGCCACCGGCCGCCTTGGCCTTTCCCTCCGCGGCTTCCTCCGCGCGGGCCAGCCGCACGATCTTCGCTTCGGCATCGCCCTGGGGGTAGCCCACGCTGACGTGCATCAGGAAGCGGTCCATCTGCGCCTCGGGCAGCGGGTAGGTGCCTTCCTGCTCGATCGGGTTCTGCGTCGCCATCACCAGGAACAGCGGGGGCAGCTTGTGCGTGGTGCCGCCCACCGTGACCTGGCGCTCCTCCATCGCCTCCAGCAGCGCGGCCTGCACCTTCGCGGGCGATCGGTTCACCTCGTCGGCGAGCACGAGGTTCGCGAACAGCGGCCCCGCCTGGAAGCGGAACTCGCCCTTGCCGCCTTCGCTGAAGTAGACCTCGGAGCCGGTGATGTCGGCCGGCAGCAGGTCGGGGGTGAACTGGATGCGGGAGAACTTCGCGTCCAGGTGGTTCGACAGACTCTTGATGGCGCGGGTCTTCGCGAGGCCCGGCAGGCCCTCGACGAGCAGGTGGCCGTCGGCCAGCAGGCCGAGCAGCAGCCGCTCGACCATCGCGGACTGGCCGATGACGGATTCGCCGAGCTGCGTCTGCAGCGTCAGCAGGGATTCACGTGCGCCCATGGGATGTCCTCAACGTGCCTGCCCGCCGAACCAGCGGTAGTAAGGGTTCGTGCCGTCGGCCCGCATCACCGTGTTCATCTCCTGCGCCCAGCCGCGGCGGTCGCCGATGTAGGCGGCGAGGCCTGCGCGGTAGAAGGCCATCAGCGTCGCGCGTTCGGCCTTCACCGCGTCGCCGAACGCGGCGTCGCCGCCCTGCAGCGGGGGTTCGGTCTGCAGCTCGACGAGATTCGACAGCGTCATCGGGAACTCCTCGCGGCGCACCCACGGGGCGTACTCGATGGCGGGCCGGTCGTCGGTGACCGCCGGCACGTCGCCCGCGTACCGCACGAGGCCCTCGCGGCCGGTCACCCACGTGGCGAGCAGCGCCTCGGGCGACGCGACCCCCACCGCGCCGAGGGCCTGCGCCACGGCCGGTTCGGTGAACCGCTGGCGGATGCGCGGCAGGTCCAGCTCGATCGGGTCCATCGATCCGACGAGCAGCATCTCGTGCAGCTCGGTGGTCCACAAGGTGGCGTGCGGGAACACCGCGAGGAAACTCTGCACCAGCGCGCGGGTGTCCGCGTCGTTCTGCGTGGGCAGCGGCAGCCATTGCGCCACGAGGCCGCCCGGCTGCAGCCGGCTCGCCGCCAGCGCGTAGAACTCGGTGGCGTACAGGTTGACGACGCCCGCGGCCGACGGCGGCGGCGGCTCCAGCGTGATCAGGTCGTGGCGCTGCGGGTTGCCGAGCAGCTCGTGGCGGCCGTCGCGCACGCGGATCGTCAACCGCGGGTCGCTCGCCAGGTCGAAGTTGCCGGAGAAGCCCGGCACCGCCCGCACCACCGCCGGCAGCAGCTCCACCACCTCGCGCCGTTCGAGGCCGGGCCACGCGAGCAGCGAGCCGCCCGTGATGCCGGTGCCCAGGCCGATCACGAGGGCCGACTTCGGCTCGCCGCGGTGCACGATGAGGGGCAGCAGCGCCTGCAGCCGCATGTAGCGCAGCGAGGTCATGGTGTCACCCGAGTTCGACACCCCCTGGATGTAGAGGCGACGGAAGGTGCGCTGGCCGGCGGTCTGCTCGATCACGGCGACGGTGCCGCCCCGGCTCTCCTCGTACGCGACGAGCTTGCCGCCGCGGGCCTCCGCCAGCAGCGTGGCCAGGCGGTCGGGCGGGGCCAGCACCGCGGTCACCAGCGTGGCGAGGGCCAGCGCCGGCACGGCGAACCGCAGCCGCCCCTGGGACTGCCGCGACGCCACCACGCCGAGCGCGGCCGCCGCGACCGCCAGCACGGCCAGCGTGCGCACGAGGCCCAGCGCGGGCACCAGTGCAAAACCCACGAGCAGCGTGCCGGCGATGCCACCCACCGTGTTCAGCGCGACGACACGCCCCACGCCCGAGCCGATGCGGCCCGGGCCCACCGCGAGGCGCAGTGCGTACGGGAAGGCCGCGCCCAGCAGCAGCGTGGGCACGAACACGATGGCGAGCGCCGCCACGGCGAACCGCGCGCTCATCGCGGTGAGCGGCGCATCGCCGCCCACGGCGCGGGCCGCGGCCGACTGCCACGCCGGCAGCCAGGCACCGAGGCTCACCACCTCGACGAGGGCGACCAGCCCGGCCGACGCGACCAGCAGGCCGAACACCGCCCAGGGCTGGCGAGAGCGGTCCGCAGGGCGTGCAGCGAGCGCGCTGCCGATCACGAGGCCCGCGAGGTAGGTGGCGAGCACGATCGCGAACGCGTACGCGCGCGTGCTCATGAATTGAACGATGGCCTGGGACCAGACCACCTCGTAGCCGAGGGCGAGCCCCCCGGCCACCGCATAGAGGGCCAGCGCCGTGCGCGAGCCCGCAGGCTCATCGGCCACGGCGCTCGGCGTGGCGGCCGGACCGCGGTCGAGCATCCATGCGCAGGCCGCCACCGCGACGTTCGCGAGTGCCGCCGCGAGCGCCGTGCCCTGCACGCCGAGCCACGGGATCAGCACGAACGGCGCGAGCAGCGCGCCCGCGATGGCGCCGGCCGTGTTGGCCGCGTAGAGCCGGCCGCCGGTGGTGGCCACGCGGCCTTCACCCGGATCGGCCGCGCGCAGCAGCACGGGCAGCGTGCCACCCATCAGGAACGCGGGCGCGGCCACCAGCACCAGCGGCAGCGCCCAGGCAAGCGGCCCCACCGCCGACTGCAACGACACGAACCACGGCGCCGCCTGCGACAGCAGCACCGTGGTGGCGATCGCGAGCGCCGCGATCCCGAGCTCCAGCGCGGCGCACAGCCGCAGCGGGCGCGCGACCCGGTCGGCGAACCGGCCGAGCCACCACCCACCGGCGGCCAGGCCCGCGAAAAACGCGCTCACCGCGATGCTGACCGCGTGGACCTCTACCCCCACCACCAGGGAGAGCTGCTTGATCCACAACACCTGGTAGACGAGGGCGGCGGCGCCCGAGGCCGCGAGCAGCCCGGCGAACACACCCGCCGTCACCACGTCACGGACCCCGACGCGCGCGCCGAGGGTTGGAGCCTGCAGTTGTGCGGTCACCACCGTGGCGTCCTCGTCACTTCGGACTCGGACTGCGCTTCTTCATCTCGGCGATCTTGCGCTTCACGTCCGCCGCGATCTGGTCGACCGAGAAGCTCGCCGGGTCCTGGCTGGGCGGGTACTGCACGAAGGTCTCGAGGAAAGCCGCCGATCGCATCACGCCCTGCACCGTCAGGTACGCGTTGTCGGTCATCCAGGCGTAGTACTGGTCGGAGACGATGTCGGCCCGCTCGTACGGGTCCATCCGAAGGTTGTAGATTTTCGGCAATCGCAGGCACGTGAACGGGTTGGCCCACACCTGCATGCCACCCGGCAGGCGCTGTTCGCAGAAAACGAACTTCCAGTTGTCCACCCGGGTGGCCACCAGTTCGCCGTCGTCGTTGAAGTAGAAGAACTCGCTTCGTGCGCTCTTCGGTGCCTTGCCGGTGATGTAGTCGAGCTGGTTGTAGCCGTCGAGGTGCACCTTGAAGTTCGTGCCGCCGAGACCCGTGCCCTTGAGCAGGCGGTCCTTGACGGTCGTGTCACCCGCCGCCGCGAGCAGCGTCGGGAACCAGTCGAGCCCCGAGAACATGCCATTGGCGACCTCGCCCGGCTTGACGTGGCCCGGCCATCGCACCATCGCCGGCACGCGGAATGCGCCTTCCCAGTTGGTGTCCTTCTCGCTGCGGAACGGTGTGGTTGCCGCGTCGGGCCACGAGAACTGGTTCGGTCCGTTGTCGGTCGTGAAGACGACGATGGTGTTGTCGGCGATCTTCAGGTCGTCGAGGGTCTGAAGCAGCTTGCCGACGTTGTTGTCCATCTCGATCATGCCGTCGGCGTACTCGTTGCCGGGCATGCCCGCCTGGCCCCGCATCGACTCACGCACGTGCGTGAAGATGTGCATGCGTGTGAAGTTCATCCACGTGAAGAAGGGCTTGCCGGCCTGTGCCTGCTTCTTGATGAACTCGATCGCGGCGCCGGTGGTCTCGTCGTCGATGGTCTCCATCCGCTTCTTGTTCAGCGGGCCGGTGTCCTCGATCTTGCCGTCGGCCGAAGCCCGCAGCACCCCGCGCGGCTTGTACGCCTTGACGAACGCGGGGTCGTCCTTCGGCCAGTACGGGCGCTCGGGTTCCTCCTCGGCGTTCAGGTGATACAGGTTGCCGAAGAACTCGTCGAAGCCGTGTTTGGTGGGCAGGTACTCGTCACGGTCGCCGAGGTGGTTCTTGCCATACTGGCCGGTCGCATAGCCTTGCGCCTTCAGCGCCTGCGCGATGGTCGCGTCGCGGGCCTGCAGCCCCACGGCCGCACCCGGCATGCCTACCTTCGACAGGCCGGTGCGGTACGGCGACTGGCCGGTGATGAACGACGAGCGGCCGGCGGTGCAGCTGTTCTCGGCGTAGTAGTCCGTGAAGATCAGCCCTTCCTTCGCGATGCGGTCGATGTGCGGGGTCTTGTAGCCCACCACGCCGAGGCTGTACGCACTGAGGTTCGTCTGCCCCACATCGTCGCCGAAGATCACGAGAATGTTGGGCTTCTTTGTCTGGGCGTGCGCCGGCAGATGCACCGACACCGCCACGACCGCCGACAACACGGCCGAGCCGATGAAGCGGGCCGCGCGAAACACATGGATTGCCATCGATTTCTCCTGGAGGTGATGGACGGTCGAGCATCGAGACATGCCGTGGCCCGGAACAGCGGCCACGGCCGGTGCTTGCGGGCTACTTCTTCGCCGGCCCCTTGCCGAGGCGCTGCTCGATCTGCTCGTTGATCTTCTGCTGCACCGCGTTGATGCCGAACTCGGCCGGCAACTGGCTGGGCGGGTACTCGAGGTAGGTCTGCAGGTGGGCGATCGCGCGGGTCTGCGCCTCGATCGTCAGGTAGACGTTCTTGGTCTGGAAGTCGTAGTACTGGTCGGACACGACGTCCGCTCGCTCGTACGGGTCCATGCGCAGGTTGAAGAGCTTGGGCAGGCGCAGGCAGGTGAACGGGTTCGCCCACACCTGCATGCCCCCTGGCGCGCGCTGTTCGCAGAACACCGCCTTCCAGTTGCCGGCCCGCATCGCCACCAGTTCGGCGTCGTCGTTGAAGTAGAAGAACTCCTCCCGCGCGCCCTTCTGGCTCTTGCCCGTCAGCAGGTCGAGCTGGTTGTAGCCGTCGAGATGGATCTTGCCGCTCTTGCCACCGATCGTGGCGCCCTTCAGCAGCCGCTCCTTGACCGTGGTGTCACCCGCCGCCGCGAGCAGGGTCGGGAACCAGTCGAGCCCGGAGAACAATTCCGACGACACCTCACCCGGCTTGATCTTGCCCGGCCAGCGGACCATGGCCGGCACGCGGAACGCGCCTTCCCAATTGGTGTCCTTTTCACTGCGGAACGGTGTGGTCGCGGCATCCGGCCAGCTGAACTGGTTCGGACCGTTGTCGGTCGTGAAGATGACGATGGTGTTGTCGGCGATCTTGAGGTCGTCCACCGCCTTCAGCAGCTTGCCGACGTTGTTGTCCATCTCGATCATGCCGTCGGCGTACTCGTTGCCGGGCATGCCGCTCTGGCCACGCATCGATTCACGCACGTGGGTGAACAGGTGCATGCGCGTGAAGTTCATCCAGGTGAAGAACGGCTTGCCGGCGGCGGCCTGCTTCTTCATGTACTCGATCGCGGCGCCGGTGGTCTCGTCGTCGATCGTTTCCATCCGCTTCCTGTTGAGCGGGCCGGTGTCTTCGATCTTGCCGTCGGCCGAGGCCCGGAGGACCCCGCGCGGAGTGAAGTTCTTGACGAAGGGGTCGGCCTTGTCCTTCGGCCAGTACGGGCGCTCGGGCTCCTCCTCCGCGTTGAGGTGGTACAGGTTGCCGAGGAATTCGTCGAAGCCGTGTTTGGTCGGCAGATACTCGTCGCGGTCGCCGAGGTGGTTCTTTCCGAATTGACCCGTCGCGTAGCCCTGCGCCTTCAGGGCCTCGGCGATCGTGATGTCGCGCGCCTGCAGGCCGACAGCCGCGCCAGGCAGCCCTACCTTGGAGAGCCCGGTGCGCTTGGGCGTCTGTCCGGTGATGAAGGTGGACCGGCCGGCGGTGCAGCTGTTTTCGGCGTAGTAATCCGTGAACCGCATGCCTTCGTGGGCAATGCGGTCGATGTTCGGCGTCTTGTAGCCGACGACCCCCTGGCCGTAGACGCTCAGGTTGGTCTGGCCGACATCGTCTCCGAAGATCACGAGGATGTTGGGCTTCTTGCCCTGGGCCTGCGACACCCCCGGCAAGGCGACCGCACAGGCCGCCAGCAGCAGGGCTCCGACGCGAAGGCGCCGCGAGAACGACAATTTCATGAGGTGGCTCCTTGGTGATGGAAGGATCCGGTCACTTGACCGGCGGATAGATCTGCGTCCAGTCGTTCTTCATGCTGACCAGCGTCCAGCCCTTGGCGACCGCCTCGTCCCAGGCCTTGTCGAGCGTGCCGATGTGGCTCTTCCGGTCGTAGGCGAACTCGCGCTCGGCGTCGTCGTGGTGGACGATCACGGCGAGCCGCCGGCCTGGCCCCTGCGTCGTGAACTGCAGCATCTGCAGGTCACCGTCGGAATTGCCCACCGCGAGGATGGGCCGGCGGCCGATCTGGCGGTAGATGCCGACCGGCTTCGTGGGGCCGTCGTTCATCTCCATGCCCGGCTGGCGCACGAGCTTCAGCTGGCCACCGGCGGGTTCGAACTTGAGCGGCGTGAACGAGCCCACCACCTGCTCCGGCGGGATGCCGTACACGGCCTCGCTCCAGGGCCGCATGAACTCGTGGCTGCCCCCCGAGACGATGAACGTCTTGAATCCCCGGGACCGCAGGAAGTTGAGCAACTCGAGCTGCGGTTGGTACACCATCTCGGTGTAGAGCCGCTGCGTCTTCGGATGGCGGGCCTGAGCGAGCCAGGCCCGGATGAGCTGGTCGTACTCGTCGACACTCGCCCCCGCGTCCGCTGCCAGCAGCACCTCGAACAGGGCTTTCTGGTTCGCGAACGCCGCGGCATGGTCCCCGGCGGCCAGCGCCTTGTACGCCGGGTTGTCGTTCCACTCGGGGTGCCGTGGCGCCGCCGCCTTCACCCGCTCCAGCATGAAGACGAACTGGAAGTACAGCGGCTGCTCGGCCCACAGCGTGCCGTCGTTGTCGAACACCGCGATGCGTTCTTCCTTCGGCACGAACGACTTGCTGCCTTCGCGCGAGACGTCGGCGACGAAGTCGGTGATGGCCGCTTTCGCCGGGCCGTCGCGCCACGACGGCAGCGGGTCTCCGGCGGGCGCCTTGGCCCCCGGGCCGGCGCAGCCCGCGATGGCGATCAGGGCTACGGTGGCGACGCCGAAGGCGCGGCGGGTCCAGTTCGAAGTCATGCGCCGTCTCCTTTTCCACCGCGGCTGGCGGACCGGGCGGCCCAGGCCGAATCGTCCATTACCAGTCGGAAGCCCAGGTGAGACATGCTCGTGTACGGGTCGGTGCCGCGGCGGGCGCTCGGCCGGTAGCTCATGCAGAAGGCCTCGTTGCAGAGGAACGAGCCGCCGCGCGTGACCCGCTTCGGCGCGCCCACGGGCACACCCGGGTCGGCCGGATCCCAGCTCGACTCGGGGCCGGTGGGATCGACCTGGGCCTGGCCGGACTGCACGACGCGCGCGAACTGGTCGGCGCGGTACCAGTCGGCCACCCATTGCCAGGCGTTGCCGGTCATGTCGGAGAGGCCGTAGCCGTTGGTGGGGAAGGTGCCGACCCGCGACGTGCCGAGCGCGCCGCCGGCCTTCGGGCTCACGACGGGGAAGGTCGCGGCCTGCTGCCCCTGCCACACGTTGGCCATCTGCTGGTTGCCCGGCGCGAAGTCATCGCCCCACGCGTAGGTGGCCTGCGAGAGCCCGCCGCGCGCGGCGAACTCCCATTCGGCTTCGGTGGGCAGGCGTTTGCCCGCCCACTTCGCGTAGGCCTGCGCGTCTTCGAAGCTCACCTGCACGACCGGGTGGTCGTCGAGGCCCTCGATGGAACTGCCCGGGCCACGCGGGTGCTTCCAGTCGGCGCCGGGCACGTACGACCACCAGCGCGAGTAGTCGCGGTAGTCGGGCACGGGCGCGGTGGTGCCGGTGAACACCATGCCGCCGGCGATCAGCGCCGAGTCGGGCGGGCGCGGCGTGCCGGCCGGCACCTGCGGCGCGATGGTCTCCCACTCGGGCTTGCGCTCGGCGGTGCTGACGTAGCCGGTGGCTTCGGTGAACTGGCGGAACTGCGCGTTGGTGACGTGGTGGCGGTCCATCCAGAACGCCTTCACGCGGGCCGTGTGCGCGGGCTTCTCGTTGGCTTGCGCGAGTTTGTGGTCGCTGCCCATCAGGAACTCGCCGCCGGGCACGCGCACCATGTCGAGCGGCCCGGCCACGCCGTCGCCCACGACGACCTGGAACTTCGCGGCCGGTGCCGCGCGGCTGCCGGCCCACCACGTGACGCCGGCGTAGCCGGCCGCGGCGAGCACCACGGCGCTCGCGACCGCCGCCACGAGGCCACGGCCCGGAAGCCGCATCGGTGCCGGGGCCTCCGCCTGCATCGGCAGGGCGAGGGCCGCTGCGGCGGCGGCCCGTCGGATCGTGCGTGGACGCTTCGCGTTGGTCATGGGACCGGACTCCTGCGGGTGAGGTGCCGACGCAGTCTTTCACCCACCGCTGGTAGCGTCTATTGCACTTTGGTGCATTCGTTCGCGGTGGCGGTTCCAGGCGTCGCGCGGTGGTTTGGCACAATGCCCCGAACCCGGGCCCCCGACGCATGACCGAGACTTCCCGCCACGCACCGCCGACCCTGACCCGCTCGCTCGCCGCCTCGTGCGTGGTGACGCTCGCGCTGCTGCTGGCCGCGTGTGCCTCCGGTCCGGGCAAGGCCCCGTCGGGCCGCGACGGCCCCGAGGCCCGCCCGCCCTCCGGCCTGTCGGACGTGCCCGATGCGCAGCCCCGCGTGGAGCCCATCCGCAGCGGCGGACCGAACAAGCCCTACGAGGTGCTCGGCAAGGACTACTCGCCGATGCGCGAGGACGGTGAACTGACCGAACGCGGCCTCGCGTCCTGGTACGGCAAGAAGTTCCACGGCCGCAAGACCGCGAGCGGCGAGACGTACAACATGTACGCGATGACGGCCGCGCACAAGACGATGCCGATCCCGAGCTACGCCCGCGTGCGCAACCCGAAGAACGGCCGCGAGATCATCGTGCGCGTGAACGACCGCGGGCCCTTCCACGCAGGCCGCGTGATCGACCTCAGCTACACCGCGGCGCTCAAGCTCGGCGTGCTCAACGGTGTCGCGCCGGTGGAGGTGGAGCGCATCACCTTCGAGCAGATCCGCACCGGCAGCTGGCAGCGCGGCAACACCGCGCCCGCGGCGCCCGCGCCGGAACCCGAACCCGTGGTCGTGGCCACGGCACCGGTCGCGCCGCCGCCCGTGGTTCCCGCGCCGGCCACGGTGCCGGACACCCCCCCCACGGTGGCCGCCACCGTCGCGGCGCAAGGCTTCTGGGTGCAGCTCGGGGCGTTCAAGCAGCGCGACGGCGCCGAGCAGTTCCAGCGCCGCGTGTCCGACGAACTCGACTGGCTCGCGCCGCAGCTCGCGGTGTTCAGCGAGCCGTCGATGTACCGCCTCCAGGCCGGGCCCTACCCGAGCCGCAGCGAGGCGCAGGGCACGGCGGACCGCATCCGCAGCGTGCTGCAGCTCGTGCCGGTGATCGTCGAGAAGCGCCGGTAGCGCGCGGCGTCACTCTTCCTCTTCGCCCCCACCTGCGTCGTCTTCGTCGGCCGGCTTCTTCGCCTTGGCATCGAGGCTCGCCTCGAGCGGCTCCAGGCCTTCGAGGAAGTGGTCCGTGTCGACGGTCTTCGCGACGCGGAAGGACGGCGGGAACAGGGCCGCCTGGTACAGCTCGCTGCTGGTGCTCTCCGACCGCTGCCAGTTGCCCCACAGCGTGAGGCCCAGCCCCACGACGAAGGCAGCGGCCGCGAACGCCCGCGTGACGAGCGGCCGGTGCGGCTCGACGGCCTGCAGGTGGAAGTAGAGGGCGGCGGCGGCCACCGCCGTCTCCAGCACGTACGAATGGCCGGTGAGCCACGGCCAGGAGAAGGCGAACGCGGCGAGGGTCATCAGCCCGTCGAGCAGCTGCCACACGATGGCCGCGGTCAGCAGCACGCGCACGTGCCACGCGAAGTGCCCCTGGCGCGTGAAGAGCTTCGACAGCAGCGTCCATGCGCCACACCACGCGAACAGCAGCGCCACGCCGCTCATCACGTCGCGGGCGAGGGTGCGCGGCAGGGGCTCGGGGTCGCTCGCGAGGTACGTGGCGAACACGAGCAGCAGCAGGTTGACCAGCACCAGCCACGCGATGGACGTGACCCGCTGGGCCAGCACGCGCGTGTGGCGCAGCGGCACCTCGGCCGGCAGCGGGTGTTCGGCCAGGCGCAGCCGCAGGTGCGAGCGGCCCACCACGATGCTGGACGGCGCCGCGGCGGCCTGCCAGCGTTCACCGGCAGCGAGCCGCTGCGAACCGATGCCGACGCCGTTGACCGTGTCGCCGACGGTCAGGTACACGCCGTCGTCGTTCGCGTTCACCTGGAAATGGTGGCCGGCCACGTGCGGGTCGTCGAGCACCAGGTCGTTGTCGAGCGAACGGCCCACGCGCAGCGGCCACGACAGCACCTTCTGGGCATGGCGGACCGACCCGTCGCGGTCCAGGATCTCGATCAGTGCGAGCGCGCCCATCCGTAGGCCTCCAGGTAATGGCGGGTGAGTTTCATCGCGTTCGCGTAGTTCACGCCCTGCACGTCGAAGCGGCCTTGCACGCCCGCCTTGGACTGGTCGAGCGTGGCGACGAGCACCGACACGTCGTACAGCTTCGGCAGCTTCTTGTACGCGCGCAGGCACACGACGGCGCGCAGCGGGAGGCCGTCGCGGTCGACGTAGTCCTCGTGGCACTGGGGCTTGGTCTGGTGTTCCGACGACAGGCGCTGGAAGCTCTCGTTGCGGAAGCTCTGGCTGTAGCGTTTCGCGAAGCGCAGGCTGCCGAGCTTGCTGCCGTCGTAGCTCTCGTGGCCGGTGCGCAGCGAGCCGGTGTTGAACTCGCCGACGAAGATGCGGGTGTCCATCGCGCAGTCGGAGCGTTCGAAGTCGAGGCCGCCGGTGCGCGAGGTCTCGCTGCGGCCCCAGCAGCGCATGAAGCGGTCCACCGGCACGGGCACGGTGTAGCGCGGGTGGGTGCCGGTCTTCCAGCCCTGGCGGATGAAGCGGTCGGTCAGCAGCGCCTGGTGCGTCATCAGCTGGTCGCCCACAATGGGCCACACCGGCGCGGTGATGGGCGCGGCGTCGCGCCCGCGCTGCAGCAGCACGCTCGCGAACTCGGCCGGCACGAGGAAACTCACCTGTTCGCCGTCCACGCGCCGCGCGACGTTGACCCCGATCACGCGGCCTTCCTGGTCGAGCGCGGGGCCGCCGCTCATGCCCGCGCTGAGCGAGCCGGCGAAGAAGATCTGCGGGTAGAAGCTGCGTTCGGCCAGGCCGTTGTAGTTGCCCTCGATGACCGCGAAGCCCACGTCGAGCGGGTTGCCGAGCGAGTACATGCGTTCGCCCTGGCCCAGCGGCTTGCCGGCGGCGCGGAACGACAGCGCGTCGAACGGTTCCGAACGCGGCACGGCCTTCAGCAGCGCCAGGTCGTGCAGCACGTCGAGCATCAGCAGCTGCACGGCGGCCTCGCGGCCGTCGGCGGTGACGTAGACGAGGTCATAGCGGTCGGGCTTGAGCGCCGCCTGGCTCACCACGTGGTAATTCGTGACGATGTGCCCCTGGTCGGACACGAAGAAGCCGGACCCGACCGAGGCCTGGCTCGCCTGGCCCTTCAGCACGGTGCGGATCTGCACGAGCTGCGACCGGGCCTGTTCATAGACCTTGCGGGCCGACAGCGAGACGGCCGGCGCGGCATCCTCCGCGGGCTGCGCGGGCAAGGGCGCCGTCTGGGCCAGCGCAGGCGCGGACCACAGCAGCCCGGCCGCGAGCGCCACGGCACTCCACCATGGGGACTTGTTCATGGCGGACGATTCTAGGGGCGGCCCTTCCCGCCGGTGGGTATGCTGGGCCTTTCGCCAACGATCCCGATGGAGCGCCGCATGCTGAGACCCGAAGTCACCCCCGAGACCCTGATGTCGCGCCAGGCCGGCACGCTGCCGGGCCAGTTCGACCTGCGCGTCACCTCGGTCACCGAGGGCCGCCTGACCGCCGAGATGCTGGTGCAGCCGTGGATGCTCGCCCCCAACGGCTTCCTGCACGCCGCCTCGGTCATCGTGCTGGCCGACAGCTGCGCGGGCTACGCCACCATCGCCCACCTGCCGGCCGGCGCCCGCAGCTTCACCACCATCGAGCTCAAGAGCAACTTCTTCGGCACCGCGCGGCAAGGGCTGCTGCACTGCGAGGCCACGGCCGAACACACCGGCCGCAGCACCCAGGTGTGGTCGTCGACGGTGACGGGGCCGGACGGGAAGAAGATCGCGCTCTTCCGCTGCACGCAGATGGTGCTCGTCTGAGGCAAAAAAAAGCCCACCTCGGGAGAGGCGGGCTTTCGAAAAGTCCTCGAAAGGACGTCGTTGGGAACGTTCCAGCCTGTCGCCCTTGTTCTTTGTGCGCTTGTTCGAATTGTTCGCAAGGCGGGCGATTCAGGCTGTGGAGCAAAGGCCTCCAAAGACCCGTGTGACAGCACGGGTTGAATCGTACGGGGGGGTCCTGGGGGGACCCATCCCTAATAGGAGGGACGTTTTTCACCGGCCCGCATCGTGGAACGGGCAGAAATGTTCCTTCACAATCAAGGGCTTGCGCGTGCCGATGGGCCAAAGCGGGGACCTGTCCGGTGACACCCCCTTTTGGGGGATGCGACCCCATCCGCGCGACAATGGTCCATGGTCACCCCCCCACCCCGTTCCCCGGCGCGCCCCGCGCCCCGGCCGCTCGACGAACGCGAGATCGACGAACTCCAGGCCCTGCTCGACCGGGTCCCCGCCCCCCTCGAGCCGCTCGACGTGACGATGCTCGACGGCTACCTGTGCGGCGTGCTGCTGCAGCCGCAGCGGGTGCCCGAGGCCGACTGGCTCGCCCACGTCACCGACGTCGAGCGCGGCCGGCCGCTGCCGCCGAAGTTCGACCCCACGCGGCTGCACCAGCTGGTGAAGCGCCGCGCCGGTGAACTGAACGCGGCGATCGTGGCGCGCCAGTGGTTCGACCCGTGGGTGTTCGAGCTGGAGTCGGACGAGGAGGGCGACGAGCCCGAGGACGATGACGACGGCTTCGGCGAAGCCCCGCCCGAGGTCGACGCCGTCTACCCGTGGGTGGCCGGGTTCGCCGCCGCGGTGGACCGGTTCCCCTGGCTGATGCAGCTCGACGCGCAGCGCCTCACGGAGCCGCTGGCCCTCGTGTTCCAGCACCTGGACGCCGACGACCTCGAGGACGCCGACGACCTGCTGGCGGAGATCGAGACGATGGAGCCGCCCGCCGACCTCACCGAGGCCGTCGAGACGCTGGTGCGTGCGACGCTGCTGCTCGCCGACATCAGCCGGCCGCAGCAGGCGAACGTGCCGCCGCGGAGCCCGCGGCCACCGGCCCGCCGCCCGCCGCCGCGCCGCTGAACCAGCGGGCCGCGTGCAGGCCGAGGCCGGTCGCCACGCTCGCGAACCGGTCGCCGCGCACCCCCTCCGCCGCCGGGAACGACGCGGCGATGCGCTCGGACAGCAGGCGCAGGCCGGTGGAGCCGCCGGTGAAGTACAGCGCGTCGATGCGCTCGGGCGCGAGGCCCGCCTGGGCCACGGTGTCGCGTGCGGCCTGCACGATGCGGTCGACGTCGCTGTCGAGCGCCGACGCCGCGGCCTGCTCGGTGAGCCGCACCGACAGGCGGTTCTCGACGACACCGAGGTCGATGTCCGTGTCGCCACCCAGGGCCACCGCGATCTTCGCGTCCTCCGCCCGTGCGGCCAGCTCGTGGCCCAGGCGTTCCGTCACCACCGTCATCAGTCGCTTGTGGTGCACCGGGTTGCCGTAGAACGGGCGCATGTTGCGCAGCTCGGCCACGCGCTGCGGCGTGTAGACGGTGTTGATCAGGTGCCACGTGGCGAGGTCGAAGTAGACGGTGCTGGGCACCTCCTTCGGCGGCGCGCCGTTGATGCTCGGGCCGAAGGCGCCGTGGCCGAACTCGCGCAGGATGCTCGCGAGTTCGACGCGCCGGTCGAAGTCGGTGCCGGCCACGTGCACGCCGTGGTTCGCGAGGATGTCGGCGCGGCGGTCGAGGTGGCGCGCGCGCTCGGGACCCACGCGCACCACGGAGAAGTCGGACGTGCCGCCGCCGATGTCGGCCACCAGCACCAGCCGCTCGGAGTCCACGCGGCTCTCGAAGTCGAAGGCCGCGGCGAGGGGCTCGTACTGGAAGTGCACGTCCTCGAAGCCGACGCTGCGCGCGGCCGCCTCGAGCGTGGCCTGGGCCTGGGCATCGCGCGCCGGGTCGTCGTCGACGAAAAACACCGGCCGGCCCAGCACGGCTTGCCGGATGGGACCGCCGGCCTCGCGTTCGGCGAGGGTCTTCAGGTGGCGCAGGTAGCCCGCGATGATGTCGAGGTACTTCACGCCGCGGCCGCCACCCACGTCGGTGGTCTGGTCGACGAAGTTGCTGCCGAGGATGCTTTTCATCGACCGCATCAGGCGGCCGTCGATGCCGTCGACGTACGCGGCCTGGGCCGCGCGGCCGAACGCGCGTGGCGGGCCGTCCTTGTCGTCGCGGCCCTCGGTGAAGTAGAAGACGGCCGTGGGCATCGTTCGGTGCCCGGGCTCCAGCTCGACGAGGCGCATGCCGTCCGCGGCCGGAATGGCGATGGCCGAGTTGGAGGTGCCGAAGTCGATGGCGCAGTACATGGGGGAGGGGTGGTCAAACAGCGGGGGGCGCGATTGTACGGGGCTCCCGTGAAAGGCCGTACGATGCGCGGGCCGATCGATCCCACCGGAGTTCACCGATGAACCGCCTCCTCGCCCCGTGGTGCCTCGCCGCCGCGCTCGTGACCACCACCCCGTGGGCCCTCGCCGCCGACAGCGGCAGCGGCTCCGACGCCCTCGCGACCGCCCGTGAACTCGTCGCGGCCAAGCGCTTCGACGCCGCCATCGAGTCGCTGCGCGAGGTCAACGACACCGGCAGCGCCGACTGGCAGAACCTGATGGGCTACAGCCTGCGCCGCAGCAAGACGCCGGACGTGGCGGCTGCGCAGAAGCACTACGACACGGCGCTGCGCATCGACCCGAACCACCGCGGGGCGCTCGCCTACTCGGGCGAACTGGCGCTGATGAAGGGCGACCTGCCCACCGCCGAGCAGCGGCTGGCCCGGCTCGACAAGGTCTGCGCCCGCAAGTGCAGCGAGTACCTCGACCTCGAGGACGCGGTGAAGCGCTACAAGGTCAACGGCAAGTACGTGGGCTGGTAGGCCCGCGCACCCGCCGCTCGACACCAGGTCACGTCACTTGGCGATCATGCCCAGCGGCACGTTCATCGGCTGGTCGTTGACCTTGAGCAAACCGCCTTCGAACGCGGCCTTCGACACCACCGCCTGGCCTTCGCGCACCACGTAGCCCTTTGCGACGAAGTCGTCGAGGGCCGCGTTGATCATCGCCATGGTCCGGGCCACGGTCTCGTCGGCCGGCGCGACACCGGCGTTGGCCTGCGTGGCCACGACCTTCTTCACCACCTGCTCGATCCAGCCGTCCTCCACCTTGAACGTGGCGGCACCGTAGCCCTTGGTGCCCAGCAGCGCGGGCAGCGGCAGCGCGGCGTCGGCTTCCGTGACACCCTTCGTGCCCAGGCGGTACGACAGCTCCGCGGTCTTGCCGCCCAGGCGCACGGCCAGGCGGTCGAGGCCGTACTCGGGGTTGTGCACCAGCAGGGTGGCGAGGCCCTTCTGCAGGTCGGCGGCCAGCGCCGCGGCTTCGCGCATGGCGGCCTCTTCGCCGGGCTTGTGGCAGCTGAACGAGGACTGCATCGCGCGGTTGAGCAGCTCCTGGTAGGTGGCGCCGTGCAGGCGGCTCAGCGAGACCTGCATGTCGATCTGCTCGATCGCGAAGTCGTCGACGCGGCCCGACATGCCCATCTTGCTGACGGCCGACCACAGGCCCTGGGCGTCGACCTTCGCCTCGGAGTCGAACACGAGCTTCTCGAAGCGCACGTCCACCACCTTGCCGCCGGCCGGCGCCAGCGCGAACGCGATGTTGTCGATGCCGCCGGTGCTGCGCCCCGGCGCGAGCAGCAGCGAGGCGTCGGGCTGCGGCGACACCTCGCCCTGCAGCGCGATGCGGCCCACGCGCAACGTGCCGTTGGCCTGCTCGGAAGCGAAGTTGACGCTGAGCCCGGGGGCCTCGAACACGTACGATCCGCCGGCGCCCAGGCCGCCCGTCAGGCTGCCGCGCGCGGTGGCCTTCAGGCCCTGCCAGTCGATGTCGCCCTTGCCCGCCTCGGCGTACTTGAACGGCGGGCTGGTCAGTTCGGAGACATAGGTGCCGCCGAAGCCCAGGACGGTGTGCACCTGGACGAACGGCTTGTCGCCGAAGAGGCGCGCCAGCTGCGCGGCGGCCTCGGGCGGCAGCACGAATTCGGTGTCGATGGTGGCGAGGCCCAGGCCCTTGCCGCCGGGCAGCGGGCCGTGACGCACCTGGTCGCGCCAGGTGATCTGCAGCGGCTTGCCTGCGGGCGCGCCGTCGACGGCCGGCTGCAGCGCGGGGGCGTCGAGGCTCGGAGTGCAGCCGATGTCGAGGGTCACCGTGTGGACGGAGCTGAAGAGGCCCTTGCTGACGCTGTTCTCGACCACCTTGATGCCGGGGAAGGGCGCGAGGAGCGCCGCCGTCTGCGACTGGAGCTCGCGGGTCACCTTGCCGCCCGACCAGGCCGCGAAGCCCACGCCGCCGCCGGCCACCACCGCCACGAGCGCGACCGCGCCCACCACTGCCTTGTTCATCGTCTCTCCCTGCTGATCTGATCGTGTTCGTCCGTCCGGGCCCGATGGCCGGCGGTGCGGCAGTGTAAGAGCGCCCCCCGCGGAACACGGGTGGCGCAAGTCACACGCGGGCCCCCGCTAACGGGGGATGCCGCAGAACGTGAAGGCCACGTCGGGCCGGCGGCCGTCGAGCAGTTCCGCGAGCGCGAGGCCCGAACCCGCGCCGTGGGTCCAGCCGAGCGTGCCGTGGCCCGCGTTGACCCAGAGGTTCGCGAGGCGGGTGCGCCCGATCAAGGGACGGTTGTCGGGGGTGCTCGGGCGCAGGCCCGCCCAGAAGTGCGGCTCCGAGCGGTCGGCCACGCCCGGGAACAGCACCTCGTAGCGATCGACGAGCTGCTGGCAGCGCACGCGCGCGGTCGGGCTGTCCAGGCCGGTGTCGTAGCCGGCCATCTCGGCGGTGCCGGCGATGCGCACGTGGTCGCCGAGCCGGCTGATGGCGATCTTGTAGGCGTCGTCGATCAGGCTCACGACACTCGCCTCCTGCGGGCGCTTCAACCGCAGCGTGGCCGAGTAGCCCTTGGTCGGGTAGATGTCGAGGTCGAGGCCCAGCGGGCGCAGCACGGGCGCCGTGAAGCTGCCGAGGGCCGCGATGTACGCGTCGGCCGTCAGCGTGCGCCGGTCGCCGGTGGCCCGTTCGGTGACGCGCACAGCGGTGGCACGGTCGCCGTCACGGTCGATCCCGGCGATGTCGTGGCCGTGGAAGAAGGTGACGCCCCGGTCCGCACACAGGCGGGCGAGCGCCTGCGTGAACACCCGCGCGTCGCCCGACTCGTCGGTGGGCGTGTAGGTGCCGCCGCACAGGCCCGGCACGTGGCGCAGCGCGGGCTCCACCTGCAGCACCTCGGTGCGGTCGAGCACGCGGCGGTCCACGCCGTGGCTGCGCATCAGCCGGGACGCGGCCGCGCCGGTGACGAAGTCGTGTTCGGAGGTGAAGAGGTGCAGGATGCCGCGCTCGAGGCGGTGGAACGAGATGCCGGTCTCGGCCACCATCGCCTTCAGCGCCTCGTGGCTGTACCGGCCGAGCGCGACGAGTTCGCCCACGTTGCGCCGGAACGCGGGCATCGTGCATTGCGTGAGGAACCGCAGGCCCCACCGCCACTGGTACCAGTCGAGCTGCGGGCGGAACAGCAGCGGGGCGTCGTCGCGGGCCAGCCACTTGAGCACCTTCATCGGCGCGGCCGGATGGGCCCAGGGCTCGCAGAAGCTGACCGAGACCTGGGCGCCGTTGGCGAAGCTGGTCTCGAGTGCGGCGCCGGGCTGGCGGTCGACCACCACCACCTCGTGGCCGCGCTGAAGCAGGTGCCAGGCGGTGCTCACGCCGATGATGCCCGCCCCGAGGACGACGACCTTCATGGCGTGCCCGTTCGTGCCGGCACGGCGGCCGGTCCGCGGCGAAGGTGACGCCGCGGCCTATCGCGGAGCAGGGAGCGGGGGATCAGCGCGCGCCCGAATGTCGGTGGGCATCGGCCGGCGCCCGCCGGGGCATCGCGCTGCGGGCGGGCGGCGAGGCGTTGCCCGACATCCACAGGTTGGCCGCATCGACGCTGTGGGCGCGCGTGAACGGCGCCAGCCCGACGTCCTCGGCGCCGAGCAGCAGCGCGCCGGCCACCGCCGCTGCGGCCGTGCCGGAAGTGAGGAGTTGTCGGGGCGTGATGTGCATGGCGATCTCCCGCGGCCCGGATGTTTCGGGGGCCAGCCATGAAGTTACGCTGCCACCCTGGCGCTCGCCATCCCCATTCGGGACGAGTTCGTGTAGGACAACGCCGACAGACACGCAATTGGCGGGATCCCTGCCTCTGTTCATTTCTTTGCCCTCGCGGTCGCCCTTGCACACTGAAGGCGAACCACAGGGACCAACACGATGAACTTCATGCCACGCTGGGCCTGGCTGCAACAGGCCGTCCGCACCACCCCCCGCACCCGCGACGACGCCGATGCCGCGGACATGGGCACGGCATTCGGCCTCGACGCGAGCTTCCGCGACGAACCCGAGGTGCGCCAGGAACCGCCGCCGTGGTCGGCCGCCCCCCGCCTGTCTCGCCACACCGGGCTGCCGCGCCGCGATTGACCTGAACGACTCCGTCCAGATGTGAACCCTTGCGTTCACACCGTGGACGGTCCGGCCATACAATTCCCGGATGGCCAAGGTTTCTTTCCGTGAACAGGTGTTGCGCGTCCGCGAGGATGCGATCGTGTCGTCGGTGAACCGGCTGCTCGCGGAAAAGGGGTTCGAGGCGATGACCGTGGACGAGGTCGCCGCCGACGTGGGCATCGCGAAGGCCAGCCTCTACAAGCACTTCCCGTCGAAGGAACTGCTGGCCGCCGCGGCCATGGTCAAGGTGCTGGAGCGTGCGCTCGCCTTCCTCGAAACCACCGCCAAGGCAAGCCCGGAGCTGCCGCCGGTCGACCGCCTGAAGGCCGTGGTGCGGTGGTGCCTCGAGGTGCAGCTGGCCGGCGAGATGCCGTCGCTGCCGTCGCAGAACTCCGCGCTGCGCACCACCCTCATGGGCCACACGCCGTACCTCGACCGCCTGATGACGGTCAGCGAAACGCTCGGCGAATGGATCGTCGCGGCCCAGGCGGCCGGCGACGTGGACGCCACGCTGCCCGCCGAGGTCGTGCTCTACACGCTGTTCGCCCGCGCCTGCGATCCGGTGCTGGGCGTGCTGAAGGCCGGCGGCCAGTACACCGACGAGCAGGTCATCGACCTGCTCGTGCGCACCTGCTTCGGAGGCTTGGCCGCGCGCTGAGGTTCGTGGGTTCGTTCAGCGCACCAGCAGCACGGGCGTGTCGCAGTGGCCGAGCACCTTGACGGCCACCGACCCCATCAGCAGCGACGCCACGGCCCCGTGCCCGCGCGAGCCCATGATGAGCAGGTCGAACTTGCCCTGCTTCGCGACCTTGCCGATCACGTCGGCCGCATGGCCCACCTTGCTGACGAAGTCGGCGTTCAGCGACTGCTTCTTGAAGAACGAGCGGATGGGCTTGAACACACGCTCGGCCTCCTCGTCGTAGTAGGAGTCGAGCAGTTCCTTGCTGACGCTGGACGCGGCCCGCGCCGGCACCGCGGCCACGGCGTGCAGCACCACGTACTCCTGGTGGCCCTCGATGAACTCGGGGTGCGAGGCCAGGTAGTCGAGCACCCGGCGGGTGTAGGGGCTGCCGTCGGCGGCGATCAGGATCTTCATGGGCTCTCCGGGAGGTGTCTCAGGAGAATCGAGTGTTGCACACCCGCGCGGCCCGGACCCCGACCCGCGTCAAGTCCCGTCAGGGCACCTCGACGACGAAGCCTTCCTGGAACCCCTCCTGCTCGCCCTTGCCGCGGTAGCCCAGCGTGTTCGCCACGACACGGCACGAGAACGGCCGGCCCTCCGACTCGCCCGACACGACGTAGTCGTTCGGGCAGTGGAGGTGACCGTGCATCCACACCTGGGCCGCGGGCAGGAAGTCGTCCATCGCGTTGCAGAACCCGGCCGTGCCCGGCGTGAGTCCGTAGCGCGGGTCGGCGCTGCGCAACGACGGGGCGAAGTGCGTGACGACCACGGTGGTGCCGTCGAACGGCACGGCCAGCGCCTGCCGCAGCCAGGCCTGGCAGTCGAGGGAGAGTTCGCGGATGTCCTCGGCCAGCATCTGTTCGCCATCGCGCAGCGTCGTGTACTTGCGCAGGTAGAAGTTCGCGGCGCGGAAGGCCTTCTCGCGGGCCTGCAGCTGCTTCGTGACGGTGGTTTCGGACACAGCCAGCGCGTCGAAGTCGCTCCACAGCGTGGTGCCCACGAAACGCACCGGCCCGATCTCGATCACCTCGCGGTCCAGCCACTCGATGCCGAGGTGCTCGCATGTCTGCCGCAGGCGGCGCTTCGCGGGCTCGAACTCCAGCGAGTCGTACTCGTGGTTGCCGGGCACGTACAGCACGCGCGGCCACTGGTCGCCGAAGCGTTTCGGGGAGAAGCGGCCGAGGCCGAAGTCGTCGGTGGTCAGATCGGACCCCGCCTGGTACGAGCCGATGTCGCCGGCCAGCACGAGCACGTCGACATCGGTGCCCGGCTGCGGCACGAAGTCGGGGTAACGCTCGAGGTGCAGGTCGGAGAGGAGTTGGATGCGCATCGGCCTATTTTCCCCGGGCCGCGATGCCCAGGCAGGCGATCAGCTGGTCGCGCAGCGCGTGCTGGCCGGCGGGCACGGCGAGGCCGACGCCCACGGCCAGTTCGTCGCCCTCGGCCAGCGTGCGGTACACCACCCCCGCACGCCGCAGGCCCGCGAAGGAGGAGGGCAGCAGCGCCAGCCCGCGCCCGTGCGCCACCTCGGCGAGCAGCACGTGGTGGTCGGCCGGTTCCTTGAGCCAGCGCGGCACGAACCGGTGCCGCGTGAAGACGTGCTGGCAGTGGTCGAAGAATGCGGGCTGGCGCGCCCGCTCGAACCAGAAGACGGGTTCGCCGCCCAGGTCGTCGAGCCGGACGACCTTGCGGCGGGCCAGCCGGTGGGCCGAGGACATCGCCACCCGCATCGGCAGGCGATCGAGTTCCAGCACGTCCAGGCCCGCCGCCTCGGTGGGCAGGGCGATGACGGCCGCCTTCAGCTTGCCGCCCCGCAGTTGCCGCACGAGCCGGGGCGACGTCTCGGACACCGTGGACACGGCGGTGCCGGGATGGGCTGCCTCGATGCGGTCACGCAGCCCGGCGAACCAGGCCGGCTCGACGGCGGTGGTCAGGCCGAGCCGCAGCGTGGCCGGCAGCTCCGGGCGGGCGAGGCTCGCCTCGGCGTCGCGCAGCAGCTTCGCCACGCCGCGTGCGTAGGGCAGCAGCGTGCGGCCTGCCTCGGTGAGGCTCACCCCCGTCGTGCCCCGGTCGAACAGGCGCGTGCCCAGGCGCTCCTCGAGTTCGCGGATGGCCCGGCTCAGCGGGGGCTGCGAAAGGTGCAGGGTCTCGGCGGCCTGGCGGAAGCTCAGCGTGTCGGCGACCGCGAGGAAGAGGGCGAGCGAGCGGGAATCCAGGCGGGAGGACATATCAAAAAGGTATCACGAACCCGGTCATTCACGGCGGGCGGCGGTGTTCCTACAGTGGCCCTCATCGCAACCCAGGAGCCTTCGATGACCCCCCACCTCTCCCATGACCGCTACCAGCGCGGCGCCGCCCGGCTCGCCGACGTGGACGGCCCGGCCGGCCTCGCCGTGGTCGAAGGCCTCGCGAAGTCCTTCCCCGATTTCGCCCGCTACATCGTGGAATTCCCGTTCGGGGACATCTATGCCCGCGAGGGCCTGGGGCTGCGCGAGCGCGAACTCGCAACGGTGGCCGCGCTGTGTGCGCTGGGCAACGCGCCACCCCAGCTGCGCGTGCACGTGCACGCGGCGCTGCACGTCGGGTGCACCCCGGTGGAGGTGGTCGAGGTGGTGATGCAGATGGCGGTGTACGCCGGCTTCCCCGCCGCGCTCAACGGCCTGGCCGTGGTGCGCGAGGTGTTCGCCGAAGCCGGCATCCCGCTGCCGCTGGCCTGACGGCCAGGGCGACGTCAGCGCCTCAGGTGGCGCCGTGGCACTGCTTGAACTTCTTGCCGCTGCCGCACGGGCACGGGTCGTTGCGGCCCACCTTGGGCGTCTCGCGGCGCACCTGCTCGACGTGGTAGCGCTGGTCGCGCGTGAGGTCGGACAGGTCGGCGACCGTGACCACCAGCTCCTCGATGGCGTCGTCGAGCGTGGCGAGCGGGAACTCCTTGTCGAGCACTGCCACCACCTCGCGCTCCTCGTCGGTCTCGGTGGGCAGGTGGCGGTACAGGCGGGCGAGGGCGGACATCACCGCGTCGTCGGGCATCTCGGAGAGGTCCGGGAAGCTCAAGGCGGCGTGCTGGAAGCCGGCGACCCACGGCATCAGCGGCTGCGACACCTCGGGCAGGCCGGCCAGCGGGTCGACCTCGCCCTCGGGCACCGGCTCGCGCGGGTGTTCCTCGTCGAATTCGAGCACCAGCGGGTTGAACCACCCGTCTTCCACGATCGCGTGGTTCAGGGCGTTGTAGCGGCGCACGACCAGCGCCGAGACGCGGTCGCGCCAGGCGGTGTCGACGTCGTCGGGCAGCGGCTGGCCGTCGAAGTCGAACACGAAGGGCAGCCACACGGCCGGTTCGAGCAGCACGGGCTGCACGAGGATGCCGCACAGGAAGCCGTCGAGCATCACGGCGTCGACCGGCGTCAGGGGCTGCGGCGTTTCGAGCAGCAGGTCGTCGAGTTCGGCGAACTCTTCGTCGGTCAGGTCGTGGGCGGTGGTGGCGACAACGGGCGGGGGCATGGCGGATCTTCTCGGTCGGGACAACGGCCCCCATTGTCTTACGAAGCCGGGCGCCCGGACACCAGCAACTGCGCCGCCTCCACCAGCCGCGACCGGAGCCACTGGTGCGCAGGGTCGTCGTCATGGCGCAGGTGCCACAGCATCTCGACGTGGATGCGGGCCAGGCGCAGCGGCAGCGGCCGCTCCACCACGGCCGACCGGTAGCCGGTGGCGTCGACGAACGAGGCGGGCAACACGGTCAGCAGATCGCTCTGGGCCACCACCCGGCCGGCGGTGAAGAACTGGTTGACGGTCAGCACGATGCGCCGGGACCGGCCGGCGGCGATCAGCGCCTGGTCGACGAACCCGTGCGGCCGCCCCGAAAAGCTCACCAGCAGGTGGTGGGCCTCGCAGAACCGGTCCAGCGTGAGAGGCTCCTTGGCGAGCGGGTGGTCGCGGCGCATCACGCAGACGTACTCGCTCTGGTGCAGCCGCCGGTGGCGCAGCGAGGCGTCGTCGCCCTGGGCGACCAGCGCGGCCACCGCCTCCGGGAAGTAGCCCACCGCCACGTCGACCTCGTCGCGCTCCAGCAGACCGCGCGGGTCGCGGGTGGTCAGCGGCAGCACCCGCAGGTTGACCTGGGCCTGGGATTGTTCGATCTCGGCGATCACCGACGGCAGCAAGGTGGCCGCCGAGGCATCGGCCGTGGCGATGCGGAAGTTGGCGCTGGCGGTGCGCGGATCGAATTCCTGGGGCTCGAAGGCGTCCCGCAGCCGGGCCAGCGCCACCCGCACCTGGGGCCACAGGCGCTCGGCGTACGGGGTGGGCCGCACCCCGTGCGCCTCGCGTGTGAGCAAGTCCTCGCCTACGGTTTCCCTGAAGCGTTTCAAGGCATTGCTCACCGCCGGCTGGGTCAGCGCGAGCCGGTCGGCGGCCCGCGTGATGCTGCGTTCGGCCATCACGGCATCGAACACGCGGAGCAGGTTCAGATCGAGGGTCAGGAAGTTCATCGCAGATATGAGCGCTGTGTATATCAATCCTTCACAGATTCAATTGGCGCAACCCTAGGGGAAACCCCTAATATTCGTCCCATGCGCTGACCGAAGTCGGTCGGCCACACAAACAAGGAGTTCATCATGAGCACCACCACCACGATCAATCTGCAAGTCGCCCAACAACGTACCGCCCCGCGTGGCGCCACCTGGCTCGGCAACGCCTTCGCCAGCCTGTTCAACTCGTTCCGTGCCGCCCCGGCCGAGCGCAACGCCGCCCGTGACATCCGCCGCGCCCGTGAACTGGCCGCCGAATGGAGCCGCCGCGACCCGCGCAGCGCCGCTGACCTGACGGCCGCGATCGACCGCTTCGAGCAGCAACAAGGCCAGTGAGGCCCTGGGGTCGACCCCACCTGGGGTCGGCGACAGCTGTCCATCCAGCGCCCGAGGCCGTAATCTCGGGGCCAGACGGAATCAGCCATGAGCGCCACGACCCCCTTCATCTCCCACGGCCAGCCGGCCTCTTCCGGCTGGACCGGACGTTCGGCCGCACCGGCGGGTGATCCCCGGGGCAGTTCCGAATGGTTCGCTGCCCCGCCCGCCACCAGCCACGTGCTGTCGGCCCGCGTGACGGCGGACGCGCCGAAGGACGCCGAAGGGTGGGCCCGCCGCCTGGTGGGCCACCTTCTCGACGACCCGGCGCCGCGATGAACCCCGCGCTGAAGGCGGCTCCCGACTGGGAAGCCGCCGCGCAGACCCTCATCGACGGCTGCAGCGCCCTCGCGAGCGACGACCAGCGGGTCCGGTTCCTGGACCACGTCTGCCGTTCGCTCGGCGACCGCCTCTACCCCGCCTTCCTCCAGCTGCTGTGCCTCGTCAACGACCGGGCCGACGCCGACGCGCGCCGGTCCGTCGCGCAGACGCTGGTCCACGCACTCTCCACCGGCCGACTGCCGTCCGGGCGGCTGGATGCCTGGGGTGGCCACGGCCTCGCGGCCGGCACCGCTACGTCGGGCAACAGCCGCAGCCTGGGCCCGATCGAGTACCTGTGCGCGTGGCACGCCCAGCAGAGCGGCCCGTCGCCGCTGCCGGCCACCGCGTTCGACACCGCCACGCGTTCGGTGATCGCACTGGTGTCGTCCGACCCGCGCGCGAAAGCCCTCTACTGCAGCAAGCTGCGCCAGGACATCGACGACCCGCTCGGCGGCTCGCTCACCCGGTCGACCCGGGCCGCGCTGACCGCGCTGGTCTCCGAATGGGAGACGGGCGGTTCACCCGAGGCCGTGGTGGGCAGCCTGCGCGCCGCGCTCCACGGCTCCCCGTTCGGCACCCTCGGCGACGCCCGCGGGCGCTGGCTCGGGGCGTAACACCTCCCGCACCCACGCCGCGGCCGCGCGGCGCCGCGCCGCCAGCGGCCGCATGCGCACCGCACGCCAGGCCGGCGCGGCCACCTCGAAGTGGCTGGACCACACCCCCTCGTAGAACCGCTCGCCGCGGTGATCGAACCCGAGCGCCCGCAGGCACAGGTGCACCGAGCGGTGGCCGGGATGGCACACCGCGTGCACCCGCGCGCGACCGAGCCGGTCGAACGCGTGGTCCAGCAGCAACGCCCCGCCTTCCAGCGAGAGCCCCGAGCCCCACACCTCGGGCACGAGGCGGCACCCGAGTTCCACCTCGTCGGGGTCCGCCGGCATCGGCATCAGGTTGAACCAGCCGACGAACCGCGGACGGGGCGCGCACATGCGGGCCAGCGCCTCGGGCGACAGCACCTCGGCGGCCTCGGCATAGTCCGCATCGCCCGGCGACAGGTCGACCGCCCAGTGTTCCGCGGCCCAGAGGCCGAGGCCGGGGCGGGTGGCGCAGTAGACCGCCAGCCGCTCGAGGAACATCGCCGTCCAGCGCGGGTCGTCGAACGGGCGGTCGTCGATCAGCAACGCGCGCACGCGCGGGTCCCGGTGCATGTCCACGAGCCGGTCGCGGTCGCCGGCCGTGAAGGGCCGCAGGCGCAGGCGCCCCTCGGAGGTCGGTGCGGCGCTCATCCCGAAAACAGCGCCCGCAGCGTGCGCAACACGATCGCGGGGCGCGACTGCACGTCGGCGATCAGCTGTTGCACCATCGACGCGGTCATCAGCATCAGCACCGCCGTCGACGCCCAGGTCTTGATCGACATCGACAGCGAGAACACGTTGAGCTGCTGCGCGAACCGGTTCACGAGGCCGAGCACACCGTCGATCGCGAACAGCACCACGAGCGACGGCGCGGCGATCAGCAGCGCGAGCAGCATCAGCCGGCCGAACTCGGCTTCGAACGCGCCGGCCCCGGCCGCCTTCAGCGCCGGAAGCTTCGAGAGCACCGGCCACAGCACGTAGCTGTCGAGCAGCGTGCCCATCAGCAACAGCAGGCCGCCGGAGAACATGAAGACGAAGTTCGCGAGGCGCCCGAGGAAGGCGCCGGTGAGCGGGGTCTGCTGGCCCGACATCGGGTCGGTCACCTGGGCCGTGGTGGCGCCGATCTTCGTGTCGATCAAGGCACCTGCCGCCTCGAAGGCCCACAGCACCGAGCCGAACAGGAAGCCGATGCCGGCACCGAGGAAGGCCTCCTTGCCGAACAGCGGCAGCCACTGCACCTGCATGACCTGCGCGTTCGTCGCGGCGGGCTGCAGCGCCAGCGCGAGCACGCCGAAGGCCACGTAGATCGCGTTGCGCACGGTGGCCGGGATCAGGTCGCCGGTGAAGATGGGCAGCACGAGGAAGGCCACCGCGATGCGGGTGGTCGACAGCGCGAGCAGCAGCGCCTGGTCGGACAGCTTCGCGATCTGGGCGAACGACTCCATCGTGTCAGCGCCTCACCATGCCCGAGAACTCGGAGAAGATGCGGTCGCTGAAGTGCACCAGCGTGCCGCCGAGCAGCGACGACGTGACGAGGATCACCAGCACGATCGCGAAGAACTTGGCCGCATACTGGAAGGTCTGTTCCTGCAGTTGCGTGGCCGCCTGCACGAACGCGATCAGCAGGCCCACGAGCGCGGCCACCAGCACGGCCGGCGCCGACAGCACGAGCACGAGCCACAGCGCCTGCTGCGTGAGCTGCATCGCCTCGGTGTTGAACATCATCGCGCGGCCCCGTTCACTGGTAGGTGAGCACGAGGCCGTGCGTGAGCTTGACCCAGCCGTCGATCAGCACGAACAGCAGCAGCTTGAACGGCAGCGACACGGTGGTGGGCGACAGCATCATCATCCCCATCGCCATCAGGATGTTCGACACGATGAGGTCGACCACCAGGAACGGCAGGAAGATCAGGAAGCCGATCTGGAACGCGGTCGCGAGTTCGGTCACCGTGAAGGCCGGCACGATCACGATGAAGTCGCGGTCGGTGAGCACGGCGGCCTTGTCCGCGGGCAGCGCCTTCTGCGCCGTCTTCAGGAAAAACGCCCGTTCGCGCGGCTGCGCGTGTTTCACCATGAACTCGCGCAGCGGCTCCTTCGCCGCATCGGCCGCGGCCAGCATGCCGCTCGTGCTCGTGTAGGCGTTGGGCACCGCCGTGGCGCGATCGGCCATCTGCTGCCCCACCGGGTACATCACGTACACCGACAGCACGAGCGCGAGGCCGTTGAGCACCACGTTGGGCGGCACCTGCTGCAGCCCGAGCGCGTTGCGCAGCAGGCTCAGCACCACGACGATCTTCGTGAAGGACGTGACCATCACGGCCGCATACGGCGCGAGCGCCAGCAGCACGACGGTGATGAGGGCCGACGACGGGGAGAACTGGGTGAGGTCCATGAAGGGCGGCGGGAATCAGGCGAGCGAGATGTCGGGTTCGATGGGGGCGGGCTCGAAGGTGCACAGCACCTCCTGCACCTGCACGCCGAAGCCCGAGCCCACGGGAATGAGCTGCCCCGCGGCGAGCGGCTGCAGGTCGTGCAGCGGCGAGGCCTGCAGCACGATGGCGCCGGGCCCCGACAGCGTGGGCGTGTCGAGCAGCGGCGGCCGGCCACCGGCCCGCCAGCCGAAGAGGTCGTGCGGACGGGCCATCACCGGCTGCGCGAAGCGCACGGCGGCGAGGTCGTTGGCCGGGTGGTCGCCGTCGTCGCCGGTGGCGGTGACGCCCAGGCGCCCGCGTGTCTCGTGCAGCCGCGCGAGGAAGGCGCCGCCCTGGCCGCTGACCGGCTGCAGGCAGCCGTGCCAAGTCGACGAGAACGAGGCCGGCAGCAGCAGCACCGCGCCGGGTTCGAGGTTGCGCAGGTCCTCGGCGGACAGCGGCAGCGTATCGAGCAGCAGCTCGCACACCACGGGCCGCCACGTCCAGCCGGCCAGCGCCTCCGGCGGCGGCACGCGCCGCGCGGCCAGCGCGGTGAGCGGCAGGTGCACGTCGACCCCGATCTCCTCGTTCGACAGCACGGCGTGCTGGTTGAACATCAGCGATTCGCCGAACGCGTCGGTGGCGCCGGACACCGGCTCCGGCAGCAGGCCGGCCCCCAGCCAGTCCTCCAGCACGGGGAGCCAGGCCTCGGCCGCGGCGAGCGCACGGGCCGCCTCGAACAGCGCGCGGCCGGGCGCCGGTTCCACGGCGGGCAGGCTCAGGCCCACGACGCTGTCGGGCAAGCGGGCACGGAACAACAGGCGCACCGGCATCACGACACCTTCCCCGTGAACATCAGGCGGCTCAGCTCGAGCACCGAACGCGCCTGCAGCTTCGTCATCGCGTTCTTGCGGTGCAGTTCGACCGTCTTGATGCTGATGCCCAGCAGGTCGGCGATCACCTTGTTGAGCTTGCCCTTGACCACCCAGTCGATCACCTCGCGCTCGCGCGCGGTCAGGCGCGCCATGCGCGTCGAGAACTCGGCGTCGGCCGGGGCCGCGCCCGGCGCGTCCGGCTCACCCTCCACCGGCTCGAAAGCCAGCGCCAGCGCGGACTCCAGGGCCTCGTCCGCGAACGGCTTCTCGATGAAGGTCACCGCGCCCTTGCGCATGGCCTCCACCGCGAGCGGCACGTCGCCGTGACCGGTCATGTAGACGACGGGGATGCGCACGCCGCGGCGGCGCAGCGTGTCGTGCACCTCGAGGCCGGACATCGCGGGCATGCGCACGTCCAGCAGCAGGCAGGCGCCGGGCCGCGGCGCGGCGAGCACCTCGAGCGCGCGGTGCGGATCGTCGAAACACTCCACGTCGTACCCGGCCCCTTCCAGCCACCACACGGCGGACTGCAGGAACTCGGTGTTGTCGTCGACGATGTAGACGGTGCGGGCGTTCATGGGGTCTTCTCCTTCTTGATCGCGGAAACCTCGTTCGCGGACATCAGCGGCAGCGCGGCGTGGAACGACGTGCCCGGGCCGTCGTTCCGCGTGAACCACAACCGCCCCTGGTGCAGTTCGACGAACGAGCGGCAGATGTTCAAGCCGATGCCGGTGCCGGTGGGTTTGGTGGACACGAACGGCACGAAGAGCGTCTGCTCGGCCTCCTCGCTGATGCCGCTGCCGCTGTCGCACACGGTGGCCTCGACCTGCGAGCCCTCGACGCGCACGGACAGGTCGAGCCGGCGCGTGCCGGGGGCGTTGCCACGCATCGCGTCGATCGCGTTGCGCATCAGGTTGACGAACAGCTGCTGCAGCATCGTCTCGTCGGCGAGGATCCACAGCGGCTCGGCCGGTGCCTGCAGGTCGACCCGCACGCCTTCGCGTTCGGTCTCCCAGTCGAGCAGGCCCACGCAGGCGCGCAGCAGCGCGGCCACGTCGATGGGCGTGCGCTTCGGCGTGTGCGAGTGCGTGTACTCGCGGATGCGGGCGATCACGCGGGACGCGAACAGCACCTGCTCGGTGGCGCGCTGCAGCGCCTGCAGCAGGCCGTTGCGCCCGTCGGCGTCGAGGTCGCCGCGCTGCAGCCGCATCACCGAGCCGCGCAGCAGGTTCGCCGCCGCGCCGATCGGCTGGTTGATCTCGTGGGCGAGCGTCGTGGCCATCTCGCCGATGGACAGCAGCCGCGACGTGAACAGCAGCTGCTCGCGGTCCTCCAGGTGGCGCTGGCGCGCCTGCGCCTCGCCGTGGCGGTCGTCGAGGCGCAGCACCACACGACCGTCGTCCAGCGCGATGCGGCGGGCTTCGAGCGGACGGCCTTCGCAGGCGACGGTGCGCACGGCGGCGTCGCCGTCGAGCAGCGCCTGCAGGCCGCCGAGGCGGCGGCACAGGTCGGCGACGGAGTCGTCGCGGCCGCCCGCGAGGCGTTCGAACGACGGCGCGCGCCACAGCACGCGGCCCTGCGCGAGGTCGAGGGTGGCGGCGCACACGCCCAGGGCGTCGAGCGTCTCAGGCGACATGGCCGATCTCCGGTCGCACCGCGGTCCGTGCCGTCCACGGCCGCGTGCCGACGGCCACGCGCAGGCTCCACTGCGGCTCCAGCGCGCGCCACAGGCGCGTGGTGTCGCGCACGCGCACGCACACCTGCGCCCCGGCGCCGGCCGAAAGGGCCTGGCTGCCGAGGCACACGGCCACGTCGCGCGCCGCCTCGTCACCCGGACGCGGCGCGAGGTGGTGCTGGTGATCGGCGGACCGGGACTTCACGAGGTGCGCGCACCACCAGGTCTCGGGCACCGGCACACGCGCCCACCACAGCTCGCCGCCCAGGCGCAGCGCGCGGCCGCCCGTGGGCAGCGGCCACAGCACGTCCACGTGGGCCGGGGTCTTCGGTCCGGGCAGCAGCGTGGACGGTGTGACCAGCACGACCCGCCGCTGGCGGCGCAGTTCGCCGAGCACCTCGTCGGCGACCGGCGACTCGCCGGTCAGCTGCTGCAGCCGCGCGACGATGCGCGCGTACAGCGTGGCGTCGCCGCTCGTGGCGGGCAGCGGCGTGATCACGGGCTCGGACGCCTCGGCAGGAGGCTCGTCGTCCTCGCGCCCCTCGCCTCCGCCGTCCTCGTCGGCATCGGCGTCGAGGGCCAGGCGCCCCCGCTCCACCGCGGGCGACGCGTCCGTGCGGGTGCGGAACTCGGGGACCGCCACATGCAGCAGCGAGGCCACGGCCACCGTGGCCGGCAGGTCGGCCGGCAGGGGGGCGGCTCCGGCGTCGGCGGGTGCGCCGGCCTCGACGGCCGCCTCGTGGCGCGGGGCCGCGTTCGCCTCCACGGTCGCGGGTGCGGGTCCGTCCGGGCGCGGCGTGCCCTGCACCGCCTGCGCCATCAGCGCGAGGGTCGGGGACGTGTACTCGTGCCCGCCATCGACCTGCGCCTCGGGCAGGGTCGTGGCCGCCTCCGGCGCGATGCCGAGCGCGGCCACGCCGTTCGTGCGCGGGTCGCCCAGGCCGCCCGATTGCGCGCCGAGGGTCAGCGCCTCCAGCGGGCTCTTCGGTGTCTCCTGCGGCGGCAGCTCGGGCAGTTCGAGCAGCGCACGCATCGCCACCGGGGAGATCGACAGGTCGCTCATGCGTGGGGTCCGGTCCGGCGGTCAGCGGCCCGTGTCGTCGCGGCCGTCCACGCGCACGTGCGACACGCCGCGCGCGCCCAGCCGGCGCTGCAGCTGCGGCAGGTGGCGGTCGAGCAGCGCGGCGTGTTCGGCCCCGGTGACGACGGCGACGGTCACGCCGCCAGGCCCGAGCGCCTGCACGTCGACCGACGACAGCCAGCGCGGCGCCGCCGGGTCGATCACCTGGAAGCGCGTGGCCTCGCCCGGCGCCACGGCGGGCGCCTGCAGCTGCCGGGCCCAGGCGGCCTGAGACGGGTCGGGCAAGGCCGCCACGACGGACGGGGCCGGTTCGACCACGGTCGCGCGCAGCGGCGCGGCGGGGTGGGCGTCGGCGCGTTCGAGCGGGGTGAGGCCCGTGTCGTCCTCGGCCGGCTCGGCGCGCGGCACCTCGAACACCGTGGGCGGCAGGACCCCCGCGGCCTCCGGCCTCGACTCACGCGCCTCGAGCAGCTGCTCGAACGCCTCGCGTTCCCGCTTCGGCGCGGGGCGCTGCGGCGGGCGTTCGGCCGGCCGGGAGGAACTGGTGTCGGAGGAAGGGGCAGACGGTTTCATCGCGAAGTCCGGGCGAGCGGGTGGAAGGGGGTGCCGCGGCGGGTGTCCTCGGCTTCGGATTCGGCCGCGCGTTCGCGGGACAGGCCCACCGCGGCGCGGCTGCGGGCGAGGGCGTCCGACACGGCATCGCGCCGCACCTGTTCGCGCTGCCATTCGCCCTGGCGTTCGCGCAGCGCGGACAGTTCGTCCGCGAGCGTTTCCTGGCGGTCGATCAGGTCGTACTCGGCGCGGTCGCGGTTGTCGTCGAGGTCTTCGCGGAACGCGGCATCGAGCGCCTGGAAGCGGGGCAGCGACGCCGCGCCTTCGCCGACGCGGTGCAGCGCGTGCCGCCGCACCCGCTCGCGTTCGGCCTCGATGCGCCGGGCCTGCGCCTCGACTTCGGCCCGGGCCTCGTCGCACGCGCGGCGCTGCGCGAACACGCGGCGCTCGGCCGCCTCGGCGCGGGCCTGGCGCAGGCGCTGCAGCTGGGCGAGGTCGGCCGGGGAGCCGAGGGTGCGGTCGGAGGTCTTCATCGAACGGCGCTCACGTGGCCAGGGCCTGCAGCTGGGCGAGGGTGGTGTCGTACGCGGACGCCTCGTCGGCCGGCTGGCGCAGCAGCGCGTGGATGGCCGGCAGCTTCGCGATGGCCTCGTCGGCGAGGGTGTCGCTGCCCGCCTTGTACTCGCCCACCTGCAGCAGGAACCGCACCTCGGCGTGTTTGGCCATCAGCGCGCGCACGTGGCCGGCGGCCTCGCGGTGCGCGGGCGTGGCCACGCGCGTGAAGGTGCGGCTCACGCTCGCCAGCACGTCGATGGCGGGGTAGTGGTTCGCCTGGCCGAGCTGGCGCGAGAGCACCAGGTGGCCGTCGAGGATGGACCGTACTTCCTCGGCCACCGGATCGGCGCTGTCCTCGTCCTCCAGCAGCACCGTGTAGAAGGCCGTGATGCTGCCGCGGCCGTCGTTGCCGGCACGTTCGAACAGGCGCGGCAGTTCGGCGAACACCGACGGCGGGAAGCCGCGGCGCACCGGCGGTTCGCCGATCGACAGGCCGATCTCGCGCAGCGCGCGGGCGTGCCGCGTGACCGAGTCCATCAGCAGCATGACGCGGGCGCCGCGCGCGCGGAAGCCTTCGGCGATGGCCGTGGCCGCGAGCGCCGCGCGGGCGCGTTCCATCGCCGGCCGGTCGGACGTGGAGACGATCAGCACCGAGCGCGCGAGGCCCTCGGGCCCGAGGCTGTCCTCGATGAACTCGCGCACCTCGCGCCCGCGTTCGCCGATCAACGCGATCACGTTGACGTCCGCCGTGGCCTGGCGTGCGAGCATGCCCAGCAGCGTGGACTTGCCGCCACCCGCCGCCGCGAACACCCCGAGTCGCTGGCCCACGCCCACGGTCAGCAGGCTGTCGACGGCGCGGATGCCGGTGACGAAGGTCTCGCCGATGGCCGGCCGGTCGAGCGCGGGCGGCGCCTCGGCGTGCAGCGGCGCGGTGTCGAGGCCCGCGGGCAGCGGGCGCCCGTCGAGCGGGTGGCCGAAGGCGTCGAGCACGCGGCCCTTGAGGCCGTCCCCCACGAGCATCGATCCGCCGTCGTGCATCACCTCCACCTCGGCGTCGAGCGTGACGCCGTGCAGCGGCGCGAGCGGCACCAGCAGCGCGTGGCCGTCGGCGAACCCCACCACCTCGGCGGGCACCGCCGCGCCGGACGCCGGGTCGACGATGCGGCACTGCTGGCCGATGCGCGCGGGGATGCCGGTCACGCGCAGCATCGTGCCGAACGCCTGCACGACCCGCCCGCGCTGGTGCACGGGGCGGGCCTTCTGCAGCATGTGCAGCGACTGGCGCAGGTGTTCGTCGAACGAGGCGATGGTCATCAGGCCGTCTCGGTGTCGCGTTCGATGTCGCGTTCGGGCAGGCCCAGCGCGCGGCCGATGGCGGCCAGCTGCGAATCGAGGCTCACCACGTGCTGGCCGGTCACGCTGTCGATCACGCAGTCGAAGGCCCCCAGCGTCTCGTCGGCCCGCACGTCGGCGGACAGGCCCAGCTTCGCGAGGCGTTCGCGCGTGGCCTCCATGGCCTCGGGGCCCACGCGCACGCGGGTGGACCGCTGCGGCAGCAGCTCGATCACGGCCTGCTCGACGAGCTTCGGCACCACCTCCGACGCGCCGAGCGACGAGGCGAGCTTCTGCACCACGGCCAGCGCCAGCGCACCCACCGCGTCGCGCGCGGCCTGCTGCTGCACCTGCTGGTCGCGCGTGATGCGGGCAACGACCTCGGTCAGGCGTTCGGCCGCGACCCGTTCGCCGTCGCGCCGGCCCTGTTCGAAGCCGGCCTCCTGCGCCTGGGCCAGCGCCTGGGCCACGCGCGCGCGCTCGTGTTCGAGCAGGGACGTGAGCGCCTGGGCGCACTGGATGGCCGACGTGAAGTCGCCCACCTCCGCGGCCGGCACCACGAGCCGGTTGGTGGCCACCTGCAGCGAGCGGCGGCCATGCAGCACGGTGTAGCGGCTCATCGCACGGCCTCCGAATCCTTGCCCGCGATGCCGAGCGCCAGCCGCACGAGCCGCAGCGCCACGGACACCGGCACGGCCCGCGCGTCGGCGGCGGTCGACCGCAGGTCGAGCACGCGGTGCACCGTGGCCTGCACGCGCGGGTCGGCGACGCTCGCCACCAGCAGCGTGCCACCCCAGGCGTGCAGCGTGTCGCGTTCGGCGCGCGCGTCCTGCGGCCAGGTGGGGGCCTGCATCGGCAGGCCCGGCACCGCGAGCACCTGCTCCAGCGCGTCGGCGCCCACCAGCGCGCGCACGCGGATCAGCAGACCGGCGTCGAGGCACACGCGCAGCGCCGGCGCGGCGAACAGCGCGCCGCACAGCAGCGCCAGCCGCTCCAGTTCGGCCGGCGTGCCCACGGCCCAGCCGGGCACCGCGGACAGCGTCTCCCACGTGAACGACGGCAACGTCCCGGCCTCGTCGCCCCACACTTCATCGAACCAGGTGGCCACGCGCACGTTCCAGGCGCGCGTGCGCCGCGCCTCGTCGGGCGTGACCACGGGCCGCAGCGCGAGGGTGGTGTCAGCCGCGCGCCGCATCGACACCTCCACGATCGTTCTGCACCAGCACCAGCGCCTCGCCGCGCCCGGCCTGCCGGCGGCGCCAGCCCCACACGCCCGCGCTGCCCAGCAGCAGCAGGCCGCCGAAGCCCGCGACCGCCTGCAGCGACGTGGACAGCGGGTCGGTGGCCAGCCCCGGGCGTGGCGCCGGCACGGTCTCGGCCGGGAACAGCGCGACGGTGACGTTGTCGTAGGGCAGACCCTCGACCCCGTTGACCACCAGCGCCTTCATCTGGTTGACTTGCCCCGTGAGGTCACGCCCCGCGCGGTGCTTGATGAACACCGAGGCCGAGGCCGGGTGGGGTTTGTCGGTGAGCGGGTCCTTCTCGGGCACTGCGAGGTGCACGCGTGCGACCACGACCCCGTCGATGGTCTGCAGCGTGTTCGCGAGTTCCTGCGACAGCGCGTAGGTCAGCCGCGCACGCTCCTCGACCGGCGACGACACGAACCCCTCCTTCTTGAACACCTGGCCCACGCTGTCGAAGTTGCCGCGCGGGTAGCCATTGGCATGCAGCAGTTCGATGGCGCGCCCGAAGTCGGCCGACGGCGACGTGATCGCGAAGTTGGCCGCGTCGCGGTGTTCCTTGCGGGCGTCGATGCCGGCGCCCTGCAGCAGCGCGACCATCTCGTTGGCCTGCCGTTCCGAGACCTGGCCGTAGAGTTCCTGGCGCATGCAGCCGGCGAGCAGCAACGCGGCACCGAACACGGCCAGGCGGCGGAGGAATGTGTCGAGGCGCATGGTCGGTCAGGACTGCTGGCGGAAGAGCTGCTGCAGGCCATCGGACGCGCGGTTGGCCACGTTCGAGGTCAGCTGGCAATGGAACATGAACTCCTGGCAACGCACCGACAGCATCACCATCTCGCCGGGCGTCATCGCGCTGCCGGCCGACACGGCGCGGGTCGCGAATTCCGAGAGCGACGCGGCCTCGTTGTTGACGTACTCGAGCGGCCTGGCCATGGCCTGCAGCGCCTCGTTCGGGGCACGCACGGGCTGGCCCTCGAGCCGGCTCTGCGACGCGGACAGCGCATGCTCGAAGCGGCCCAGGTCCGTGAAGGACAGGCCGTAGCCGGCCTGCAGGCCGGCGCCGGACATCGCGGACACCGGCCCCGGGCCGGCGACACCGCCGCCCAGGCCGAGCACCGGGCTCGCGGCCACCATCGAAGGATCGACGTTCATCGCGGCCTCCCGCTCACTGCTTGCGGGCCATCGTCTCGAGCGCGCTGCCGACGCTGGAGAGCGCGGTGTGCGAGCTGTTCGACAGGAAGCTCATCTTGAGCGACTCGGCCGACAGCGCCGTGATGGCCGCGGGCTTGTCGTTGCCGTTGCTGATGTCCTCGGACATCGATTCGATGGAGGTCGCGGTCTTGTCGAGCGTCTGGCCCCAGGCCTCGGCCATCGCCTCGAACCAGTTGTCGGACTTGCCCTGCTTGCTGCTGTTGGTGGAGGGGGCCGCGGCGACCATCGAGAGGGGGTTGATCGTGTTGCTCATGGGAGATCTCCTGCTGGGTTTCGTGGGAGGGAGGGGAGGGTCAGAAGCGCAGCGTCGAGATGACGCCGTCCTTGTCGAGCAGGACTTCCTGCTCGGTGATCGAGGCGAGGCGGTGGCCGCTCGGCAGCAGCGCCCCGACGAAATAGCGCGTGCCGTCGACGGTCACGACGTAGGGAGAGTCGCCCGGCACGATGGAGGCGACCCGCTTGCCGGGGTCGTCCGCCACCGGCGCGTTGTCGGGCGGGGCGGCGGGGCGTTCGTTCTCGACGGCGAGGCCGCGCAGGCCGGGCACGTCGCGCCGCGCGCTGGCCTCGGCGCGGGCCAGTTGCGACAGGTCGGCCACGCGCGTGGCGACACGCACCACCCCCACGTCGGCGAGCGACGTGGCCGGGGTGGTCTCGGCCACCACGCCGTTCATGCGGAACACCTCGCGCACCGCGGCCGCCAGTTGTTCGGCGACCCGCACCTCGACCACGGGCGACAGGTCGGCGCCGGCCAGCTGCGCGTCGAGGCGCTGGCGGTCCGCGAACGTCAGCACGTCGCCGGTCACGCGGAGGCCTTCGCCCGCCGCCGCCACGCGCAGGCCGCGGAACTCGGGCACGGCCAGCAGGCGTTCCAGCCGCTGCGACGGGCTCTCGGCCACCACCTTCGGCGGCGTGACGAGGCTCGCGAACGCGAGCAGGCCCGTGGCGACGAGCGCCAGCGCGCCACCGCCGATCGCCAGCCACGCCTCGAGGCGGCGGCGCGGGCGGGGCACGACGGCAGGGGCCGGTGCCTCGGGAGCAGGGGCTTCGGCCGGCGCGGCCGGCGGCTGCGGCGACAGCGCGAGGGCCAGCGCGTCGTCCCACCGGACGCCGTCCTCGGCGCCCACGGCCAGCACGGTGTCGCCCAGACGCACCGGCGCATAGAGCGGCCAGTCGGCGAACGCCGGCGCCACGAGCAGCATCCCGTTGAACTCGACCTCACCGGCCAGCACCTCGAGCCGCACGTCGTACGGCCGCACGTGCAGGCGCACGCGCTGCTGCGCGACACGCGGGTCGCGCAACACGACCTGGCAGCCCGCCGCGTCGAGGCTGCCCACGTCCACGCGGCCGCCGGCGGCCAGCGCGATGCGCGCGCCGGCCTGCGGCCCCGTGAGGACGCGCAGCTCGAGCGGCGACGGGTTCATCGGCGCGCTCCGGTGGAGGCCACCACACTGCCGCGCGGGCACCACGTGGGCGTGCAGGCGCCCGACGACTCACCCGGAACGGGCGGCGGCGGGGCGGCGGGCGCCGGGGCCGACGGCACCGCGGGCGGCGGGGTCACGGGTGCCGGCCCCATCGCCGCCGACCGGCGCTGCGACAGGCGCGGCGAGATCAGGAACATGCGTTCGGTGCGGCCACCGCTCTCGCGCTGCGTCTTGAACAGGTGGCCGATGACGGGGATGTCGCCCAGCAGCGGGATCTTCTCGACGCCGCTGTCCGAGGCCTCGCGCGTCAGGCCGCCGATCAGCAGGCTTTCGCCCTCGTAGATCAGCGCCTGCGTGTTGATCGACGAACGCGCCACGATCGGCAGCGCGTCCACGCGCTCCGACGACAGCGAACCGTCCTCCAGGTTCACGAGCAGCTTGATGCGCACGCCCTGCGTGTCCTTGAAGACGTGGGGCGTCACCCGCAGCAGCGTGCCGGCCGACACGTTGAAGAGGTCCACCTCCTCGCGCCCGGCCACGCGCACGTAGAAGGTCTGGCTGCTGTCGAACACGGCCTCGACGTTGGAGAGGGTCACCACCTGCGGGCTCGAGACGACCTTGGCCGCGCCTTCGGTCTGCAGCGCGCTGATGCGGGCGACGAACTGCTGCGCGTTGCCGAGCACCGCGGAGATCACGCCGCCCTGCGCGATGGGCGTGATGGCGGAGCCGACGATCGAGCCGCCCGGCTGCAGCAGCAGGTCCGACGCGTCGCCCTTGCCGAACAGCACCGAGCTCTTCTCGATGTTGCCGCGCCAGTTGATGCCGAGCTCGCGCATCTTGTCGGTGTTGATGTCGATGATCGTGGCCTCGATCTCGAGCGACTGCGGCTCGACGTCGAGCGACTGCACGAGCTGCTCGTAGTACGGCAGCCGTTCCGGCGCATCCCGCACGATGATCGCGTTGAGCCGCGTGTCGGCCTCGATGCGCACCTGCTGCAGGTCGCCCAGCACGAGCCCGTTGCCACCCACGGCGCCGCCGGCCGCCGCGCCGCCGTACGCGGCCATCAGCACGTCGGCCGTGCCGGGCTGCGCGTTCGCGTCGGGCAGGCCCAGCACCGGCTGGTTGGGGTTGCGGCCGAGGCCCTGGCCCTTGAGCTTCGGCTGCGTCGGACGCAGCAGCTGCTCCTGCTGGCCGAGCATCGCGGGGCTGCGCGGCGACGAGGTCACGAGCGAACGCACGATGCTCGCGACCCCCGGCACGATGATCTGGCGCCCCGAGAACGCCACCGTGACGTCGTGCGCCCACGCGTAGCGCAGGTAGAAGACCTTGAAGCCCATCGGCGGCTGCACGACCTGGCTCACCTGGCTCGCGCGGGTGAGTTCCTCCACCTGCTCGATGAAGCGGCGCGTGCCGCTCGCGATCACCGCGCCGTCACGCGTGGTGCGCAGCGTGTTGCGCGCGTCGGCGAGGCGCATCTCGCCGGCCGCGCGCAGCACCTTGTCGGCCACGGCCGGCGTGGTGGGCAGCGTGCGCGCGCCCATCTCGCCCGCGGTGTAGACGTGCATCACGGCGCCGTCGTAGTACATGACGAGGCCGAACGCCCGCGAGATGCTGCGCGCGATGCCCTCGGCCTCGCCGTTGAAGGTGCCGTTGACGGCGCCCTTGACGGCGGGCGACACCGACACGGGCACGTCGATCAGCCCGAACAGGTCCTGCAGGAACGCGGCGATGGGTTGCTCGCGCGCGGCGAGCTGCACCTTGCGGTCGGCGTACGGCGGGGGCGCGGCCAGGGCCGCGGTGGCGCAGACGGACACCAGCAGCACGGCGGCCAGGCGGCGGAACGACGGGAAGACGGGGGCAAAGGAAGGCATCGCGGGATCTCGTGGAGAGCGGTGGGGCGGACCCCGGTCAGGCGGCTTCGAGCAGCGCCGTGGCGGGCGCACCGACACGGTCGGCGACGTCCAGGCGCAACGACGGCATCAGCTCGTGGTACGACAGCACCGGCACGTCGAAGCAGTCGAGTTCGATCAGCTTGCGCACGTGGCGGCGGAGGTCGACGGTGGTCACGACGGCGGCCACCCCATGGGTCTCGACGCTCTGGCGGATCAGGTCGATCACCTGGCGCGCCACCTGCGGGTCGATGGCCAGCTGCTGGACACCACCGTTGGTGCGCAGCGCCTGGCGCAGCAGCTCCTCCAGGTCGGGCAGCAGCAGCGTCGCCCGCAGCAGGCCGTCGGGTGCGTAGCGGTGGCTGATGTGGCGCTTGAGCGCGATGCGCGCGAACTCGGCGAGCGTGAACACGTCCTTCTCGCGCTGGCCCGCCTCGGCGAGCGCCTCGAGCATGTCGCGCATGTGGCGCACCGAGACCTCCTCCTCGACGAGGCGGCGGAAGATGTCGGCCAGGCGCTGCATCGGGATCACGCGCAGCACTTCCTTCACGGCCTCGGGGTAATCGAGCGAGGCCCGCGTCAGCAGCGCGCTGGCCTCCTGGATGCCGAGGAACAGCATGGTGTGGCGGCGCAGCGCCTCGCGCACGGCACCGGCCAGTTCCGCCGGCACGTCGCCCTGCGGCACCTCGCCGCGGGCCACCGGCACTTCGAAGGCGTGCAGCTGCCAGCCGTCGCCCCCGTCGGCACGCGCGTGGATGCTGATGCGCGGCAGCGCGAGGCCCAGCGACAGCTGGAAGTGCTCCAGCACCGCCTCGAGCGACCGCGTGAGCGCGGCGCCCTGGTCGTTGCCCAGCGCGCGCGGCGGCAGCTCGAGCAGCAGCGGCACGGCGGGGTGGGGCGTGGGCAGCGCGGTGGCGAGCACGCCCGGGGGCGCTTCCTTGCGCTTGACGACGGCCTCGAACGCCGGCCCGGAGGCCTTTGCCATGCGCTGGCGCAGCACCGGCGTCATCAGCGCGCCGCCACCGCCCAGCACCACCGCCATCACGAGGAACGTCACCGCCGGGAAGCCCGGCACCAGCGCGAACAGGGCGCAGATGCCGCCGGCCACCAGCAGCACGCGAGGCTTCGCGGTGAACTGCTTGCGCATCGCGTCGCCCAGGTGCTTGTCCTCGGCGTCCGACGTGCGCGTGACGATCAGGCCGGCCGACATCGCCGCGAGCAGCGCGGGAATCTGCGAGACCATGCCGTCGCCGATCGTCAGCACGGAGTACTTCGTCATCGCATGGCCCATGTCCATGCCCTGCTGCAGCACACCCACCGCGAGGCCGCCGAGCAGGTTGATCACGATGATGACGATGCCCGCGATGGCATCACCCTTGACGAACTTCATCGCGCCGTCGAGGTTGCCGTGCAGCTTGCTTTCCATCTCCAGCTCACGGCGCTTGCGCTTGGCCTCGTCCTTGTCGATGAGGCCCGAGCGCAGGTCGGAGTCGATGGACAGCTGCTTGCCCGGCATCGCGTCGAGCGAGAACCGCGCGGCCACCTCGGCGACCCGCTCCGCGCCCTTCGCGATCACGATGAACTGCACCACCGTGATGATCAGGAACACCACCAGGCCCACGACGAGGTTGCCGCCGGCCACCGTCTTGCCGAAGGTGTCGATGATGTGGCCCGCGTCGCCGTGCAGCAGGATCATCCGCGTGGTGGCGATGGCGAGCGAGAGGCGGAACAGCGTGCTCACGAGCAACACGCTCGGGAACACCGAAAACTCGAGCGGCGAGCCGATGTAGATCGCCATCAGCAGCAGCATCACGCCCATCGCGAGGTTCACGGCGACGAGCAGGTCGATGACGAACAGCGGCAGCGGCAACACCATCAGCGCCACGATGGCGATGACACCGGCCACGAGCACGAGGTCGCTGTAACGCGAGAGCGTCCCCTCGGGGCGCAGCGACGCGGACTGGAAATACGCGGAAAGGCTCATCCCGGTGCTCCCGTCAGAGCATCGGGCGCGCCGGCGCCGGGGTGGCACCGGCGTCGCGCAGGCTCAGCAGCGCGCGGTAATGCGCCATCACGTCGCGCACGTAGCCCTGCGTCTCCTTGTACGGCGGCACCTGGCGGCCGTACTTCTCGACGGCGCCTTCGCCGGCGTTGTACGCGGCGATCACGAGCGTGAGGTTGTTGTCGAAGCGCCGCTGCAGCGTCTTGAGGTACGCCGAGCTGACCTCGAGGCTGATCTTCGGGTCGTGCAGCTGCGCCTTCGGGGACGTGACCCCGAAGCGGCGCGCCGTGGCCGGCATCACCTGCATCAGGCCCAGCGCCCCGGCGTGCGACACGGCGTCCGGGTTGTGGCGCGACTCGACGTGGGCGATGGCGTGCAGCAGCAGCGGGTCGATGCGGAAGCGCGCGGCGACGTCGCTGATTTGCGGCACGAGCGACAGTGCGCGGGCCGACGCCTCGCGGCTCACGCCCCGGATCGGGCGGCCGGCCACGGGCGCGGACGACCGGATGACCGAGGCCGTCGGTGCGGCGACCGGCGGCGACGCCCGGACCGGTTCCGGCAAGGCGGCCTCCGGCGTCCGGACCGCCGGCCGGTCGTACAGCCAGAGCTGTTCGGCGTACCGGGACGTGTCGGGGGAACGCGGTGCCACGGCCGTCGACGTTCCTTCATCCGTCACGCAAAATTCGCGAGCGAGCGCAAACTTGGTGGCCACCGTGGGGGCCTGCAGCGCGGCTGCCATCCCCCCGGGTCCACAGGCCTGGACCGCCGGGCTGAACATTGCAATCACCGCAACAACTACCGTGAATAGGGGGGACGTCGTTGCGTCTCCCGGGTTGATCCATCCGCCGAACATCGGAACTCCCTTGGGGGTTTTGCCCTCCCGAACCGCACTGCGTCGGTTTCGATGCCGGGATGTTGCAGGGCCGAACCGTCCGATTCGTGACGTGGATCACGACCGTTTGTAAGTCGACGTTACGAGCCGGCTGTCACAAACGGAGGGGGCCCAATAAAGGGGCGAGACCTGTCATCGATGTAAGCGGGCGTTACGCCTCAAACTAGGGGTGGGGGTGGCCGGGCGCGCTTTTCGGGCACGCTTTGCGCGTTTTTGAACAGCCCAGGACCCCCATGGCCGACAGCAACGACGGTGGCGACAAGACCGAAAAGCCGACCGAGAAACGGCTGAAGGACGCGCGCAAGAAAGGCGACGTCCCGAAAAGCAAGGAGATCACGAGCACGTTGACGCTGCTCGTGTGGCTGGCGCTCGGCGCCCTCGCGATCCCCCTCGTGGGGCAGCGCGTGGTCGCGCTGACCGACCGCGTGATCGACGCCGTCGTGCAGCCGTTTTCGTTTTCGGCCCCGGCGATGGGGTGGCTTGCGCTCGAGACGGTGCTGTGGGCCACCGGGTTGCTGCTCGTGCCGGTGATCGTGGTCGGGTTGCTCGTCGAGTTCCTGCAGGCCGGCCCGGTGTTCGCGATGGACAAGCTCAAGCCGAAGGCCGAGCACCTGAACCCCGCGGCCGGGATCAAGCGGATGTTCAGCATGGACAACGTCGTCGAGGTGCTGAAGGCCGTCGCGAAGACCGCGCTGCTGTTCGCGATCGGCTGGCTCGTGCTGCGTTCGCTGATGCCGCAGTTCGCGCTGCTGTCGACCGCGCCCCCCGGCGCGATCGGCGATGCGATCTGGGCGCTGAGCCTGCGGCTGCTCGCATGGACGCTCGGGGTCTTCGCGCTCGTCAGCGTGCTCGACATCGTCTGGCAGCGCCACAGCTTCACGAAGAAGAACCGCATGAGCCTGCGCGACATCCGGCAGGAGATGAAGGAATCCGAAGGCGACCCGCACATCAAGGCCCACCGCCGCCAGACCCACCAGGAGTGGTCGCAGCGCAATGCCGCGAACGCCGCAGCGCAGGCCAACGTGCTGCTCGTGAACCCGACCCACGTCGCCATCGCGATCGACTACGACCGCGAGACCTGCCCCGTGCCCACGATCTCGGCCAAGGGCGAGGACGACACGGCGCGTGCGATGCGCGAAGCCGCCGAGGCGGCGGGCGTGCCGATCGTGCGCAACATCCCGCTCGCCCGCGACCTGCTCGCGCGCGGCGAGGAGGGCGAGGTGATCCCGCGCGACACGTTCGAGGTGATGGCCGAGGTCATCCTGTGGGCGCGCGAGGTGCGCGAGCAGGTCGAGTCCCACCACGACCCGCTGAAGACACGGCCCCGCGAACCCGGTGCCCGGGCGCGGCGCAAGGCGCCCGGCGAAGACCTCACGCGATACCCCGACGACATGCGCCCCGACGCCCCCTCGGGTGCACCCTAGCCAGGGTCGGCGACAGATCGACGGGGCGGCCCGCGGCCCCTAAGGTGCGGACTTCGCCCAGGAGTCCCCACCATGTCCGCGATCAGCAGCACCCGTTCGTCCCCCGCCGGTCCCTCGACCTCGGCCGACACCCCGCCGTCGTCGGTGCGCATCGACCGGGGCGACACGCTCTCGGGCCTGGCCCGCGAACACGGCACCACGGTGCAGGCGCTGCTCGACGCGAACCCGCAGATCCGCAACCCGGACCTGATCATCGCCGGCGAACGCCTGAACCTGCCCGGCCGCGGTACCACGCGCCCGCAAGGTCCCGCCGCTGAAAGCGGCGCGACGCTCGCGCAGCTCGGCCGCCAGCTGGGCAGCGATGCGGGCGGCTGGATGGCCATCGCCCGCGGCGAGACCGGCCAGCGCGAGATCGCGGGCAGCCGCCACAACGCGCGCATCGTCGAGTACCACCAGACCACTTCGCTGCGGTCGCGGTCCGACGAGACGCCCTGGTGCGCCTCGTTCGTCAACTGGTCGCTGGAGAAGGCCGGCCACCGCGGTACCGACAGCGCCGCGGCCATCAGCTGGGCGTCATGGGGCGATCGGGTCAACGGCCTCGGCAACGCCCACAACGGCGACGTGGTCGTCATCCGCAACAAGGCCTCGGGTCAGAACCATGTGGGCTTTTTTGTGTCCGGTGGTGACGGCCGGGTCACCCTCCTGGGGGGCAACCAGAGCAACCAGGTGAAGGAGTCGAGCTTCGGTCTCGGCACCTATGACATCGTGGCCGTGCGCCGCCCTCCGGCCCACCCCTGAATCCCGTCGCGGCAGGGATGCCGCGCTCCGTCCTCCCTCGGTCAACCCCTAGGTTGCAAGCCACCCGGGTGTGGCATTTGTCACGGACGGTGGGGAAGAATGCTCAGCCGTTCCCCGACCGAGCCATGGACAACTTCTCGTCGCAACTCCTCAGCACGCTGCTCGCACTGGCCTTCGTGGGCCTGCTCGCGTGGGTGAGCCTCGCGATGCTCAAGCGGCTCCAGCAGGGCCGCCTGCTTCCCGGTTCCCGCCCCGACGCCGACGAGCTGCGTTTCGTGCGCGCCTTGCCCGTGGGTGCGAAGGAGCGCGTCGTGGTCATGCAGTACCGCGGCGAGGAATGGGTGCTCGGCGTGACGGGAGGCGGCATCTCGCTGCTGTCGCGCGAACCCCTGCGCGCCACGTCGTCCGACGAGGTGGCTCATCCAGTGAGCCCGCGCGCATGAACACGCCCCACGTCCGCTTCGACTTCACCGCTGGGGCGCACCCTAGCTATCGCACGCACCAGCTTACGAAAGAAGGACCCTCCGCCTTTAATTCATTCCGTCGACTCTGCAGTACGCGATCGGCAACGGTGGCGAGTGAGTTGCAGGGGGGCCCCGCAACGTCGGGCGCCTCATATCAACGGAATTGAACTGAACAGGAGAGAAACATGTCTGGAGCTCTGAACAGCGTGGTGGGTGGTCTGGGTGGCGGCCAAGGCGGCGGCCTCCTCAGCAGCATCGGCGGCATCGTCGGTGGCATCTTCGGCGGCCCGATCGGCGCGGCCATCGGCGGTGCGATCGGGAATCTGGTCCAGGACGCCGTCGGCCAGGCCGCGAACAACACCGTCGACCACCTGCAGAAGGAAAGCGGCATGCCGCCATTCCTCGCGAAGGAAGTCAAGAACGCGATCAAGGAAGCCATCGCCGAGTCCAAGGACAAGAACGTCTCGCCGGATGCCAAGCACTGCGTCGACAACGACAAGGGCGTGCAGGACTGGTGCAAGGACTTCATCGACGAGCTCACCAAGACGATGATCAAGAACGTCAAGGACGAACTCGACAAGAAGGACGGCTGCGGCCAGTCCAGCGAAGGTGGCTCGAAGCAAGGCGCCAAGTCGTGGCTGCAGGCCCTGGCCGAAGGCATGGGCAAGACCCTGGGCCAGAAGGCCTCGAAGATGGTCGAGCTGTCCCAGAAGATGGGTGACCTGTCCGACAAGCAGGCTGCCAATGCCACCAAGGCCGCCGACGGCGCCAAGAACGAAACCTCGGCCGAGCAGAAGCAGGCCGACGCCCAGCAGGCCCAGGCCGATGCCGCGGCATTCACCAAGACCCAGACCGAACTCCAAGGCGTGTCGCAGGAGTTCAGCCTGTTGCAAAGCGCGTTCTCGAACGCCCTCAAGTCCATCGGCGAAGGTCTCAGCCAGATGGGCCGCAAGGGCTGACGTTGCCGCGATCGCCCCGGTGCCTTCGGGCACCACGGCATCGGCGCCACCAGGCGCCGGTGCCTTTTTCGTTTCATTCGGCAGTCAGAAAGGAACTCTTCGCCATGAACAAGCTTCAACGCATGTCCGCCATCGCAGGCCTCGCACTCGCCGTCTGTGCCCTGGTCGGTTGTGGCGGAGGTGGTGGCGGAGACCCGGCCGTCGACACGACGCCGCCGCCGGCCGGTGGCGGCAACGCCGTCAACCCTGGCTTGACCGGATCCATCTACATGACCCCGGTCGCCTCTCTGGACCTGCTGCGCGTCGACGCCGCAACGGGCGCCAGCACACCGGTGGTGCGGGCCCCCAGCAACAAGCACCTGCTCTACGTCTCGCCGGACGGCAGCCGTTACGCCCAGGTGGTCCACGACAGCGTGGTGGGCCAGGAGAACTCCGAGTACATGGTGCTCGAGGTCTACGACACCGCCACGAAGAATCGCCTGTTCAAGCTCGAATTCGATGGCTTCGCCAACAACTTCGGGTTCTCGCCCGACAACCGCTTCCTGGCCGCCATCCGCTACCCCAACCGCGTGGGCGAACTGAACCTGGCCGAGTCCGGGCTGGCCATCCTCGACCTCGCCGATCCCGCGAACCCCACGACGGTCGTCAACTTCTCGCGCACCGGCAAGAACGTGGTGTTCGGCTACGACTGGCTTCCCAACAACCAGTTCGTCTACCTGCGCGGTGACCGCAGCATCGTGACCGGCAGCGCCCTGGTGGCCGGCGGCAACGAGACGGTGAAGGGCACCGTCGACGTGCCGGCCGGACTCTTCATCGGCCGCACCATCAATGCCAGCCCCGACGGCACCCAGCTCCTCGTGAACTTCAACTGGGAAGACGGTGTCACGCAGTTCGACGTGTGGGTGACGGCCGCCGACGGGAGCGGCTCGCAACGGTTCTCGACCGGCAAGTACGGCGGTGGGGCATCCTGGTCGCCCGACGGCAAGTACATCGTGCTGTCCACCGACGCGGGGTTCTACTCGCAGGGAGGCGCCAGCACCGCCTACTGCAAGCGCTGGTACGCACCGTCCACGGCCCGCAACGTGTACGAGGGCAGCCCCGAGTCGCGCCAGGTCCAGTACCTCGAAAGCGGCAAGGCGGCCGTGATGCCGTGCCGTGCCGGCGCGACCTACCTGAACTGAGCGGCAATCGAGTTTCCGCCCCCACGCCCGTGTGCCTCATGGCGGGGTGAAGTGGCGGCGGCGATGACGGAGGGGACCGTCCGGCGCTGAAGCCTTCCCGGCCCTGCCACGGTGCCGCGAAGCGGCACCTCGCGCAGCAGCGACCTGCGTCGCCGATTTTTTTGTGTCGCCCATGTCAAAGGTCCCGTTCGCCATGAAGAACCACAGCGACTGCCAACGCCCGGCCGCCATCCGACGGCGAGCTGACGCGCCCCCCTTCTCGCCATCCAACCCTCCATGAACAAACTTCAATGCATGTCCGCCATCGCAGGCCTGGGACTGGCCGTCAGTGTCTTGCTGGGATGCGGTGGAGGCGGGGGCGGCGAACCGGTGGGCGGTCCGGGAGGCGGTGGCGGCGTGACAACCGGCGCCGGGCTGAACCCGGGCCTGACAGGCTCATTCTGGCTGCGGCCCACCGACACCCCGTCCTACCGCCGCATCAACGCGAACACCGGCGTCGAATCGACGGTCATCACACGCGACGCCGCCAACCAGTCCATCACGTTCTCGCCCGACGGCACGCGCTACGCGGTGTCGTGGCACGACACCGAAACCGGCGTGGAGAACTCCGACTACATGAGCGTGGAGGTGCGCGACACCGCCACGAAGGCCGTCGTGTCCGAGTTCCTGCTCGAGGGCTACACCACCGCCTTCCGATTCTCGAAGGACAACCGCTACCTGGCGATGGTGCAGTACCCCGACCTCGCGGCGAACAACACACTCTCGCGCAGCGGCCTGCTGATCGTCGACCTCGCCACGCCGGCCGACCCGAAGCTCGCCGTGGACTTCTCGAACACCGGCACCGCCGTCGTCTACGACTTCGACTGGCTGTCCGCCGACGCGTACGTCTACACCCGCGGCGACCGCAAGGTGATCACCGGATCGGCCTCGGCGAACGGCCGCAACGAACGCGAACTGGGCACGTTGGCCGTGCCGGCGGGCTTCAGCTTGCGTCGTTCGCTGGCCGCGAGTCCCGACGGCCAGCAGCTGGCCATCCAGCTGGGCTGGAACGACGGCGGCATCACGAAGTTCGACATCTGGATCGCAAGCCTCGACGGCACGCGGGTCGAGCGCTTCTCCAACGGCGACTTCGGTGAGAACGCCGGCTGGTCTCCCGACGGCAGATACCTCGTGCTGCGCACCAACGCCGGCGCCGTGTCCATCCCGGGCATCGGCACCGGCTACTGCAAGCGCTGGTACGCCGCGGCCACCGACCGCAACGTCGACGAGGACAGCCCGGGTTCGCGGCCGGTGCAGTACGTGAGCGGCGGCGCGGCGAAGCCGCTGGAGTGTTTCTCGACCGTCAGCTACCTGCAGTGATCGGCACGTTCGGCGTCCGCCGCCCAGGTGCCGCGCCGCGGCACCCGGACAAGGTGACGGCCTCGTCGAGCGAACGTGGCTGGAAGCAAGGCGCCAAGTCGTGGCTGCAGGCCCTGGCCGAAGGCATGGGCAAGACCCTGGGCCAGAAGGCTTCGCTACGATGAGCGACCGGCAAGGCACCTTCGAGCCCGCGCCATGAGACTGCCCTTCCAGCGCCACCCGCTGCTGCGCCGGGTCGAGGCCGAACCGCCCCCGTGGGCTTCGGGCCTCGGCGACTCCGAACTCGCAGCCCTTCGGGCCAGCCGCTCCCGCCGGCTCGCCCGGCTGGGCGAGCTGCTGCGGCCCGCGGGCATCGACCTCGGCGGTGAGCCGCTGGCCGCGGTGCAGGCCCTCGATCACTGGACCCGAACCACCTGGCCCGGCCTGATCCGCCGCGCCTGGGTGCGGCCCGGCACCGAGCCGTGGACCGGCTGGCAGCGGGCCACCGGCGAGCAGGCCGCGGCGTACACCCACGCGGTGGACGTGGCCGTGGCCCTCGGCGAACTGGCCCTGCGCGCCGCGCCGTCCTTCGCGTGGGGCGTGGACCGGTACGACGACCACGTGGCCGACGGCGGCCCCTTCGTCGGCCGCGCCGTGCTGCTCGACCCCACCTTGCCCGACGACGCGGCAGCCCCGCCCGTGTGTTCGCCCATCGACCTCGTGGTCATGCGCTTCGAGGCCACGGGCCATCGCGACTTCCCCGATCCGCCGTTCGTGGAGGGGTTGCGCCCCGTGTGGTGGCGCGACCACCGCAGCCTCTACGCGGGGCCCGGCGCGCTCGAATCGACGGTCCCGTGAAACACTGGTTCGACTGGCTGGCGCGGCGCGGGATCCCTCCGCGGTCCCGGCTGCGGGAGCGCCTGCACGGCTACCCGTCCCACGACACGCCCCACGCCGGCCCGTCGTTCCGCTGGACCGATGCCCAGGCCCGCGAGAACCTGTCGCACCTGCTCGCGGTTCGCGAGCAGCGCCTCGCCCACCTCGTCACCTGGCTCGACGCCGAGGGCATCGACGCGCGGCCGGTGCTGGACGGCGGCGAATGGAAGCCCGTGCTCGAGGCCCTGCACCGGTGGGCCAACGACACCTGGCCCGCCGCGCACGACCCGCGCATCGGCAGCCATGGCGTGTGGGACCGCACCTCGTACCGCGGCGACGAAGTCGTGTACGCGCTGACCTTCGACCTCGCGCTGCTGATCGGCGAAGCGGTGATCCGGCGCGACCCGCGCTACCGCTGGGATGTGAACTTCGACGAGGTGGACGGCCGCGACGGCATGGCGAGCTACCGCCGCGTGGTGCTGTGCGCCGACGACCCCGATTCGCCCCGCGGGGCGCCCTGGACCGAGGACGTCGAGGGCCTGGTCGTGCACCGCTACCTGCACCCGACGTGGGTGTCGGACCGTCTGCTCAACAGCTGGGCACAGCTGGTGCAGGAGTGCCTGGACCGGACGGCCGACCCGCGCTGAAACCGCACCCGGGCGTCACGCGGTGGGCGTGCCCACCGACTGCTGCTCACGCCGCACCTGGCCCAGCCCGTCCTGCACGAGCGACAGCGCGATCATCCACGCGACGACGCCCAGCAGCACGTACTTCGTGAGCCCCGGGCCGATCGAGAACGGCGCGTTCCAGATCGCATGGCACACCACTGCCGTCACGAACAGGCCGAGGAAACGCCGTTCCGCGAGCAGGGTGCCGTGGTACGACAGGGCGCCCTTCACGCGCCACAGCGCACCGGCGGTGATCGCCGTCCACACCACGTGCCCGAACGGGGAGAGGCCGCCGCGCAGCAGGATGATGTTGTCCATCGCGCCGAAGCCGCCCTTGACCAGCTGCACGAAGGCGTACCCCGCGGATTCGAAGGCCGCGAAGCCCGCGCCCACGGCGGCACCGAACAGCAGCCCGTTGAGCGTGTAGCGGTAGCGCACCGAACTCAGCGACCGCGTGGCGAACACGACGGCGGCCAGCTTGCCGGTCTCCTCGATGAGCCCGGCCGCCGAAGCGCCGATCAGGCTGCTCACGTCCTTGCCCAGCTTGAACAGCACGAGCGAGATGACCAGCGACCACGCACCGCCCAGCAGCACCAGCTTCGCCACCAGCAGCAGCGAGACGTTGCGCGGTGCGTTCAGCTCGTAGAACAGCAGCACCACCGTCATCGGCACGACGAACGAGCCGATGACCATCGTGCCCGGCACGAGGTTGTCGTTGGCGAAGTAGCGGTAGCCGGCCCAGAACATCACGAACAGGAAGGCCGACAGCAGGAACAGGCGCGCGAACATCCACGGCCGGGGCCAGTCGCACGAGACGTCGGTGACGAGCGGCGTGGTGCGCAGCGTGCCGGCCATCAGGTGGTCCTCGATCTCGGCCGGGGTGCGGCGCTTGAAGACCTCGTCGAACAGCGCGCCGATGCTGAAGCCGCGCACCGCCGGCAGGCCCGCGAGGCCGGCCACCGAACGCGCGGTGGCGCCGAGGGCGTCGTCGTGGTCGCTGTCGTGCTGGCTGGGCGCACGCACCGGCAGCGCGGGCAGGGCCGCGCCGCAGTCGCCGCAGAAGCGCGCCAGCGGCGCATTGGTGTGCGTGCAGGCGGGGCACACGCGTTCGGGTGCGGCGACAGCAGCCGGCCGCACCACGGGCGGGGCGGCCTCGCGCAATTCGCTGTGCCAGCCTGCACGGCGGATGTCCTGCTGCAGGCGCAGCGCCTCGGCGCGGTCGGCGGTGCGCGCCAGCACCGGCCGCGGATGCGACCACAGCGCGGCGAGGTCGTCGGCCGTGCGGCGCGTGACCGTGGCGAGGTGGGCGAGGGCCGCGTCGCGCAGCGCCTCGGGCAGGTCGGCCGGCGTGTTGACCAGCACCAGTTCGCAAGGGGCGTTCATGGTGTTCACCTCGTCTGCTGCGCGTAGCGGAACATCGCGGCCCGGCCGTCCGCGAACATCACGATGGTGGCGTCGTCGGGGCCGCGGGTCTCGGGGTTCAGCGTGGCGTTCTGGAAGACGTGGACCACCACGCCCTGCTCGTTGTGCCGGGCGGCCGGCGTGCCCACCATGACCTCGGCCTCGGCGGGCGTGCGGCCCCGCAGCGCCGCCTCGAACGCGGCACGGGGCAACGGCAGCGGGAGGCGGGCGACGGCGCCGCCTGCGGCGGGTTCGGTCGCCGGCGCGCCGCGGCGCTTCAGCGGCTGGACCGGAGGAGCGGGTTCGGGCGCCGCCTCACGCGGTGCGGGCGCAGGAGCCTCCGGTGCGGGCCGCCCGCCACGCTGCTGCTGCGCCTCGATCGCGACGAGCACGGTCAGCACCGCGATGAGGGGTGCCGCGATGGCCGCCGCGATGGACCACCGCCGCTGCGCCTGCCGGAAGGCGTTCAGGCTCGGCCAGCCGCCGCGCCGCCACGCGAGTTCGCGGCCGTGGAACAGCAGCCAGAGGCTCACGAGCTGGCCCAGGCCGGGGATCAGCGCCAGCAGGCCGATCCACACGCGGTTGCCCACGGCCCAGAACGGCGCGATCACGAAGCCGGCCCAGCTCAGCCCTCGAACGCCGTCGGGCAGCTCGACGCGGCGCGCGAGGTCGGTGAACTCGGGCGGGGTGATGGCGGCGATGCGCTCCTTGAGCTGTGCGATCACCGTGCCCACCGGGGTCCAGTCGATCAGGCCTTCGGTCCACGCCAGCGCGTCGGCCGGCAAGGTGCCTTCGGCGAGGAACCGTTCGGTTTCCTCGAAGGTGTAGGGGCCGGCCGCGCGGGTGCCGTGCCGGATGAGCAGGTTCGCCATTCGTCGTTGTCCTCTCCCTGGGTCCCGTGGCCGCTGTGTGTCGGTCTCGCGGGACGAGGGCAGTCTACGGCAGCGCCTCGACAGGGCCATCCCCAAAAGGTGTGCGGTGGTGACCGGGTGCCTGGGGTGCGCCCCAGCTAGGGTGCTTCACAGCTATCGCACGTCCCATCTGGCAGGGAAGGGCCGCTCCGGCTGAAATCCCATCCGCAGCACATCCCCCCTCGTCCAACAATCTTTTCAAGGGAGAGCCTCATGACCATCCAGGCCCAGTACAACGCCAGCATCGCCATCGGCGGCTGCCAGCCGCCGCGTTGCGCCGACCCGTCGAACCCGACCAACGCCAGCACGTCGATGCAGGGTGGCAAGGCTGTGTTCGAGAACGACAACTACCGCATCACCGCCGACGACAACAACACCGTCAACATCTTCAACAAGAAGACCGGCGAAACGTACGAAGCGTGGGGCGACCCCCACATGAACATCGACGGCAAGCACGAGTTCGACTTCTGGGGCACCACCTCCTTCCAGCTGGAAGACGGCACCAAGGTGACGATCAACACCACCCCGTGGGACAAGGACCCGAACGCCACGCTGTCGTCGAAGGTCACCATCACGAACGGCGACTACGGCGTGCAGATCAGCGGCGTGGACAGCAACACCACGGGCGACCTGAAGATCGACGAAGCCAAGGGCTGGGGCCGCACGCTCGACGCCGTGGTGAGCGACGGCAACACGCTGCACGAGAATCCGGCCGGCAAGGGCTTCGTGGCCGTGGACGACTGTGGCCGTGTCCGCAAGGTGGACCAGCAGTACATCAACGAGACCGACCTGAAGAAGGGCGGCGCGCTGGTGGACAAGCACAAGGACGCCTTCGCGCGCCTCAGCTCGCTGATCAGCATCTTCTTCCACGGCGGCTTCTGCAACGGCTCGAACCCGAAGCCGCCGCACGACGACGGCGGCAACGACTGCCGCCCGCGGCCGCGCCCGCGGCCCGGGTGCCGCGACGACGACCTGTTCACGATCATGCCGGTGCGCCCGCGTGAGCCGTCGCCGATGTTCCCGGACCTCTCGATCCGGCTGTCGCTGACGCTCACGCGCTTCTGACACGGCGAGGGCGAACGCCCCGGGGAGACACACCGGCCCTCGCGGGCCGGCCCGAATGCAAAAGGCCTCGCAGCGATGCGAGGCCTTCTGTCTTGGGAAGCGGCAGACCGTCAGGCGGCCAGGCGCTTCTCCAGGTCCGCCTTCGTGGCGGTCAGTTCGGCCGGCAGGTGGTAGGCCAGCTGCTGGAACAGCTCGGCGTGCAGGCCGAGTTCGTCGCGCCACGCGGCCTTGTCGATGCCGGTGACCTGGTCGAACTGGGCCTTCGTGAAGTCGAGGCCGGTCCAGGTCAGGTCTTCGTAGCGCGGGGTCACGCCGAAGAGGTTCTCCTCGCCCTGGCCCTTGCCTTCCACGCGGTCCAGCATCCACTTCAGCACGCGCATGTTGTCGCCGTAGCCCGGCCACACGAACTTGCCGTCGGCGCCCTTGCGGAACCAGTTGACGCAGTAGATCTTCGGCAGCTTCGCGCCCGACTTCTCGAGCTTGGCGCCGAGGTTCAGCCAGTGCTGGAAGTAGTCGCTCATGTTGTAGCCCATGAACGGCAGCATCGCGAACGGGTCGCGGCGCACCACGCCCTGCTGGCCCGCGGCGGCGGCGGTGGTTTCCGAACCCATCGTGGCGGCCATGTAGACGCCTTCGTTCCAGGTGCGGGCCTCGGTCACGAGCGGCACCGTGGTGGAACGGCGGCCACCGAAGATGAACGCGTCGATGGGCACGCCGGCGGGGTTGTCCCACTCGGCATCGAGCGCCGGGTTGTTCAGCGCGCCGACGGTGAAGCGGGCGTTCGGGTGCGCGGCCTTGGCGCCGGTTTCCTTCGCGATCTGCGGCGTCCAGTCCTTGCCTTGCCAGTCGATGGCGTGGGCCGGAGGCGTGTCGGTCATGCCTTCCCACCAGACGTCGCCATCGTCGGTCAGCGCCACGTTCGTGAAGATCACGTCGCGGTTCAGGCTGGCCATGCAGTTGGCGTTGGTCAGGCTGTTGGTGCCCGGGGCCACGCCGAAGTAGCCGGCTTCGGGGTTGATGGCGTACAGGCGGCCGTCGGCACCCGGCTTGATCCAGGCGATGTCGTCGCCGATGGTGGTGACCTTCCAGCCGTCGAAGCCGGCGGGCGGGATCAGCATCGCGAAGTTGGTCTTGCCGCAGGCGCTCGGGAAGGCGGCCGCGACGTGGTGCTTCTTGCCTTCGGGCGAGGTGACACCCAGCACCAGCATGTGTTCGGCGAGCCAGCCCTGGTCACGGCCCATCGTGGAAGCGATGCGCAGCGCGAAGCACTTCTTGCCCAGCAGCGCGTTGCCGCCGTAGCCCGAGCCGTAGCTCCAGATTTCCTGGGTCTCGGGGTAGTGGACGATGTACTTCGTGGTGTTGCAGGGCCAGCTGACGTCCTTCTGGCCGGCTTCCAGCGGGGCGCCCACGGTGTGCACGCAGGGGACGAAGTGGCCTTCGGCGCCCAGCACCTCGAGCACGGCCTTGCCCATGCGGGTCATGATCTTCATGTTGACGGCCACGTACGGGCTGTCGGACAGCTCCACGCCGATGTGGGCGATGGGCGAGCCGAGCGGGCCCATGCTGAACGGCACGACATACAGCGTGCGGCCGCGCATCGCGCCCTTGAAGAGCGCCTTGTCGCCGGTCTGCAGCAGCTCGCGCATCTCGGCCGGGGCCATCCAGTTGTTCGTGGGGCCGGCGTCTTCCTTCTTGGCGGAGCAGATGAAGGTGCGGTCTTCCACGCGGGCGACGTCGCTCGGGCTGCTCTGGGCGAGGTAGCTGTTCGGGCGCAGCTCGGGGTTGAGCTTCTTGAACGTGCCGGCGGCCACCAGCTGGGCGCACAGGCGGTCGTACTCCTCGGTGCTGCCGTCGCACCAGTACACGTCCTTCGCCTCGGTCAACGCCGCGACGTCGGCCACCCACGAGATCAGGCGGTTGTTCTTCACGTAGGCAGGGACGTTCAAGCGCAGCCCTTCCAGCTTCGGTTGGTTCATGGTGCTTCCAATCATCAAAGTTAAAAACGGAATCGGGCGAGCCTCGCGCCGGCCTGCGTGCGCAGGCCTCGTTGGGGGGCTCGCCCCATGCCGCTTTTGTCCATCTCGTCGGCCTTCCGGCCGAAGGGTGAGGGCCGGGAATCGGGTCGGACGGAGTCATTCGAGGGATAAACGAACGACCGTCAACTCATTGTGTTGCCATTGTCCGGCGAGGGGCCTCACCGTGCATCGGGGGGTCATGCAACGTTTGCATGACCCCATGTCACCGGGCGTCAGAGGCGTCCAAGGGGTGAAAGAGGCACTCCACGATGTGGAATTTCCGGACAAATGAGGGCCCGGCGCCGGATGAAGTGGACGGCCGTGCAGTGAAAACCACTAGGGCGAAATCGTTGCCCGGACGCGACGGCGCGGGCGAACCGCAGACCGGCTCAGCGGGTCAGCGGGAGCGCGGCCCCCATCGCGGCGAACAGGCCGCCGCAGACGCGGTTGAAGGTGCGGCCGGTGCGTTCCAGCCACGGCCGCACGCGGTGCGCCAGGCGGGCCAGCAGGACCTCGACCACCGCCTCGATGCCGGCAAAGGTGCCGGCCAGGATGGCGAACTGCAGCAGCAGGTCGCGGGCGGGGTCGATGAACTGCGGCAGGAAGGCGCCGTAGAACAGCAGCACCTTCGGGTTGGAGACGGCGGAGAAGAGGCCCTGGCGGAACAGCACGCGCCCGCGGTGGTCCAGCGCCTCGCCACCCGTGGCGGCGTCGAGCTTCAGCGGCGGCGCGCGCCAGAGCTGGATGCCGAGCCACACGAGGTAGGCGCCGCCCACGACCTTCAGCACGGTGAGCGCGCCCGAGGCCGTCTGCAGCAGCGCGCCGATGCCCAGCATCGACAGCGCGATCAGCCCGATGAAACCCACCGCGCCGCCGGCCACCGTGAACAGGGTGCGGCGGTGGCCGTGCAGCGCGCCGTGCGTCAGCACCAGCAGGCTGTTGGGCCCGGGCGTGAGCGACAGGCCGAGGACGGCCAGGAGGTAGATCAGCCAGGTGTGGAGCGCCATGCCCGGCAGTCTACGGCCCGGATCAGGTCACCGGGGCCGGGTTGAACAGCACGAGCGCGTTGTGCAGCTTCCACTGCTCGGCGTATGTCTGCTTGCGGCCGCTGGCCACGTCGAGCATCAGGCGGAACATCTCCCAGCCCACGTCCTCGATGGTGGCCTCGCCGTCGGCGATGCGGCCGGCGTTGATGTCCATCAGGTCGTGCCAGCGGCGGGCGAGGTCGGAGCGCGTGGCCACCTTGATGACCGGGCACTCGGCCAGGCCGTACGGCGTGCCGCGGCCCGTGGTGAACACGTGCAGGTTCATGCCGGCGGCCAGCTGCAGCGTGCCGCAGATGAAGTCGCTGGCCGGCGTGGCGGCGTAGATCAGGCCACGCTGCTTGAGCTTGTCGCCCGGGGACAGCACGCCCGAGATCGGCGACGAGCCGCTCTTGACGATGGAGCCCATGGCCTTCTCGACGATGTTCGAGAGGCCGCCCTTCTTGTTGCCGGGCGTGGTGTTGGCACTGCGGTCCACGCGGCCCTTGTTCAGGTACGCGTCGTACCAGGCCATCTCGCGGATCATCGCGTCGGCCACCTCGGGGGTGGTGGCGCGCGAGGTGAGCTGGTCGATGCCGTCGCGCACCTCGGTCACTTCCGAGAACATCACGGTGGCGCCGGCGCGCACCAGCAGGTCGGTGCAGAAGCCCACGGCGGGGTTGGCGGTGACGCCCGAGAACGCGTCGCTGCCGCCGCACTGCACGCCCACGACCAGTTCGCTGGCGGGCACGGTCTCGCGGCGGCGCTTGTTCAGGCGCTCCAGGTGGAACTTGGCGGACTCGAGCACCGAATCGATCATCGACAGGAAGCCGACGTGTTCGTTGTCCTGCAGGCAGACGACGTCGAGGTCTTCCGCTTCCTCTTCACCGCGCTTGTCGACGATGGGAATGGTGCCGGGGGGCATCAGGCGCTCGGGCTGCAGCTTCTCGCAGCCGAGGCTCACCACCATCACCTCGCCGCCGAAGTTCGGGTTGAGGCTGATGTTGCGCACGGTGCGGATCGGGATGATCGCGTCGGGCGCGTCGATGGCCACGCCGCAGCCGTACGTGTGCTCGAGGCCCACCACGTCGTCGACGTTCGGGTACAGCGGCAGCAGTTCCTTCTTGATGCGGGCCACGGCGAAGTCGACGACCCCGGCCACGCACTGCACGGTGGTGGTGATGGCGAGGATGTTGCGCGTGCCCACCGAACCGTCGGCGTTGCGGAAGCCCTCGAAGGTGTAGCCCTCGAGCGGCGGCATCGCGGGCGGCTTGACGGTGGCGATGGGCAGGTTGTCCAGCTCGCGGGCGCCGGGCATCACCAGGATCTTCTCGTGCACCCAGCTGCCGGCCGGAATGGCCTTGGCCGCGTAGCCGATGGCCACGTTGTAGCGGCGCACGACACCCCCTTCGGGCAGGTCTTCGAGGGCCACCTTGTGGCCTTGCGGCACGTGGTCCTTCAGCACCAGGCCGCTCGGCAGCACGGTGCCGGCCGGCAGGCCGCCGTCGTTGGCGACGATGGCGACGTTGTCCGCGTCGTGCATGCGGATCGTGTGGGGAGGGCGGGCGACGGGCTGGTCCATGGCGTACGGCTCGGTCAAACAGAGGTGAAGCAGTGTTGTAAGTTGTCGTACAACAGAATATCGATGGTCGGGTTTCCGGGGTCGGCTGTCAAGGAACCGACACAACGGACAACGCCCGTCCCAGTGTCGTCGGACACCGGGACGGGCGCTTCGGCAAGCGGCGAAAGCCTTATGCCGAGGTGTACGCCGTCTTCACCGTGGTGAAGAACTCGGCGGCGTACTTGCCCTGCTCGCGCGGGCCGTAGCTCGAACCCTTGCGGCCGCCGAACGGCACGTGGTAGTCCACACCCGCCGTCGGCAGGTTGACCATCACCATGCCGGCCTGCGCGTGGCGCTTGAAGTGCGTGGCGTGCTTGAGCGACGTCGTCGCGATGCCCGAGGCGAGGCCGAACGGGGTGTCGTTCGCCAGGTGCAGCGCTTCGTCGTAGTTCTTGACCTTCTGCACGCTGACCACCGGGCCGAAGATCTCCTCGGTGTTGATGCGCATCGTGGGGGCCGTGTCGGCGAACAGCGCCGGGGCCATGAAGTAGCCGGGCTGGCCGTCGACGTTCGTCGGGATGGCCTGGCCGCCGGTGACGAGGCGAGCGCCTTCGTCCTGGCCGATCTTCACGTACTCGAGGTTCTGCGCCAGCTGGCGGTCGTCCACGACCGGGCCGATGTCGGTGCCGGCCTTGCGGGCGTCGTCGACCTTCAGCGTCTTGATGCGTTCGGCCACGGCGGCCACGAACTTGTCGTGGATGCCTTCGGTGACGATCACGCGCGACGAGGCCGTGCAACGCTGGCCGGTCGAGAAGAAGCCGCTGTCCACCGCGCAGTTGACGGCGACCGCGAGGTCGGCGTCGTCCAGCACGACGAACGGGTTCTTGCCGCCCATCTCCAGCTGGAACTTCGCGAAGCGCGACACGCACGCCGCCGCGACACGCTGGCCCGTGCCCACCGAGCCGGTGAAGCTGATGGCGTTGACGCGCTTGTCCTCGAGCATCGTGGCGCCCACTTCGGTGCCGCGGCCCATCACGAGGTTGAACACGCCGGCCGGGATGCCGCTGCGCGAGATGATCTCGGCGAGCGCCCAGGCCGAACCGGGAACCAGCTCGGCCGGCTTGAACACCACGGCGTTGCCGTGGGCGAGGGCCGGGGCGATCTTCCACGCGGGAATCGCGATCGGGAAGTTCCACGGCGTGATCAGGCCGACCACACCGACCGGCTCACGCGTCACTTCCACGCCCACGCCCGGGCGCACCGAACCGAGCACCTCACCGGCCTGGCGCAGGGCCTCGCCGGCGAAGAACTTGAAGATGTTGCCGGCGCGGGTCACTTCGCCGATGGCTTCGGGCAGGCGCTTGCCTTCCTCGCGGGCCAGCAGGTCGCCGAGCTCGGCCTTGCGGGCGAGGATCTCGGAACCGATGGCGTCGAGCGCGTCGAAACGCTGCTGCGGGGTGCTGAGGCCCCAGCCGGCGGCGGCGGTTTCGGCCGCGGCGATGGCCGTCTTCGTCTGCGCGGCGTCGGCGAGCGCGTACTCGCCGATCAGGTCACGCGTGTCCGACGGGTTGATGTTGCGGGTGGCGCGGGGTCCGTCGACCCACTCGCCACCGATGAGGTTCTGTTTCATCGGCGGGTCTCCGTGAACGGATTACTGGGGACCGAGCTTGGCGATCAGGGCGCGCAGGTCCTCGACTTCCGTCGGCTTGAGGTCCGAGATCGGGGGACGCACCGGGCCGGCCGAGTGGCCGATGATGGTGGCGCCGGCCTTCACGATGCTCACGGCGTAGCCATGGCCGCGGTTGCGGATCTCGAGGTAGGGCAGGAAGAAGTCCTTGATCAGGCGGTCGGTCGTCGCGATGTCGCCCTTGGCGTACGCGTTGTAGAACTCCATCGCGGTCTTCGGGATGAAGTTGAAGACAGCCGACGAGTACACCGGCACGCCGAGCGCGCGGTAGGCGTGTGCGAAGACTTCGGCGGTGGGCAGGCCGCCCAGGTACGAGAAGCGGTCGCCGAGGCGCTGGCGGATCGACACCATCAGCTCGATGTCGCCCACGCCGTCCTTGTAGCCGATCAGGTTCGGGCACTGCTCGGCCAGCTGTTCCAGCGAGGCGGGCGAGAGGCGCATGCCGGCGCGGTTGTAGACGATCACGCCGATCTTCACGGAGGCGCAGACGGCCTTCACGTGGGCGATCAGGCCTTCTTGCGAAGCTTCGGTCAGGTAGTGCGGCAGCAGCAGGATGCCTTGTGCGCCGGCCTTCTCGGCGGCCTGGGCATACTGGATCGCGAGCGTGGTGCCACCACCGGCGCCGGCCACGATGGGCGTGTCGCCCTTGCAGGTTTCCACGGCGGTGCGGACCACTTCCGTGAACTCACCCGGTTCGAGCGAGAAGAACTCACCCGTGCCGCCGGCGGCGAACAGCACCGTGGCGCCGTAGGGCATCAGCCATTCGAGGCGCTTCGTGTACGCGGCCTTGTTGAACTGGAGGTTCGCGTCGAAGTCGGTCAGCGGGAAGGACAGCAGACCGGACGAAAGGGCTTGTTTCAGCTCTTGGGGGTTCATGGAGACTCCGAGTGAGGATGCCCACTCATGGCGGGCGGGGCAGTGCGACGTCCGCACGTTGTATGTCATCGTACAACTAACCACCGGAAACGCAAGCATCGGAAGTGCTGGTTAACCCTGATATGCGGGGAGAACCGTGCTGGAGATGATGCCCATTCCTTCCGTTTGTTGTCTGACAACTGACGACAAACGCGTTTGCCGCTCGTCCTGGAGAGTTATTCGATGTCCGCTCGCCGTTCCTTCCTCGCCCACGCCGCCGCCATCGCCGCCGGCCTCGCCGTGGTGTCCACCCCGTCGTTCGCCCAGGACACCTGGCCCTCGAAACCCATCAAGCTCGTGGTGCCCTTCGCCCCGGGCGGCACGTCGGACATCCTGGCCCGCCACGTCGCGGCCCAGTTGCAGGTCGCGCTGAAGCAGACGGTGATCGTCGAGAACAAGGCCGGCGCCGGCGGCGTGATCGGCGCCGACAGCGTGGCCAAGTCGCCGAACGACGGCTACACGATCCTGCTCGGCACGGTCGCGTCGCACGCGATCAACCCGGCGCTGTCGGCCAAGATCCCGTACAACGCCTCGAAGGACTTCGCCCCGATCATCCGCCTCGGCAGCATCGCCAACGTGCTGATCGTGACCGCCACCGAACCGTCGAAGACCGCGAAGGAACTGATCGGCCGCGCCAAGGCCAAGCCCGGCTCGTACGCGTTCGCGTCGGCGGGGCAGGGCACGTCGCAGCACATGTCGGGTGAAACGCTCAAGGTGCTCGCCGGCATCGACATCCTCCACGTGCCCTACAAGGGCAGCGGCCCCGCCATCCAGGACGTGATCGCCGGCCAGGTGCCGATGAGCTTCGAGACCGTGACCGTCGCCCTGCCGCACATCCAGGCCGGCAAGGTGCGGGCCCTGGCCGTCACGTCGGCCAAGCGCACCCCCACGCTGCCCGACGTGCCCACGCTGCAGGAAGCCGGCGTGGCCGGGTTCGACGTGGTGAGCTGGCAGGGCCTCTTCGCCCCGGCCGGCACCGCGCCGGCGATCGTCGAGCGCCTGAACAGCGAGCTGCAGAAGATCCTCGCGACCACCGAGACCAAGGCCAAGATGTACACGCTGGGCCTCGAGTACGCACCCAACACGCCGAAGCAGTTCGGCGACTACCAGGTGGCCGAGCAGGCGAAGTGGGTCAAGATCGTCAAGGCCGGCAACGTGAAGATCGACTGACCATGAGCACCCGCCCCCGCGTCCTGCAGCACGGCCGCCTGCTGCCCGAACTGGAACAGGAACTGGCCGCCGACTGCGACCTGACCCTGCTGCCCCCGGTGGCCGAACGCGCCGCGTTCCTCGCGGCCCGCGGCCCCGAGTTCACCGGCCTCGTCACGTCGGGCGCCTTCGGGGCCGACGCGGCGCTGATCGGCGCACTGCCGTCGCTGAAGGTGATCTCGAGCTTCGGCGTGGGCACCGACGCCCTCGACCTCGCCGAGGCCGCGCGCCGCGGCATCGCGGTGGGCAACACCCCCGACGTGCTGAACGACTGCGTGGCCGACCTCGCGATGGCCCTCGTGCTCGACGTGGCACGGGGTGTCACCGCGGCCGACCGCTTCCTGCGCCGTGGCGACTGGATGAACGGCCGCTTCCGCCTGGCCCAGCGGGTCAGCGGACGGCGCCTCGGCATCGTGGGCCTGGGCCGCATCGGGCGCACCATCGCCAAGCGTGCGGGCGGGTTCGACATGGACATCCGGTACCACAGCCGCCGCGTGGTGGCCGACGCGCCGTGGCAGCACGAGCCGTCGCTCACGGCGCTGGCCTCGTGGTGCGACTTCCTCGTGGTGATCGTGTCGGGCGGCGCGGAGACGCGCCACCTGATCAGCGCCGACGTGCTCGACGCGCTGGGCCCGCAGGGCTTCCTGATCAACGTCGCCCGCGGCAGCGTGGTCGACGAGGTGGCGCTCGTCAAGGCGCTGCAGGAAGGCCGCATCGCCGGCGCGGGCCTCGACGTGTTCGACCGCGAGCCGAACGTGCCGACCGAGCTGATCGCGATGGACAACGTGGTGCTGCTGCCCCACGTGGCCAGCGGCACGGAACAGACCCGCCGCGCGATGGCCGACCTCGTGCGCGAGAACCTGCGCGCGTTCTACCGCGACGGCCGGGTGCTCACGTCCGCGCTCTGAGGCGCTCAGTCGTCCCGAGGCTCTCCCAGGAAGCGGTCGGCGGCCCGCACCGGGCAGTCGTCGCGCGCCGACTCGTCGAGCCACAGCTTCGCCGCGAACTCGTCGGCATCGGCCGTCTTCAGGCGCGGCTCCTGCTCCTGGAGGCGGTCGCTGCAGGCTTCGCACCAGGCCCAGCTGTCGGGAGAATCGGGGATCGCGCGGCCTCGGTTCATCGGAACTCCTGAAGGAAACGGGGAGGGCCGCAATCTATCGGCGCGCCCCGCCGGCCGCACCTGCCATGCCTTACAGCTTGCCCCGCACGGGAACGTAAGATCCGCTTCCATGAACCGCCGCCCGCTCCTGATCTCGCTGCTGGCCACCGCACTTCCCGCCGTGGCCGCCCAGAAGAAATCCCTCGCCGACCCGCTGCTGCTCGGGGTCGAGCAGTCCCTCGTCGACGCCGGCCTCGCCCAGGCCTTCCAGAAGGCGTTCGGACGCGACACCGGCGTCGCGGTCAAGCTGGTGCCCGGCACCAGCGCCTCGGTGCTGTCCGCGCTGGAGCAGGGGGACGTGGACTCGTCGATGACCAACGCGCCCGAGATCGAGAACCGCCTCGAGAAGCAGGGCCTCGCGCACGACCGCCACGTGATCGCCGGCGGTGACTTCGTGCTGGTGGGCCCGGTGGAGGGCAAGGGCAAGAAGGCCACCGACCCGGCCGGCCTGCTGGGCGAACGCGACATCGGCGCGGCCCTGGCGAAACTCGCCGAGGCCAAGGCCCCGTTCATCGCCCCGCTGCCGGGCTCGAGCGCCAACCTCGGCGAACTCGTGCTGTGGCGCGCCGCGAAGGTCGCACCGGGCAACCCGTGGTACCTGAAGGCCCCGGCCGGCACCGACCCGCTCGCGCTGGCCATCTCCACCGGCGCCTACACCGTGGTGGACCGCGGCCAGTGGCTGAGGCGCGGTGGCAAGCCCCTCGCGATCATCGTCGAGGGCGACCCGCGCATGGCCACCCAGGTGGTGGTGATGCGGTCGTTCCGCGTGAACCACCCCGCGGCCAAGCTGTTCGGCCAGTGGGTGAGCGGCGCGAACGGCCGCCGCGTGGCGGGCAGCGCGCGCGGCTGGAAGGGCGTGAAATGACGGCGACCCTGCTCAGCGTGAACCGCGCAAAGGCCACCGAGATCGAGATCGGCGGCCGGCCGGTGCTCACCGGCATCCTCAAGCGGTCCGTGGACGGCCCGGTCGCGGTGCGCCCGATGGGGCTCGACGGCGACGAACAGGCCGACCTCTCGGTGCACGGCGGCCTCTCGAAGGCCGTGTACGCGTACCCGAGCGAACACTACCCGTTCTGGCAGACCGTGCGCGCACAGGCGAAGGTGGCCGGCTGGAACGACCCGCTGCCGCATGGCGCGATGGGCGAGAACCTCACCCTCTCCGGGCTGCTCGAGACCCAGGTGTGGGTGGGCGACCTGCTGAAGTTCCCCGACTGCACGCTGGCGGTCAGCGAACCCCGCTTCCCGTGTTTCAAGTTCAACGCGGCCATGGGGTTCAACCAGGCCGTGAAGCTGATGGCCGCGAACGCCTGGTGCGGGTTCTACCTCGCGGTGCGCGAACCCGGCACCATCACGGCGGGGCAGGGGTTCGAGGTGATCCCGGGGCCGCGCGAGGTGGGGATCGAGGAGATCTTCCGGGGGAAGACGGGCGCGCACAAGCGCTGAGCGCCAGCCCCAAGAACCAAGGTCATCCCGGCGGAGGCCGGGACCTTCGGCCTCCGCACAGGGTCCCGGCCTTCGCCCATTGCTGTCCGGGGAACTTGTATCAAGCAAAGGCCAGATCCATCTGGCCCGCCTTGAAGGCTCTTAGCTCGGTTCGTCGTCGTCGGCTCTCGGTGGTTTTCTCGCGCCGCCCGACTCGCTCGAACAGTGTTGCTGTCAACTCGTTCAACCGCGTTCGCAAGCTGCTCTCGCCCTGCTTTCCTGCCTGCTCCAGCACCAGGAGCAGGTAGGTGATCAGTGCCGTCATCACCTGGATCCGAACAGCATTCTCTGTTCGCGCGCAGAACTTCTTGATGTTCAGGTTCTGCTTGATCCACTTGAAGAACAGTTCCACCGCCCAGCGCTCCTTGTAGAGCGCTGCGATCTCTGCGGCGGGTGCGTTCAGATCGTTGCTGGCGAACACCAGCGGCGTGTCGCCGGGCCGGTGCACTTCGATCCGACGCAGCGGTTCGACGTAGCGGTTGTATCGGCCACCGCCGGGCCTGCGGTTGGTCAATCGAACAACTTGATCCTTGAGGATGACGCCCTCGTCTGCCTCTACGATCTCCCGCTCCGCCACCACCTCCAACTTCACGTTCATCTTGAACCGGGTCACGAACCGCGCGCCCTCAGCGTCGATGTCGTGCCACCAATTGAAGTCGTAGTACCCCTTGTCGAAGACGTAGGTGGCGTCCCGCTCGATCGGTACGGGCAGCGCCGCCGTCAGATCGTTGACGTTGGTGGCCGTCATGCTCTGCCACCAGGGCGTTGCACTCCCGTGCTCGTACACCATGTGCAGCTTCAGGCCCTGCGTGGAGCGCACCTTCGTCGGAGCCGCCCACTCGTCGAAGCCGCGTCCCTTCAGGCTCACCGTCGTCGAGTCGATCAGGAACAGCAGGTCGCTGTACTCCCTGCGCACCTTCGGCTTGAGCATGTTCATCAACGCTCGAGCCGTGTCGCCGAACACTCGCCAGTCACGGCGCTTGTTGGCGTCGCCCAGCGTCGAGTGCGTCAGGCGTCCCGCGCCCAAGTGGTAGTGGTGGTTGCTCTGAGCGTTGAAGCCGGTCGCGATGTCCCGCAGCGAACTCGACTTGGACACCTGGGCATAGACCATCGCCACCAAGTGCCCCCAGCTGTCGAAGCTCTTGCAGTATCGATCAGCGTCGTATCTCTCGACTGCCTTGTCGAACGCCCCGCGTGGGAGCAGCTTCAGGAACTGGTGGAACCGGCTTATGCTTTGCATGTTGCGGGGGTTTGTTGATCGAGTTGGCGCTCTGGGATTTATCCCAAATCACCAACCCTCGCAACAACTTACCGCTCAGCACTCAAACTTTCCCCGGACAGCAATGGGCCTTCGCCGGGATGACGGTGCTGTTCGTGCGTGGCTCCTTCAGCTGAGCGCCGGATAGTCCGTGTACCCCTCCGCCCCGCCGCCGTACAGCGACTTCGGGTTCAGGTCCGCCAGCGGCTTGTCGTCCTTCAGGCGCCGCACCAGGTCCGGGTTGCCGATGAACGGCCGCCCGAAGGCCACGATGTCGGCGGCGCCCGACGACACCACGTCCATCGCCATCTGGCGGTTGTAGCCGTTGTTGACCATCCAGGCGCCCGCCTCGTGGCCCGCCTTGTAGCGCGTGCGCAGCTGCTCGTAGTCGAACGGGGCCACGTCGCGCGCGCCGCCGGTCTGGCCTTCGATCACGTGCAGGAACGCGATCTTCAGCGGGGCGATGCGCTCCACGGCGCGGTTGAACAGCGCCTGCGCGTCGCTGTCCTGGCCGGCGTCGTTGACCGGCGTGACCGGGCTCAGCCGCAGGCCGGTGCGGCCGGCGCCGATCTCGGCCACCACGGCCTCCATCACGTCCACCAGCAGCCGCGTGCGGTTCTCGATCGAGCCGCCGTACGCATCGGTGCGGTCGTTGACGCTGTCGCGCAGGAACTGGTCGATCAGGTAGCCGTTGGCGCCGTGCACCTCCACGCCGTCGAAGCCGGCGTCGATGGCCGAGCGGGCCGCGTGGCGGTAGGCGGCGACGATGCCCGGAATCTCGTCCGTGCGCAGCGCGCGCGGTGTCGACGTGTCGACGAAACCATCCTTCGTGAAGGTCTTCCCCCGGGCCGCACGGTCGGTCGACGAGACCGGCGCGATGCCGCCCGGCTGCAGCGACACGTGCGAGATGCGGCCCACGTGCCACAGCTGGATCACGATGCGGCCGCCTTCGGCGTGCACCGCGTCGGTCACCTTCTTCCAGCCGGCGATCTGTTCGGGCGAGAAGATCCCCGGGGTGTCGAGGTAGCCCTGGCCCTCGGCCATGATCTGCGACGCTTCCGTGATGATCAGGCCGGCGCTCGCGCGCTGGCGGTAGTACTCGACGGTGAGGTCGGTGGGCACCTGGCCGGCGCCGGCGCGGTTGCGCGTCAGCGGAGCCATCGCGATGCGGTTGGCGACGGGGATGTCGCCGATGCGGGCGGGGTCGAACAAGGAGGTCATGGGCGGGTTCCAGGTGGCAGGAGTCGCACGATCGTACGAAAGGTCGGAATGGCCGTCTGTCGCGAAGGCAATACGGCCGCCGTGATAGGGGAGGGTCAGAAGCCTTCGAGCACCACCTTGCCCTTCGCACGGCCGGACTCGATCAGTGCGTGGGCCCGGCGCAGGTTCGCCGCGTTGATGGCACCGAACCGTTCACCCAGCGTCGTGCGCAGCCGGCCCTCGTCCACGAGCGCAGCCACACGTTCCAGCAGGTCGTGCTGGGCCTGCATGTCGGGTGTCTGGAACATCGGGCGGGCGAACATCATCTCCCAGTGCAGCGACAGCGCCTTGCGCTTGAGCGCCATCACGTCGAGCCGGGCCTTCGGGTCGTCGATCAGGCCCAGGCGGCCCTGCGGCGCGAGCGCCTCGACGATCTGCGCGTAGTGCTGGTCGGTCTGCGTGAGGCTCGCGACGAACTCGACCTGCCCCAGGCCGGCGGCGCGCAAGCCCTCGGTCAGCGGCTTCGTGTGGTCGATGACGTGGTGGGCGCCCAGCTCCCGCACCCAGGCCTGCGTCTCGGGCCGCGAGGCGGTGCCCACGATCGTCAGCGCCGTCAGCTGGCGGGCCAGCTGCACGAGGATCGAACCGACCCCGCCGGCCGCGCCGATGACGAGCAGCGTGCCGGTGGTCCGCGGCGTGATGCCGAGCCGGTCGAACAGCAGCTCCCACGCGGTGATGGCGGTCAGCGGGAGCGCCGCGGCCTCGGCGAAGCCGAGCGAGGCGGGCATCCGGCCCACGATGCGCTCGTCCACCGCCTGCAGCTCGGCATTGCTGCCCGGGCGGGTGATGTCGCCCGCGTACATCACGCGGTCGCCCGGCTTGAACAGCGTGACCTGCGCGCCCACGGCCTCCACCACACCGGCGGCGTCGAAGCCCAGCACCTTCGGCTGGCCGTCGGCCGCGGCGTTGGCGCGCACCTTGGTGTCCACCGGGTTGACCGACACGGCGTGCACCCGCACCAGCAGGTCACGCGGACCCGGTGCCGGGACGGGCAGGGTGGTGTCGACCAGCGATTCGGGGTGGTCGATCGGAAGGGGCTGGTAGCGGGCGATGGCTTTCATGGGAAGCTCCTGATGGGATGGAACGAACTCTACGGACATCGCTTTCGCTTGATAATCCGGCTCGAACCGACAACACTTTCAAATCCTGTTTGCAGATGAACTGGCCCGCCGACCTGCAGCTCTCCCAGCTCCAGCTGTTCATCCGCCTGGCCGACGCCGGCTCGCTGAGCGCCGCCGCGCGGCAGCTCGACATGACCCCGGCCGCGGCCAGCGCCTCGCTCAAGCGCCTGGAGACCTCGCTGGCCGTGCGCCTCGTCGAGCGGTCCACGCGGTCGATGCGGCTCACGCCGGAAGGGGAGCTGCTGCGCGACCACGCCCAGCGCGCGCTCGGCGTGCTGGACGACGCCCGTTCGCTGCTCGGTGCCCAGCGCGAGGCGCTGGCCGGCGAAGTGCACCTGGCCACGCCACTCGACCTGGGCCGCACGGTGCTCAGCCCGATGCTCGAGCCGCTGCTGGCCCGCCACCCCCGACTGCGCGTCGTGATGCACCTGTCCGACTCGATGCACGACCTGACCCGGGAACGCGTCGACCTCGCCGTGCGCTACGGCGTGCTGCAGGACTCCTCGCTGGTCGCCCGGCCCCTGGCCACCACCCGGCGGATGGCGGTCGCCTCCCCCGCGTACCTGGAGCGCCACGGCACGCCGCGGCACCCCCACGACCTCGACGCCCACAACTGCCTCGCGCTGAACCTGCGCAGCCGCCCGGAGGTCCGCTGGACGTTCCACCGCACCGGCGAGTCACTCACCGTGCGCGTGCACGGCAACCGCGTGGCCGATGACGGCGGCCTCGTGCGCGAATGGGCCGTGGCCGGCCTCGGCATCGCGTTCAAGGCCCGCCTCGACGTGACGGCGGACCTGGCCGCGGGCCGGCTCGTGGAGGTGATGCCCGACTGGTCCGGCGACACCTTCCCGCTGCAGGCCATCCTGCCCACCCACCGCCACCTGCCGCTGCGCGTGCGCGGCGTGCTCGACGAGCTGGTCGAGCGGTTCGCCCACCTCGACGGTGCGGACCAACGACAATAGCGGCTTGCCGCGCCACCCCACCGAGATCCGCCCATGCTCGCCTACCGCCACGCCTTCCATGCGGGCAACCACGCCGACGTCCTCAAGCACATCGTGCTGACCCGCGTGCTCCGCTACATGAACCAGAAGGACAAGCCCTACCGGCTGGTCGACACCCACGCCGGCGCCGGCGGCTATTCGCTCGAAGGCCAGTACGCCCAGAAGAAGGGCGAGTACCTCGAAGGCATCGCCCGCCTGTGGGACCGCGACGACCTGCCCGAACTCGCCGCCGACTACGTGCAGCTCGTCAAGCAGTTCAACGCCGGCGGCCGCCTCGAGCAGTACCCCGGCTCGCCCGCGTTCGCGCAGATGCTGCTGCGCCACGGCGACCAGCTGCGCCTCTTCGAGCGCCACCCCACCGACCACCGCATCCTGTCGTCCTTCCTCGGCGAGACCAAGGGCGTCGAGATCCGCGACAGCGACGGCTTCGAGGGCCTGAAGGGCCAGGTGCCCCCATCGACGCGCCGCGCCGCCGTGCTGATGGACCCGTCCTACGAAGGCCATGCCGACTACGGCCGCGTGATCTCGTCGCTGCGCGAGGCCATCGACCGCTTCGCCGAAGGCGTCTACATGGTCTGGTACCCGCAGGTCACCAAGCTCGAGGCCGCCCAGCTGCCGCGCCGCCTGGAGACCATCGCCCCGAAGGGCTGGCTGCACGTGCGGATGACGGTGCAGCAGCCCGACGCGCAGGGCTTCGGCCTCGCCGGCAGCGGCATGTTCATCATGAACCCGCCGTACACGCTGCACGACGAACTGGTCGAACTGATGCCGTACCTCGTCGACGTGCTGGGCCAGTACGACGACGCGTCCTACCTGATCGAGCAGAAGGCCAGTTGAGCATGGGCCCGCTCGCCGGCCTCAAGGTGCTCGAGATGGGCCAGCTGATCGCGGGCCCGTTCGCCGCGAAGACCCTCGCCGACTTCGGCGCCGAGGTCATCAAGATCGAACCGCCCGGCGCCGGTGACCCGCTGCGCCAGTGGCGCCTGCTGCACGAGGGCACCAGCGTGTGGTGGCAGGTGCAGTCGCGCAACAAGAAGAGCGTGGCGCTCGACCTGAAATCGCCCGAAGCCCGCGACCTCGTGCGCCGCCTGATCGACGAATGCGACGTGGTGGTCGAGAACTTCAAGCCCGGCGTGATGGAGGCCTGGGGCTTCGACCACGCCACGCTGTCTCGCTCGAACCCCGGCCTGATCATGCTGCGCATCAGCGGCTACGGCCAGACCGGCCCGTACAAGGACCGCCCCGGCTTCGGCGTGGTGGCCGAGGCGATGGGCGGGCTGCGCCACCTCACCGGCGAACCCGGCCGCGTGCCGGTGCGCGTGGGGGTCAGCATCGGCGACACGCTCGCGTCGCTGCACGGCGTGATCGGCATCCTGATGGCACTGCACCACCGCCACGCCACGGGGCAGGGCCAGGTGATCGACGTCGCGCTGTACGAGGCCGTCTTCAACTGCATGGAAAGCCTGCTGCCCGAGTACAGCGCCTTCGGCGCGGTGCGCGAGGCCGCCGGCTCGGCGCTGCCCGGCATCGCGCCCAGCAACGCGTACCCGTGCGCCGACGGGTGGGTGCTCGTGGCCGGCAACGGCGACAGCATCTTCACGCGGCTGATGGCCGCCATCGGCCGGCGCGACCTGGGCGACGACCCGGCCCTCGTCGGCAATCCGGCGCGCGTGGCCCGCGTGGCCGAGATCGACGCGGCCATCGGCGCGTGGACCGCGCCGCGCACGGTGGCCGAGGTGCTGGACTCGCTGAACGCCGCGCAGGTGCCCGCGGGCCGCCTCTACACCGCGAAGGACATCGCCGAGGACCCGCACTACCGCGCTCGCGGCATGATCGAACGCGTGGTCTCGGCCGACGGCCTCGCCGTCGAGGTGCCGGGCATCGTGCCGAAGCTCAGCGCCACGCCGGGCGGCATCACGCGCCGCGCGCCCACGCTCGGCGAGGACACCGAGGCGGTGCTGCGCGAGGTGGGTGTCACGGCCGACCAGCTGCAGGCGCTGCGCGCGCGCGGTGTGCTGTGAAGAACGTTCTCCCAGGCACTACGCGCATCCCGGAAAGTCCTTAAAGAACGGGCCACACAGTTTGTGAATCGAGGTTCATGATTCGTTCCAGCACGCGCATTCAACGTGCTGGCCGGGCAAAGACCCGGTCTTCAACCCAGAACGGAGACAGACCTTGAAAACGAAAACCCTGATCCGGGCGGCCCTCGCCTGTGCCTTCGCCATGGCGTCGTCGTACGCCGCCGCGCAAAGCAGCTTCACCGCCACCTACAAGGGCGGCAGCACGTCGTCCTGCGGCTCCACCTACAGCATCCAGGGCAAGGAGCCCTCGGCCTCCGGCAAGTACCCCGTGTACGTCCACATCGGCGGCACCGGCGAAACCTACAACGGCGCGTGGGCCATGGCCGCCGTCGACGCCGCAGTGGCCAAGGGCTTCGTCGCCGCCACCGTGCAGTACGACAACGCGTCGTTCGGCACCTGCTCCACCATCGGCCAGCGCGCCAAGTGCATCTTCAACCCGAACAACGTCAACAGCGCCATCGCGAAGCTGTGCTCGCGCGCCAAGGCCGACTGCTCCAAGGGCATCGTGACCGGCGGCCTGAGCCAGGGTTCGATCATCTCCGTGCTGTCGCGCGACTATGACTCCCGCATCCGCGCGTCGATGGGCCAGGGCACCGGCTCCACCTACACCGTCGCCTACAACCTGCAGTCGTGCATGGCCAACGGCAAGCACGCACAGCCGGGCAGCAACCTGCGCATCATCAACGGCGAACGCGACATGTTCGTGGGCGGCACGGAATCCATCGCCCGCTCGCAGGCCGAACTCGTCACCGGCATCACCTGCAGCGGCCTGAGCCCCACCTCGTGCATCAAGTCCGACGGTTCCGGCTGGGCCATCGTGAAGGACGCGAACGTGCTCGACCTGTACGCCGACCACTGCTTCATGGGCCTCGGCACCTACGGCGCCCAGTGCACCGGCGTGCTCGCCGTCGACGCCAACTACCAGTACGGCAGCGGCGCGTGGGCCCTCCCGGCCACGATGACCTGGCTGAAGTCGCGCGTCACGCCGTAAGGCCCGGACGGGACCCTGCAGTCTTCACCATGAACGGGTCCCTCCACCTGGATGCCCGCCCGTCGCCCTGGCGATGGGTGGGCCTCGCGGCCACCGCCGCCGTGGTGCTGGCCGCGGGCGTGTGGTCCCTCCCGGACGACGCGCCCGACCGGCCGGCCCCGCCGCCATCGGCCACCGCGAACCGCCTCGCCCAGGCCCAGGCCGAAGCGCGTGGCGACGCCCCGTTCCCCGACATCGACCTCGCCCTGCTCGACGTCTCGCCGCGCGGCGCGGTGATCGCCGTGGCGTCGCGCCCGGCCACGTACACGGTGGGGCAGGAGGTGTTCCCCGGCATCCGCCTGGAACACGTCGACACCCACGCGGTCACGCTGCGGTTCGGATCGCAGTCCCGCGAACTCGCGTTGCGTCCGGCCACCATCGCCTCGACCGCCCCTGCCGACGACAAGCCCGAAGCCCCCGCCGTCGAACCCCGCCAGCTCACCACCGCCCGGCCGCAGCTGGCCGCGGCCTTCCTCAACGAGGTGCAGGTGCACCCCGACCCGCGCGGCGGCTTCGTCGTCGACCGCGTGCTGCCCGACAGCCGCTACGACCGCATGGGCCTGAAGGCCGGCGACGTCGTCTACTCGATCGACACGCCCGCCATGAGCGCCGTCGACGAAGGCTCGATGGTCGCGCTGATGCAGCAGACCCACCTCGAACTCGACGTGGTGCGCAAGGGCACGCAGATGCGGCTCACCGGCGCGCTCAACGTGGACGCCGAGGCGCCGCCGGAAGCTCGTTGAGCGTCTCGCCGCCGTCACGCTTCAGGTCCCTGAACGCGCCGAACAGCCACGAGCGCATGCCTACCACCAGCGTGAACGCGCGGCGCTTGTCCGCGGGCAGCTTCTGGTCGGCCACATGCTGCTGCGCGAAGTCCTGGCCCACACGGCGCAGGCGCTCCACGAACCCTTCGGCGGCAGCGGGCGACAGCTGGCCGTGCACCAGCATCATCATCTCGCCCGGATCGTCGAAGCCGGCGCTGAAGAAGTCGCCCGCCACGTGCGTGCGGAAGAAGTTCATCACCGGGCCGTTGGGCCGCCAGCGGAAGGTCTTGGCCACCTTCAGGCGGTAGCGGCTGAGCGGCCGCAGCTCGATCACGCCCAGGCGGTCCAGCACCTTGAAGTACACGAGGCACTGCGCTTCGCTGAGCGTGTACGTGCCCACGATCTGCTCCAGCGACCACTGGCTCAGGCAGCAGATGGCGATCAGCAGCAGCACGCGGTCGGCCACCACCGCCTTCTCCTGCTCGAGCGTGAGCTCGCTGCGTTCGGGCCGTGCGTCCGCCACCTTGCGGGCCAGTTCGGCGAAGTCCATCTTCAGCACCCGCAGCACCTCGTCGATGCGCGAGAGCGGCATGTCGCCCTTCGCGAAGATGCGCTTGATGCTCGACTCCGACATGCCGAGGTGCCCCGCCAGATCGGCGTAGGTCACCTGGGCGGCCTTCAGCTCGGCCTTCAGGGTTGTCACGAGGTCGAGGGTGGTGCTCATCGCCAGAACTCCCAAAAAGTATCACCAGACGATACCAGACGCACCTTCGCACGCGTCCCACCTCGGATGGATTGATACCAAGGCGGTCACCGACGACCATTCAGCCATGTTCACTCCACCCCTGAAGACGACCATGAACGCTCCCGCCGCCCGCCACGACACCCGCGCCTGGAAACTGCAGGTCTGGGTCTCCTTCGGCCTCGCCGTCGCGCTGTGCGCCACCGGCCTCGCGTACCTGCCGGGCCAGGACCTGGACCGCGCGTTCATGGTCATGGGCTACGTCTTCTGCCTCTCCACCGCCTTCGGCCTCTCGAAATTCGTTCGCGACAACGAAGGCCGCAGCAACGACACCCCGATGTGGAAGCTGGTGGTGTGGGGCGGCTTCGCGCTGGCGATGGGCCTGACCGCCTGGGGCCTGTACCGCATGGACATCAACCCGACCTACAAGGCCTTCCTCGGTGTCAGCTGGCTGTTCCTGATCTCGTCCGTGTTCACGCTGGCCAAGACCCTGCGCGACGCCCACGAAGCCCAGCTGGCCGACCGCGGCCAATCGTTCGAATGACCTCACGACGCCACCCGGAGACCTCCGCCATGAACCGCTTCAAGCAACTGTCCCTCGGCGCGGCCCTCGCCGCTGCCCTGGTCCTGCACACCCCCGCCCAGGCGCACCGCTCGGGCGCCTCGGAAGCGAGCGCCGGCATCTCGATGCTGCCCGTCGCGATCTCGGTGATCGGCCCGTCCGCGGTGCTGTCGGCCGGCGCCGTGTTCACCGTCATCGCCGTCGAGGCCTCGGTCGACGGGGCGGTGTGGGTGCTCGAGAACGTCGCCACCGGCGTGCGCTGCACCGTTCGCCTGGCTGGCCAGGCGGTGGGCGGCCTGTCGGTCGGCGTGGGCACCGCGGTGACCGCCAGCGCCGTCGGCGCCGGGATGGTGCTCTCGGCCGCCGGCACGGCCATCGCGTTCATCCCGAACGAGGTGGGCAAGGCGCTGCTCTACAACGAACGGGTGACGCGATGAGCGCGCGCCGCCTCCTGGCCGGTGTCGTGCTGGCCGGCCTCATCCTGGCCCTCGCGATCGCCACCGCCCCCGCCCACGCCGGCCAGACCTGCGAGCAGAAGGCCCCGGACACCCAGGCCCTCACCCGCGGCCTGGCGCTGGCCGGGAAGGTGGAGCAGCACCTGAAGGGCAGCGGCGCCGACGTGGTGGTCATCGCCCGCGTGGGCCAGGACCTGCGCGAGTACGGCCAGCGCTACTCCCACCTCGGCTTCGCGTACCGCGACGGCGACGTGTGGCGCGTGGTGCACAAGCTCAACGAATGCGGCACCGACACCTCGGCGATCTTCCGCCAGGGCCTCGGCGAGTTCTTCCTCGACGACCCGTTCGACTACGAGGCCGGCATCGTCGTGCCGAAGCCCGAGGTGCAGGCGCACCTGCTGGCGGTGCTGCGCGACAACGGCCGCCTCTCCCGCCTGCACACGCCCGAGTACAGCATGCTGGCCTACGCCTGGGGCAAGAAGTACCAGCAGTCGAACCAGTGGGCGATCGAGACGCTGGCCATGGCCGAGGACGGCGACGCCAGCAACCGCAGCCGCGCCCAGTCGTGGCTGAACCTCAAGGGCTACCAGCCGGGCACGATCCACCTGTCGACCTTCCAGCGCCTCGGTGCCCGGGTCACCCAGGCCAACATCGCGTTCGACGACCACCCCGACAAGTACCGCTACAGCGGCCGCATCTACACGGTGACCGCCGATTCCGTGTTCCTGTGGCTCGAACGCAGCGGCCTCGGGTCCCGCCCCATCGCGATCCGCTGATTCGGTGCTACAACCCTTCCCGAACCGTCGCCGCCCCGAGGAATCCGCTTGAGCCACGCCCCGCACCCGAACCAGTTCGCCCTGCTGTCCCAGCGGCGTTTCGCGCCGTTCTTCTGGACGCAGTTCCTCGGCGCCGGCAACGACAACCTCTTCAAGTTCGCGCTCACCGTGATGGTGACGTACCAGATCCAGGTCGCCTGGCTGGCGCCGGAGATGGCCGGGCTCGTGATCGGGGCGCTGTTCATCCTGCCGTTCCTGCTGTTCTCGGCCACCAGCGGCCAGCTCGCCGACAAACACGACAAGGCCGCGCTGATCCGCTTCGTCAAGAACTTCGAGATCGCCGTGATGGCCATCGCGGCCTGGGGCTTCGTCACGCACAACGTGCCGGTGCTCCTTGGCTGCGTGTTCCTGATGGGCCTGCATTCCACGCTGTTCGGTCCCGTGAAGTTCGCGTACCTGCCGCAGCACCTCGACGAGCGCGAGCTCACCGGCGGCAACGGCATGGTCGAGATGGGCACCTTCGTGTCCATCCTGCTCGGCAACGTGGCCGGCGGCCTGCTGATCGCGATGCCCGAGGTGGGTGCCACCTGGGTCGCGGTGGCCTGCGTCGCACTCGCCGTGCTCGGGCGCGTGCTGTCGCAGGCGGTGCCGGTGTCGCCGTCCACCGACCCGGGCCTGCGCATCAACTGGAACCCCGTCACCGAGACCGTGCGCAACCTCAAGCTCGCGCACGGCAACCTCGTGGTGTTCCGCTCGCTGCTGGGCATCTCGTGGATGTGGTTCTTCGGCGCCGTGTTCCTGTCGCAGTTCCCGTCGTTCGCCAAGGAAGTGCTGCATGGCGACGAGCAGGTGGCCTCGCTGCTGCTCGTGGTGTTCTCGGTAGGCATCGGCGTGGGCTCGCTGCTGTGCGAGGTGCTGTCGCGCCGCCACGTCGAGATCGGCCTCGTGCCGCTCGGCGCCATCGGCATGAGCGTGTTCGCCATCGACCTGTACTTCGCGTCGCGCGGGCTGCCGCCCGCCAGCGGGCTCTCGCTGTCGGCCTTCGTCGCGCAGCCGGCCCACTGGCGCGTGATGGCGGACCTGGCGCTGCTGTCGCTGTTCGCCGGCCTCTACAGCGTGCCGATGTATGCGCTGATCCAGCTGCGCTCGGCGCCCACGCACCGCGCCCGCATCATCGCGGCCAACAACATCCTCAACGCGCTGTTCATGATCGTGAGCTCCATCGCGGTGGGGCTGCTGCTGCACTTCGGCGCCACCATCCCGCAGGTCTTCCTGATCGTGGGCATCGCCAACGCCATCGTCGCGGGCTACATCTTCCTGCTGCTGCCCGAGTACCTGCTGCGCTTCGTCGCCTTCGTGGTGACGCGCCTCATCTACCGCTTCAAGGTGCGCGGCGACGAGCACCTGCCGGTCGAGGGCGCGGCCATCCTCGTGTGCAACCACGTGAGCTTCATCGACGCCGTGGTGCTGATGGGCGCGAGCCCGCGGCCGGTCGTGTTCATCATGGACCACCGCATCTTCAACCTGCCGGTGCTGGGCGCGATGTTCCGCCTGCTCAAGGCCATACCGATCGCCTCGCAGCGCGAGAACCCCGCGGTGTACGAGGCCGCCTTCGCCCGCGCCGCCGCCCACCTCGACGACGGGGACCTGGTCTGCATCTTCCCCGAGGGCGCCATCACGAAGGACGGCGAGCTGGGCGAGTTCAAGGCCGGCGTGATGAAGCTGCTGGAGCGCAACCCGGTGCCGGTGATCCCGATGGCGCTGCAGAACCTGTGGGGCTCGTTCTTCTCGCGTGTGGAGCGCGGCACCGCGATGGTCCGCCCGTTCCGCCGCGGTTTCTGGAGCCGCGTGGGGCTCGTGGCGGGCGAGCCGGTCCCGGCCGCCGCGGTCACGCCCGCCGCGCTGCGCAGCCGGGTGAGCGAACTGCTGGCCAGCCCCCCGTACCCGCGCTGACGCCATCGCCATGGCCCGCGACCGCTTCAAGGGCAGGGTGGCCGCCATCACCGGTGCGGCGTCCGGGATGGGCCGCGCGCTCGCGGTGGAACTGGCGCGGCGCGGTTGCCACCTCGCGCTGTCCGACATCGACGATGCGGGCCTCGCCGAAACCGCGCGCATCGCTGCGTCCGGTGGTGTCACGCTGACCCTCGCGCACGTCGACACCGCCGACCGCGACGCGGTGTTCGCGTGGGCCGACGACGTGGTGCGCAAGCACGGCCGCGTGAACTTCGTGTTCAACAACGCCGGGGTGAGCCTGAGCGCCCCGCTCGCCGAGGTGGCCCAGGCCGACTTCGACTGGATCATGAACATCAACTTCTGGGGCGTGGTGTGGGGCACGCAGGCCTTCCTGCCGCACCTCACCGCCTCGGGCGAGGGGCACGTGGTCAACACCTCGAGCCTGTTCGGGCTGATGTCGATCCCGCTCAACGGGCCGTACAACGCGACGAAGTTCGCGGTGCGCGGCTACACCGAGGCGCTGCGCATGGAGCTGGAGTCGATCCGCTCGTGCGTGAGCGCCACCTGCGTGCACCCGGGCGGCGTGCGCACCGAGATCGCCCGGCGCGCCCGCATCACGCCGGGCACCGAGGCCTGGACCGGCCAGCCGGTGGAGAAGGCCCGCCGCACGTTCGACCGGCTGCTGAACGCCACCTCGTCGCACGCGGCCGCGCAGCGCATCCTGCTGGGCGTCGAGCGCAACGAGCGGCGCGTGCTGGTGGGGCGCGATGCCTGGTGGGCCGACAAGGTCGTGCGCCTGTTCGGGTCGGGCTACCAGCGCCTGGTGGTGCGGGCCGCCATGAACTTCAGGCGGCGGCGCTGATCGGGATGCGCGCCAGCACCCCGTCGCCGAACGCCTCGGCGATGGGCAGGTCGCGCCGGTGCGCGTAGCCGATGAAGCAGTCGCACTTGAACCGGGAGCACGGCCGGGGCGCGAGCATCGCCTCCAGCGGGTCGGTGTAGAGGTTGCCCAGCCGCTGCGGCACGAAGTGGCAGCGGCGCACCTCACCGTCCCCATCCACCGACACCACCTCCTCGCCGGCGCGGCAGGCCTTGCCGCGCGAACCGCCGGGGCTGTGTTCGTGGTGGAACCACGGATCCACCTCATCCAGCCAGGCGAGGTCCTGCGGGGTGTAGTAGCCCGGGCCGCGCCGGTCGTAGGCGTTCAGCCACAGCGGCACACCTTCCGGCAGCACCGCCTTCAGCGCCAGGATGGCGTCGTAATGTTCGCGCCGGGCCACCACCCCCACCGAGTGGCGCACGCCGAGCGCGGCGAGCCGGGTGGAGCGGTCGAGGAACCGCTGCAGCGGCACCTCCTCGGGGTGCCACGTGCACCACAGCGACAGCCGGTCGCGCGGCACGTCCTCGAGCCACGCGAGCGGCCCCGACAGGTTCGTCTGCGCGGCGACCTGCACCACGTGCGGCATCGCCGCGAGCCGGCCCATCGCCTCGCGGTAGTGGCGGCGGATCAGCGCCTCGCCCCATGGCGTGAACAGCACGCGGGTGGGTGCCTCGCGGGCTTCGACCCAGCCGACGAAGCGGACCAGCTCCGCCGCGTCGCGCGCGAGGGTCGCGCGGGTGTCGCGCCGTTTCGCGAACGGGCAGTAGCCGCACGCGTAGTTGCAGCTGGTGAGGCTGCCGCGGTACAGCAGCGTCAGCATCCGGCGTCCATGCGGCGCGCCACGCCGTCCGACACGAGCCAGGGCCCGAGGGTGTCGGCACGCGCGAGGCCGGCGGCCGTCAGCGCCAGCAGACCGCCGTCGTCGCGCGCCAGGCCGCGGACCGCGAGCTCGGACAGCTGCGGCAGATCGTCGGCCCAGTCCGAGCCGAACCGGGTGCGGTAGTCGGCTGCCACGAGGCCCGGCTGGCTCAGCAGCGACTGGATCGCGAACCGCCGGCGCTGCTCCTCGCCGTCCAGCTCGAACCCGTAGTCGACCGTGGCGAAGTGCGCGAGGTCGCCCTCGGCGAACCGTTCGACGATGTCCCGCGTCGCCACGCGCTCGACCGCGTAGTGCGACGAGTAGTGCAGCCGCGACGTGTACGACCGCGCCCCGGCGCCGAGCCCCACCATGCCGTCCGTCTGGCAGCTGTACGCCGGCCCCGCGTCGGCCGGGGCGTGCGGAGCCCGGAACATCCGCATCGACACCTGCACGTACCCCGCGGCCGCGAGGCGGTCGCACGCCAGCGCGTACATCGCGGGCCGGTCGTCCACCGGGTCCGCCGCGCGGCGGATCGCGAGCTTGCCGAGGCCCGTGCGCTCGCGCACGTACAGCGGGTAGAGGTAGATCTCCTCCGGCGCGAGCGCCAATGCGCTGTCGAGCGACGACGCCCAGCTCGCGAGGGTCTGGCCGGCGATGCCGTAGATCAGGTCGAGGTTGAGCACCGGGAAGCCCGCGCGGCGGATGGCCTCGACCGCCGCGATCACCGTGGCGTTCTGCTGCGGCCGGGCCAGTGCCCGCACCTCCGCGTCCGAGAAGCTCTGCACGCCCATGCTCACGCGGTCCACGCCCATCGTCCGGCACACGGCCAGCCGGTCGGTGGTCACCGTCTCGGGAGACACCTCGATGCCCGACGGCGTGTCCTCCAGGTCGATGCCGAGCCGCTGCGACAGCGCGCCGTAGAGCCGTTCGAGTTGCGCGGCCGACAGGTACGACGGGGTGCCCCCGCCCAGCGCGAGCCGCACGAAGCGGCGTTCGCCGAGGGCCTCGTCCACCGCCTGCATCTGGCGCACCACGGCGGCCACGTAGCGGTCCACGAGGTCATCGTGAGGCTGCGCCATCGCGAACAGGTTGCAGAAGCCGCAGCGCATCGAGCAGAACGGCACGTGGACGTAGGCGAACAGCGCGCTGCGGTCCTCGCCCGCCCACACGTCGGCGAGCGCCCGCGGCGCCGCGAGCGGCCGGTACGCGCTCTTGTGCGGGTACGAGTACGAGTACGCCTGGTACGGGCCGCGGCGGAGCAGCGCGTCGAGCGAGGAGGGTGCGGCGGTCGGCACGGCGCTCATGGCGGGTCGAGGAAGAAGTGGCCGTAGGGCACGGTCCACACGCTCTCGTGGGCGAGGCGGTGGCCCGAGAACCCGTCGTCGCCATAGGCCGAGCCGTGGTCGGAGCAGACGATGGCGAAGGTGGGCGCACGTGCACGGCACGCGTCGAACAGCGGCGCGAGCGCCCCGTCCACGTAGCGCAGCGCGGCGGCGTGGCTCTCCAGCGAATCGGCGTCGGCGCCCGGCAGGTGCGCGCGGTTGGGCGAATGGACGGCCGACACGTTGATGAACAGGAACACGCGGCCCGGCAACGCCTGCAACCGCGCGCACGCGAGCGCCACCTGGCGTTCGGTGGAATGGCGGTGGCCGACGCCCATCGCCGGGTTCCAGTGGCTCTCGGCGAACAGGTCGGGCAGCACGCACCCGAGGGCGGTCTGGCGGTTGAAGAAGCCCACGCCGCCGATGCACACCGTGTGGTACCCGCGCGCGGCGAGTCCTTGGACCACCGTGGCTTCCTCGAACACGCAGGTGGACGCCGACGTGGTCTCGCTGCCGCGGAAGGCGGTGGCGAACAGGCGCGGGTGGCGGCCCGGCCGGTCCGGCGTGGGCAGGAAGCCCGAGAAGAAGGCGTGGTGCGCCGCGTAGGTGAAGCTGCCCGGCGTGTGGCGGCGCGCCCAGCCCGACGGCGGCAGGTGGCGCGCGAACACCGGCAGTTCGCCCCGCTCGTAGCAGCCCTGGGCCACGTCGAACCGGAGGGTGTCGAGGGTGATGAACACGAGGTCGTGCGAGCCCACGACCGCGTTCATGTCGGGCACGGGGAACGCGCTCATGCGGCCTCCAGCGCGGCATCCCACGGGTCGCGGCCGCCCCAGCGCAGGCCGGGCAGCAGGTCACCGAAGGCGTTGGCTTCCAGCACGTGGGCACGCGGGCCGTGCACGACGAGGTCGAACCCGATCACGCCGCTGCCGCCGAACACCGCGGCCGCGCGGCGCACCGTGTCCTCGGCGAGCCGGATCTCGGAGACGTCGAGCAGGTCGGCCGGATCCGCCCGGCGGCTGTCGAGGTGCAGGTTCGTCACGGTGCGTTCCCCGATGCGCGCCACGCGGTGCGCGGGCGCGCCGCGCAGCGCCAGCAGGCGCAGGTCGAAGTGGCCGGCCCCGGCCCGCGGCTTCGGCACCCAGGCCTCCGCATAGGCGCCCTGGGCGGCCACGAGGTCCATCACCCGCCGCACCTCGTCGGGCCGGTGGTACGACCGCACGCGCTTGACGTTGAAGAGCCGCGGGGCGCCGCCCCCGCCGTGCACCAGGTGCGCGGACGTGGTGGCCGACACCTGACCCCGGCGGTTGCGGCGGAACGCCACGACACCGGCGGCCGACGACCCGAAGCGCGCCTTCAGCCACCCGCGGTCGAGTCCCGCGGCGTCGAGCCGCGCGACGAACGCGGCATGGTCCGCCACCGGTCCCAGCAGCCGCGGCACCGGCACGCCAGCGGCCTGCAGTCGCTGCTGGCATTCGAGCTTGTCGGTCATCGCGAGGATGTCGGCGGGCGGGTTCACCGGCCGGGCGCCGGGCGCCTGCGCGAGGGTGGCGGCCAGCCGGTCCATCGCGTCGGAGAACCCCGCGAACCAGAGGTCGGTGCCCGCGAGTTCGCCCGGTTCGGCCGGCGGCGGCACGGGGCGCCCGAGCCGCTCCGCGCCCCGGGCGACGAGGGCGTGGTGCACCTCCGCGTCGTCGCCCGGCGGTTCCACCTTGAACACACACGGCGCCGACAACGCCGCCGCGAGGCACGCCGGGTCGCGCAGCCAATCGCGCCAGGCCACCAGCACCGGGGCCGGACGGCCGACACGCTCGCAGGCATCACGCAGCCCGCGCGTGCGCTTGCTGCCGGCCACGCCCAGCACCACCCACCGCATCGCCATCCTGGCCGCGGTTACTCGCCGACCGCGACGTAGCGGTCCTCGTCGTCCGGGGCCTGGGCGTCGTCGAGCACGACCCCGGGCACCGCGGCGCGCAGCCGCTCCTGCAGGGCCGGGCTGATGTAGTGGTGGCTCAGGTCCACCACGGGCACGCGGGCGACGTGAGCGCTGCCGCACAGCGCCTCGGCGCCCGCGTCGCCCAGCGTGCCGAGCGACAGGTCCAGCTTCTGCAGGCCGGCCACCCACGCCTCGCCGGCGAGCCATTTCGCCACGTCGTCGGCGATCTCCGCATCGCGCAGGCCGAGGGTCTTCAGCGCCGGCCCGCGCAGCGCGGCGACGACACGTCGGACCAGGTCGACGTCGCCATCGAACCCGTAGTCGTCGGTGCCGAGCCAGAGTTCGAGGGTTTCGAGCTTCGGCAGCGACGATGCGCCGAGGGCCTCGCTGATCTCCCGGGGCAGGCCGCCGCACTCGATCGCCAGCTCGCGCAGCGCGTCGTGGCGGAAGGCCGGCAGCTCGAGCGACGTGGACCCGCGGATGCGCAGCACCTCGAGGCCGGTGAACGCGGTCAGCAGCGGGCCGTAGTCGCCCTGGATGATCCACGAGATCTCGCACTCCTCGTAGGTCATGTCGCCGACGAACAGCGCCTTCAGCGCGGGCAGTTCGGCCGCGCGTTCGATCAGCACCTCGAGGAACGGCGTGGGACCTTCGTCGTGGGCCTCGCCCCAGGCGCCGATCACGAGGGCCTGGAGCGACGCCGTGTCGGCCGCGTCGAGGTACGCCGTCAGGCGCTCGGCCATGGTGCCTTCGTCGTCGTAGTCCATGCTCAGGCGGTGCACCTGGCCAGGCTGGTGCACCACGGGCTCGCCGGGTTTCCAGTCGATGACCTGGAGGCCTGCAAACCGCTCGGTGCGTTCGGAGATCGTCATGCCTTCGTTCCCTCGGTGTTGGTGCGAGGACGCGAGAATACCCCGCCGGCATGACAGCACGCCCGGCACGGCTCGTGCTGCACAATGGGCCCAACCTTCCACGGCGCCCACCCCATGCAAGTCGTCACCCTCGAAACGAACCCGGTCTCGAAGATCCACCTCGTCGGCGGCGAGAAGGGGGGCGTCGGCAAGTCGATGGTGTCCCGCCTGCTCGCGCAGTACTTCATCGACCACGACCTGGCCTTCGTCGGCTACGACACCGACCGCTCGCACGGCTCGCTGCTGCGCTTCTACAGCGACTACGCCTCACCCGTGCTGATCGATCGCTACGAGGCCCTCGACCAGATCATCGAAAGCGCCGCCGAGGCCCCCGGCCGCCGCGTGCTGGTCGACCTCGCCGCGCAGACGCACGAGCCGCTGGTCAAGTGGATGGAAGAGTCGGGCGTGCTCGACATGGCCGACCTCTCCGGCTTCGCCATCAACTACTGGCACGTGATGGACGCCGGCCGCGACTCGGTCGACCTGCTCGCCCGCCTGCTGGAACGTTTCGGCCAGCGCCTGCACTACGTGCTGGTGCTCAACCAGCTGCGCGGCGACGACTTCAGCCTGCTCGAGAAATCCGGCCTGCTCGACAAGGCACTCGCCTTCGGCGCCAAGGTCATCACCATCAAGCACCTGCACGACGCGGTGGTGCAGAAGATCGACCTGAAGAACAGCAGCTTCTGGGCCGCGCGCAACCTGCCGGCCCCCGAAGGCCCGGGCCTCGGGCTGATGGAGCGCCAGCGGCTCAAGCTGTGGCAGGCGCATGCGTTCGGCGAGATCGCGAAGACCCATCCCTGAGACGGGTTGAGATCGGCGGGCACGACCCGATCTGCCAAGATCAGACGCCATGCCGCTCGCCCCGTTCCACCCCGCCGTCCGTGCCTGGTTCGACCGCACGTTCCCCGCGCCCACCGAGGCGCAGGCGGCGGCGTGGCCGCACATCCGCGCCGGGCGGCACACGCTCGTCGCGGCGCCCACCGGGTCGGGCAAGACGCTGACGGCCTTCCTCGCGGCGCTGGACGACCTGGTGCGCCGGGGCCTGGAGCCGGGCGGCCTGCCGGACGAGACGGCGGTGGTCTACGTGTCGCCGCTGAAGGCGCTGTCGAACGACATCCACCTGAACCTGGAAGCGCCGCTCGCGGGCATCCGCGAAGAGCTCTCACGCCTGGCGCTGCCCGACGTGCCGATCCGCACCGCGGTGCGCACCGGCGACACCCCCGCGAAGGAGCGCCAGCAGGTGCTGCGGCAACCGCCGCACGTCATCGTCACCACGCCGGAATCGCTCTACGTGCTGATCGGGTCGGAGTCGGGGCGCAAGATGCTCTCCACCGTGCGCACCGTGATCGTCGACGAGATCCACGCGGTGGCCAACAGCAAGCGCGGCAGCCACCTCGCGCTCACGCTGGAACGGCTGCAGGCGCTGTGTCCCGCACCCCTCACGCGCATCGGCCTGTCGGCCACGCAGAAGCCCATCGACGTCGTCGCGAGGTTCCTCACCGGTGGCGCGCCGTGCGAGGTCGTCGACATCGGCTACACGCGCGAACGCGACCTCTCGATCGAGGTGCCGCCCACGCCGCTCGGCGTCGTGATGTCGAACGACCAATGGGAGCAGGTGTACGGCCGCGTGGCCGAACTCGTGCTGTCGCACCGCACCACGCTCGTGTTCGTCAACACGCGGCGCATGGCCGAGCGCGCCGCGCGCCACCTCGGTGAACGCCTGGGCCGCGAGAACGTGGCCGCGCACCACGGCAGCCTGTCGAAGGAGGCGCGGCTGCTCGCCGAGCAGCGGCTCAAGCGCGGCGACCTGCAGGTGCTGGTGGCCACCGCGTCGCTCGAACTGGGCCTCGACATCGGCGACGTGGACCTCGTGGTGCAGCTCGGCTCGCCGCGCTCCATCGCCACCTTCCTGCAGCGCGCCGGCCGCTCGGGCCACGCGGTGGGCGGCACACCGAAGGCGCGGCTGTTCCCGCAGTCGCGCGACGAACTCGTCGAATGCGTGGCGCTGCTCGATGCCGTGCGCCGCGGCGAACTCGACGCACTGCGCGTGCCGCATGCGCCGCTGGACGTGCTCGCGCAGCAGATCGTCGCCGAGGTGGCCAGCCGCGAGTGGGACGAGGACGAGCTCTTCGCGCTGGTGCGCCGCGCCACGCCGTACGCCGACCTGCCCCGCGAGACCTACGACGCCACGGTGCGCATGCTGTCCGACGGCTTCACCACGCGCCAGGGCCCACGCGCCGGCTACGTGCACCGCGACGCCGTGCACCGCCGGCTGCGCGAGCGCAAGGGCGCACGTCTGACGGCCCTCACGTCGGGCGGCACCATCCCCGAGACGGGCGACTACACCGTCACGCTCGAACCGCAGGCCGAACGCATCGGCACGGTCAACGAGGACTTCGCAGTGGAGAGCATCGCGGGCGACGTCTTCCAGCTCGGTAACACGAGCTACCGCATCCTGCGCATCCAGCCCGGCAACGTGCGGGTGGAGGACGCCCACGGCGCCGCACCCAACATCCCGTTCTGGCTGGGCGAGGCACCGGGACGCACCGACGAACTCTCGGCGGCGGTCTCGCGGCTGCGCGACGACTTCCTCGCGCTGCCGTCGTCCTCGGCCGCCGCGGACTGGGCGCGCGACACGCTGCGCCTCGACGACACCGCCGCGCCACAGCTGCTCGACCACCTGCAGCGCGCCGCCGCCGCATTGGGCACCTTGCCCACGCAGCAGCGCATCGTGTTCGAACGCTTCTTCGACGAATCGGGCGGCATGCAGCTCGTGATCCACGCGCCGTTCGGCAGCCGCCTGAACCGCGCGTGGGGCCTCGCGCTGCGCAAGCGCTTCTGCCGCCAGTTCAACTTCGAGCTGCAGGCCGCGGCCACGGAAGACGCCATCGTGCTGTCGCTGTCCACGAGCCACAGCTTCCCGCTGATCGAGGTGGCGAAGTACCTGCACTCGAACACGGCGCTCGACGTGCTGGTCCAGGCGCTGCTCGACGCGCCGCTGTTCGCGGTGCGCTGGCGGTGGAACGCGACCACCGCGCTCGCGCTGCCGCGTTTCCGCGGCGGCCACAAGGTGGCGCCGCAGCTGCAGCGCATGAAGTCGGAGGACCTGCTGGCCTCGGTGTTCCCCGACCAGGTGGCGTGTCTCGAGAACATCGTGGGCGAGCGGCAGATCCCCGACCACCCGCTCGTCGCGCAGACGCTCGACGACTGCCTGCACGACGCGATGGACGCCGACGGCTGGCTCGCGCTGCTGCGGCGCATCGAGTCGGGCGAGGTCGAGGTGATCGCGCGCGACCTCGCCGCGCCGTCGCCGCTGGCCGCCGAGGTGCTCAACGCGAAGCCGTACGCCTTCCTCGACGACGCGCCGCTCGAGGAGCGCCGCACGCAGGCCGTGCGCAGCCGCCACCTCACCGATGCGAACAGCGCCGACGACCTGGGCCGCCTCGACCGCGACGCCATCGACAGCGTGCGCGACGAGGCCTGGCCGCGCGTGCGCGATGCCGACGAGATGCACGAGGCGCTCAACACGCTGGGTGTGGTGACCGACCGCGAGGTGGCCGACCGCGACGGCTGGACCGGCTGGCTGGCCGCGCTCGCGAAGGCGCGGCGGGTCACGCACCTGTCCAACGGGCTGTGGACGGTGGCCGAACGGCTCGCGCAGATGCGGGTGCTGTACCCGGAGCGCAGCGCCCGGCCCGCCATCGAACCGCCTTCGGGCTTCACCGAGGTTCCCGCGGTGGACGACGCGTTGCGCGACCTGCTGCGTTCCCGCTTGGGTGGACTCGGTCCGGTGCGGGTGCCGTCGTTGGCCCGCTCGCTCGACTTGTCCGAGGCCCGCATCGAGGCGGCGCTGCTGTCGCTGCAATCCGAAGGCGCCGTGATGCAGGGGCGCTTCACGCCCGACGCCGACGGCATCGAGTGGTGCGAACGCCACCTGCTCGCGCGCATCCATCGGTACACGCTGCAGCGGCTCAGGCGCGAGATCGAGCCGGTGGAGCCGCGCGACTTCGCGCGCTTCCTGTTCGAGTGGCAGCAGGTGGGCCAAGTCGAGGGCCCGGACGCGCTGCCGGCCGTGCTGGCGCAGCTCGAAGGCTACGAAGCCCCGGCCGGGCAGTGGGAGGCGGAGATCCTGCCGGCGCGCGTGCGCGACTACGGCTCGTCGTGGCTCGACGACCTCTGCACCGCGGGTCGCACCGTGTGGATGCGGCTGCGTCCGCCGGCCAGCACCGGCAAGGGCGGCGGAGGGGGTTCGCTGAAGTCCACGCCGGTGCTGCTGCTGCCGCGCCGCGCGGCGCCGCTGTGGGCCCGCGTGGCGCCACCGGCCGGCGACGACGTCGAACTCGGTTCGCGGGCCCAGCGTCTGGCGGCCTGGCTCGCCGACCACGGCGCCTCGTTCTTCGACGACATGCTGCATGGCACCCGCCTGCTGCAGTCCGAACTGGAAGACGCGCTCGCCGAACTGGTAGTGCGCGGGCGCGCCACGTGCGACAGCTTCGCCGGCCTGCGCGCGCTGATGGTGCCCGCGTCGAAGCGTGCACCCAGCCGCTCGCGGTTCCGCCGCCGCGGGCCGCTGTCGGGCATCGAGGACGCGGGCCGCTGGTCGCTCGTGCGGCCGCCGGTCGCCGCCGACCCCGAGGGTCCCGACGACCTGGAGCAGGTGGTGCGCGTGCTGCTGCGCCGCTACGGCGTGGTCGCGTGGCGCCTGCTCGAACGCGAGGCCGCGTGGCTGCCGCCCTGGCGCGACCTCGTGCGCGTGTGCCGCCGCCTGGAAGCGCGTGGCGAGCTGCGCGGCGGGCGGTTCATCGCGGGCCTGTCGGGCGAGCAGTTCGCGCTGCCCGAGGCCGTGGCGAAGATGCGCGAAGTGCGCCGCCAACCCGCCGGCGACACCCTCGTGTGCCTCGCCGCCGCCGACCCCGCGAACCTGCTGGGCACCGTGCTCGCGGGCCCGCGGCTACCGCGCGTGGCCGGCGCGCGGGTGCTGTTCCGCGGCGGCGTGCCCATCGCGACGAGTGTGTCGGGGCAGGTGGAGGCGCTGGTGCCACTCGACCCGGCCGAACTCGCGGTGGTGCGCCGGGCCCTGTCGCTGGACCCGGCGTGGCGCTTCCTTCGGGAGACCGCCTAGAAACGATATAAGGCCGTGAAGAGCAGGTCTTCGCGCGCCCCGCAAAGCCCACCTCGGCCATCGCCGTCGCCCAGGCGCTGATTGATGCCGATGTGGGGCGCGATGTTCCAGGCATTCGCGTTCGACTTCGTGACGTCGGAGCTCAGCTACATTGCAGGCAGCGCGAAGAGCAGGTTTTGAGGGGGATGCCACACCATTCTTTGTGAAGAAGTCCGCAGCCCGCTTGTCAGCGGCAGGACGTCGTTCTCAACGACCTCCTGGTAGATCTACGCTCGCGGTTCGAGGAGGGACATGGAATGCAGAAGGTTGCCGCCTGGGCACTGTTCGCTGGAACAGCTTCGAAAGTTGAAGAGTCTGTTCAACGGATTGCTGAGATTCAAAACCTCGTCAGCGCGTGGAGGGATGGAAAGGGGACACTGCAAACCTCATCCGGCGGAGCCGTGCTACAGCTCAACGACGGCAGGGTGGCCAGCTACTCTGATGTGACCTATGAGTCGCCTCTAGGCCGCGTTACTGACTACTTGCTCAGTGAGCCGTCAGGTGAGGCCACTGTCCGCACTCAGGTGTCAGTAGGCACGCACGAAGGTCGCGTTGCTGTGTACGTCGAACTTCAGGCTGCGGGTGGGGCGTACCGGCTGGCGCCGTCCAAGCTGGACCTTCGGTGCCCACAGGTTGTCAAGAACTTGGTCGACAAATTCGACGACTGGCAGTGTGGCGAAACACTTGTGGCCACCCGACCATTCACATTCCGCGGGCGGACCGATGCCGAAATTCTCGCGGCAGCACTTTGGCATCCGACGCGAAACCTGCCCATCGTTGCTTTGTCGTCTTACGAGGGCGCATACCTCACAGAGAATTTCGCGCAGGAGCTTGCGAGTGATCTCACTGGGGTTGCACTCGTCGCGCTGCTTGACGACGATTGCGCATGGCATCTCACAAAGATGCGCGGCAAGGAGTGGTCAACATATAACGGAGCCGTCCGCTTGTACTGGCCGGGATTGCGGCAGAGTGAGCAGCCTCTGCGACACCCAGTGTGGATGCGCTGGACTCTTCTCGCGGATGGCGTGTCCGCACAAGAAGCCAGTGGGAAGTTCCGAGCGCAACTCCGACGCCAATTGCTTGGTCTCTCTGCGTTCTCAGTTCTTGAACCAGCCGACTTTGCGGCAATTCGACATGAACAAGCCAAGCTCGAAGTAGAAGCGATCCGTGCGCCGATGCGGGACAACCAGGATTGGGAGGGCCTGGCGCAGTCCTACGCTACCGACAACGACCAACTAAGCAAGAAGCTAGAAATCCGAGAGCAGGAACTACGGGAACTCAAGGATGAGTTGACGAACGTCCGACAGGCTCTCCAATGGCGTCCAGACGCCACCGCTGAGGGTGCTATCGAGCCCGAGAGAAGTGTCCCGCCTCAAACCGTTGCTGAGGCAGTTGAAGCAGCTCGGCAGCGGTTCGCTGATTCACTTGTCTTCGGTTCTGATGTTGATGGAAGCACCCGCACTCTAGCGGCCGATGCCGGCCCCCCGGACAAGGTACTTGCCTACCTTGAACAACTTGCGGAGATGGTGAGGGAACGGCGGACGAAGGGCTTGGGCAACCAGATGCTGAAGTGGCTTCAGTTGCGGAACGTGACCGCCTCGGGTGAATCGCAGACCGTCAGAAACTCCGAGTCGGAACGCCGCAAGCGAACATGGGATGCCGGAGGGCATGCAAGGGTCTTTGACACGCACCTGAAGCCGAGTGATGGCGTACATCCTGACCGGTGTGTTCGAATTTACTTTGATTACGACGACGCGTTGCAACGAGCGGTCATCGGATGGGTCGGACGACATCCATAGCTCTGCGTGCCATCCGCAGTCAAGGCTGGAATCTGAAGTTCAATTCAGAATTGACCCTGAGCTATGTTCGCCGACTTGGGCAATCGGGACGACGCAGTCAATGTTGAGTCCGATCCACTGTGGTGGGTAGCAGTTCCGGCTGCGGGGCAGTTGAGTTGCACGCACTAGCAGCCCGGCTTCGCGTTAACCTTCGATAGAACAGTCGCGAGCACACTCGCGAAAACTGCAATGGCCGCGGACTTCAAACTCTCCAGAATTGTCATCGTCGAATCGCTTGAAGCTGGTGAAGTTCGAACGGGATTGGCGTTAAGCGAATTCATCAAGGGACTTGGTGATGTCATCGCGCTAGAGCTTCCTGTTGAATATCGAAGTTGTGAAAGCAAGGGCGAGTTCCTTGAAGTTATCGTAAACCTCTCAAGAGAAACTTGGAGCGGTAACCAAGCGCCGCTTCTCCACATTGAGAGCCATGGCGACCCGCAATTCGGACTGGAGTTCGCGAACAGCAGTCTCTTGTCATGGGATGACTTGTCGTCAGCCTTGGTTCAACTCAACAAGGCCAGCCGGTTCAACTTGGTTTGCGCCGTTGCCGCCTGCTATGGGGCATACTTTTTAGACCGATTCTCAACTATCGATCCCGCGCCGTGCTATGCACTAGTCGCACCGAACGAAGCCGTGGATTCAGCCGAACTCATGGCCGGCTTTCGCGACTTCTATCGAATCATGTTCCAGAAGCGAGACGCAGGACTGGCAGTTGACACGTTGCTCCGCCGGCATCGAACTCGAAACGTGTGGTTCGCTCAACTGGCCGAGGGCTGGTACGAGCATGTATCCGTGGGATACGTGAAAGCCCATTGCACCAAGCCCATGATGCGAGAGCGATGCCAAAAGCTGCTTAGAAAGTTGCGCAGCGAAGGCGACTCCACAAGTATGGGAAAGTTGAAAAGAATGCTATCGAGGTTGAATCGAACCGAGCTGGTTGGGAAGCACTTCAATACATACTTCATGACCGACGAAATTCCAGAAAACATCGGTCGGTTTCAACACGTACGGACGAAAGTAGCGCAAGAAGTCGCGAGCTTGCGAGCCACGGGAAGGTACTTGGTATAGCCTGTGAGGGCCAGACCTTACCTCCTGCGGTCATCGAGGCACTAGGCAGAACCCATCCGGGGTCAGGCCCGAAATCTGAAGTTCAAACTTCAGACATTAGCTTGAGCGTGCGGCATGTGGCCGGGGCGCGGGTGCTTTTCCGTGGTGGCGTGCCCATCGCGACGAGCGTGCGCGGCCAGATGGAGACGCTGGTCGCGCTTGACCCGGCCGAACTCGCGGTGGTGCGCCGGGCCCTGTCGCTCGACCCGGCGTGGCGTTTCCTGCGGGAGCCCGCCTAGAAGCGGTAGAAGGCCGTGAAGAGCAGGTCTTCACGCGCCCCGGCGAAGCCCACCTCGGCCATCACGCTCCACATCTTGTTCAGCGTCCAGTTGGCCCCCACCAGCGCGTTCCAGCGGTGCTTGGGTTCCACGTGGATGCTGTAGCTCATGCTCGTGACGGGTGCGAGGGGCGTGCCCGCGGTGTCGAAGTCGGCCGTTCCCGTGATGTTGATGTCCGACTTCAGGTACGTGCCGCCCACGTACCACGTCAGCATGCCGCCCTCGCCCAGGTGCTGGTTGTAGCCGATGCGGGGCGCGATGTTCCAGGTCTTCGCGTTCGTGTCCGACATCGTCAGGTCGGAGATCACGTACGTGATGGGCAGCGCGAAGAACAGGTTGCGGTGCGCCCCCGCCACCGTGGCGCCAGCCCCGTAACTCTTGCCGTGGTACTTCGCATGGGCCGTGCCCTTGAGCGTGCGCGAGCACAGCTCGGGCTGCAGCGCGGGCGCGAGGTTGCAGCCGGGCACGCCGAGGTACTCCATCAGCCCCTTGCCGGACATCTCGATGTCGATCTCGCCCGTGCCCTGCGTGTAGCCGCCGATCGCGTACAGGTTGAGGAACGGGAACACCCACGCGCCGGCCTGCAGCTGGAACGACTGCGTCTTGATGTCCGCGCGCGGGAAGCTCACGAAGTCGGCGTTCGTCTTCGGGCCGCCGTTGAAGCCCACGGCCAGCGAGCTGAGCACCCGCTCCTCCCTGCCGAGGTACAGGGACGCGCCGATGTCGTAGGGATTGGGCAGGTCGATGCCGCGGTCGATGACCTTCTGCGCGAAGAAGGGCAGGGCGTGGTCCCATTGGGGACGGGGGGCGGGTGGAGCGGGGTCGCCACCCAGGTCGGGCAACTGGGGCCCCGTCATCGGCGGCACCACGCGCCCGCCGTAGGCGAGCTGGGTGCCCTGGGCCAGGGCGGAGGCCGAGAGTGCCAGGAGGCATCCGGCGACAGTGAGGTTGCGGGGAAACGGCATCGGCACGAAACTCCCTCCACCGCCACTCGAAGGATTCGGACCATGCCGGATTCCCGCAGCAGTTGCCGCGCAGCATATCGCGCCACCTCCCGTTTCGGGGCCATGGCCCTGGCGGTGGGGCTGGCCACCGGGTGTTCCGCGTGGCGCCACACGCCCGAGCAGAAGATGGCGCACGAGCTGCAGGCGCTGCAGCAGGCCGTGCCGCAGCATGTGACCGACCCGGCCCGTGCGGCACGGTTGAGCGAGGCCATCCGCGGGCTCGACACCGACCTCACCGAGTTTCGCCGCGAGTTCACCACGATGCGCGAGGACTTGCGTGCGGCCAATGCGCGGCCCGACGTCACCCGGCCCGAACTCGAGCAACTGATCGATGGCTACGACACGCGCCGCAAGGCCTTGCGCACGCGGGTGTTGGCCCGGCATGCCGAGATGATCGCGGCCACCACGGCCGACGAATGGGCGGCCCTCGCGAAACACGAACGCAAGGCGCTGAGCGCCGCGATGGAGTGAGCCCATGCGCCGTCGCACCCAACGGGGACAGGCCTTGATCCTCATCTTCCTCGGCACCTTGCTGCTCGGCGGCGCCGCGGGCGGGGCCCACGGCCTCTTCAGCGCCCACCAGCGACACCAGCTGCGCAAACACATCGAAGCCACGGTGACCGATCCCGTGCGGCGCGAGGCGCTGGATTTCACGCTGGAGGCGATGGAGCGGGAGGCCAGGCATCGGGCGGCGGAGCAGGTTGCGCTCGAAAAAGAGCTGTTCGATGCGATGGCGCGGCACGACACGGCACCGGCCGAGTTCGAACAGTTGACCGCGCGGGCCGATGCCGGCAACGCGGCATCCAATCGGACGATGCTGGGCCTTCGGTTCCAGCTTCGGGAGCAGTTGACCGACACACAATGGCGCAGTGCCTTCGTGCCTGGAACACCTTAGGTCGCGTTCACATGACCACGTCATTCCTCGTGGCGTCCATCGGGACATTGATCGTCTATGCTCTGTGGATCTCGGTGATGGTCGTGAGCAGCCCGTTGCTCGAGCAGCATCAGAAGATCGTTCAACTTGTGCTTGTCTGGCTTTTGCCGCCACTCGGCACGATTGCCGTGCATCTCATCCACCGTGCCCAGCGCCAAGAGACACCTGGCCTTCGAGCTGCTGCAATGGAAGCGCAAGCAGACCAGGGTGTTTCGCCGAGAGACTTTGCCAACCCGAACTCTGACTGACCAAGGCAACGTGAACATCACACCCACTCCCATCACCGCAGCGATCGCAGGACTCTTGGCCGGCCTGGTGATGCCGGTCCTCTGGACTCGGCTGGGTGGCGAAAGCCTCGCTCTGGTGGCGGCGTTCCTGCTGGTCGTTGCGCTGCCGGCACACGCATTCGTGGTGGGCTTCAGTCGTGGCGAGCCCGCCGCATCAAGGGCCTTGGACACCGCGTTGCTCAAACGCGTGGGTGCCTGGCTTTCCGCCGCCGTGGTCGCGATTGTCTTCGCCCACTTTTTCGTGGGTCAGTAGCACCGATGGCCAGCCCATCCGCTCAAGTCCAACACCAGGCTCCGTAGGCTCATGTCACGTCTCCAGCGAGATCAGCGGATGGAAGGGAGGAGGGTGTTCGCCATTTCCTTGGTGGCACTGGCCGTTGGATTTCTGGCAGCTCTATTGCTTCCACCTCTCGTGCCCTTCATCGAGGTGGATCGGTGCTTGGACGCTGGAGGAATGTACGACAACGACGCTGGCGAATGCATCCACGCCGATGTGAAACGCTAGGGGCGGCATGCACATGAATGTGCTTCCGAACAAGGTGTGCCCCGTCGTGCTTCGTCGTTCGGGGGAGACCGTCGAGATACTTGCTTTCGTACATCCTCTCGCGGGTTGCCAGCTGGTGAAGGGAACGATCGAAGCCGGCGAAGAAACCACAGTGGCCGCGCTGCGCGAACTCGCGGAGGAGTCCGGCATCGTGGATGCGTCGGTCGCGCGCGTCATGGGCATCTGGCCCTCGGGTTTCGAGCAGCAAGTCTGGGCATTCGTGGAGTGCGTCCCGAGGTCACCGTTGCCGCAATCCTGGACGCACGACGCACCGGACGATGGTGGGCGGACGTTTCGCTTCTTCTGGCATCCCCTGCATCAACAAGCAGATCCGGAAGGCTGGCATGTCGTCTTTCGAGAAGCGATGCGATTCATTCAGGAAGCACATCGAGAGGGCGTCACGCGGCAAGACGGGCACCTCTGATGTCGAAGGTCAGGCGCCTCCGGCCAGGATCATCTCAGCGGCCTTCTCCGCGATCATGATGACGGGCGCGTTCGTGTTGCCACCGACCAGGGTCGGCATCACCGACGCATCCACCACCCGCAATCCGTCGACCCCACGCACACGCAGCGACGGGTCCACCACCGCCTCGTCATCCACCCCCATGCGGCACGTCCCCACCGGGTGGTAGATGGTCTCGGCCCGCGCGTGGATCACCTCGCGCACCTCGGCCTCGCTTTCCACGCCCTCGGTGAACAGGTCTCGCCCCAGGCGAGAACGGATGGCCGGCGCGTCGAGCAGGCGACGCGCGAGGTGGTAGCCCCCCACCATCTGCTCGATGTCGTCGGGATGGTCCAGGTACTTCGGATCGATGACGGGCGGCTCGCGCATGTCGCCGCCCGCCACGGTCACCGTGCCCCGGCTCTTCGGCCGCAGCACGCACACATGGCACGACAGCCCGTGGCGCAGGTGCAGCTTGCGGGCGTGGTCGTCGACCACGGCCATCACGACGTGCAGCTGCACCTCGGGCACCGGTGACTCGGGCGTGAGGCGCAGGAAGCCGCCGGCCTCGGCGAAATTGCTCGTGAAGCGGCCGCGGCGTTCGCGGCGGTAGCGGAACACGTCGCGCAGGGTCGGCAGCCAGCCCGGCGGCGTGAGGCCGAAGAGGGCGGTGTCGGGGACGTGGTGGCCGAAGGTGAAGTCGAGGTGGTCCTGCAGGTTGCGGCCCACGCCCGGGAGGTGGTGGCGCAGGCGGATGCCGGTCTTCTGCAGCATCGCGCCGTCGCCCACGCCGGAGACGAGCAGCAGCTGCGGGGTCTGCAGCGCGCCGCACGAGAGGATGGTCTCGCGGCGGGCCGTCACGGTGAACACCGAGCCCTTCTGTTCCACCTCGACGCCGGTGGCGCGCTTGCCGTCGAACAGCACGCGCAGCGCATGGGTCTCGGGGAAGACCTGCAGGTTCGGGCGGTCGGCCAGCACGGGGTGCACGTAGGCACGCGCCGCGCTCCAGCGTTCGCCGTCCTTCTGCGTGACCTGGTACAGGCCGAAGCCTTCCTGCTCGGCGCCGTTGAAGTCGTCGGTGATCGGGAAGCCCGCCTGGCGCGCACCCTCGATGAGGTTGGCATGCCACGGGTTGTCGGTGCGCAAGTCGGCGACGTTGAGCGGGCCGCCCTGGCCGTGGAACTCGTCGTGCAGGCGCTCGTTGTGTTCGGCCTTGCGGAAGTACGGCAGCACGTCGTCCCAGGACCAGCCGGGGTTGCCGAGCGCGGCCCAGTGGTCGTAGTCGGACCGGTGGCCGCGGGTGTAGATCATCGCGTTGATGGCCGACGAGCCGCCGAGGGTCTTGCCACGCGGCTGGTAGGCGCGGCGGCCGTTGAGCCCGGGCTGCGGCACGGACTCGAAACACCAGTTGTGCAGCGGGCGCGGCAGGGTGGCCACGGCGCCGACGGGCACGCGCAGCAGCAGGCCGGTGCCGTCGCTACCGGCTTCCAGCAGGGCCACCGTGGTGGCCGGGTCGGCGCTCAGGCGGTTCGCCAGCACGCAGCCGGCCGAGCCGCCACCCACGATCACGTAGTCGAACTGCTGCAGGTCGGGCACGCGGGCTCCGGGTCACGAGGATGGGGGATGCTCGGCGTCCCGCCACGCCCTGTCAATCCGGTTCAGGCCGTGTAGTCGCCGGCGAGTTCGGGCTGGTACTCGAGTGCCGAGACGACGATGCCGTGCCCCCGGCCGTCCGGCGCCGACCACGACACGGTGGCGCCAACCCGCCGGCCCAGCAGCGCCGCACCCAGCGGTGACAGCACCGACACGTGGCCGGCCGCGGCATCGGCCTCGTCGGGATAGGACAGCGTCAGCACCGAGGGCACGCCCGTTTTCACATCGGCGACCCGCACCCGCGAGTTCATCGTGACGACGTCGGGTGGCACCTCACGGGGCATCACCGTGTGGGCGCCGTCGAGCAGCAGGTCGAGGGGGCCGCCGGCCGCCGCGGGCGTGCGGCGCACGAGGGTGGTCAGGCGGACGTGGTCGAGTTCGGAGAGCAGACGCTCGTCCGCGAGGAGGTGTTCCATGGCATTCCAGTCGATCGGGAAAGGGGCGCGCGGGATCCGGTGGGCCCGGCGATCGATGGTTTGCGCAGTGAAGGAAACGTGTGGGGGTGGGGATCGCCGGGCTCAGGAATGTGCAACCGGCAGCGGGCGGTGCCGGCCGGTGGTGCACATCGAGGGGGCGGGTTGAAGCATGGAATCGATGATAACCGCACACCCCTCGGCGGCGGGGGATGACGTCCACCACCCGGAGGTGGTCAAATAATGCACACCCGTCCACTTTATAGAACCACAGGGCGGTTTTCCCCGGAGAGAGACACACCATGAGCTTCATCCACAAGGCCCTCGTGGCCCTGGCGCTGAGCCGCGCCCGCCGGAAGGCGCACCTCGTGCGCCGCACCGTGCGCCTCGACACCGGCGAGACCTACGTCTACCTCGACGGCGGCACCGGCCCCACGCTGCTGCTGCTGCACGGCTTCGGCGCCACCAAGGACAACTTCACCCGCGTGGCCGCGCTGCTCACGGGCAGCTACCGCGTCGTGGTGCCCGACCACCTGGGCTTCGGCGAGTCCGACAAGCCCGAGCACGCCGACTACTCGCCCGTCGCCCAGGCCCGCCGCTTGCGCACGTTCGTGCAGGCCCTGGGCCTCGGCGCCGTCGACCTGGGCGGCAACTCGATGGGCGGGCACATCGCGATGACCTACGCCGCGCTGTACCCGGACGACGTGCGCAGCCTGTGGCTGATCGACGCGGGCGGCGTGTGGTCGGGGCCGCAGGGCGAGCTGCAGCAGCACCTGCAGCGCACGGGACGCAACCTGCTCGTCGCGTCCACGGAGGACGAGTTCGCCGAGGTCTTCCGGTTCGTCGTGCACAAGCCGCCGGTGGTGCCGAAGTCCATCATGAAGGTGCTGGCGCAGGCCCGCATCGCGAACCTCCCGCTCGAGCGGCGCATCTTCGCGCAGGCCTCGGCCGACTCGGTGGAGGACCGCGTGCGCGGCCTGCCGGTGCCCACGCTGATCGTCTGGGGGCAGGAGGACCGTGTGTTCCCGCCGGGCACGGCCGACGTGATCCACGCGCTGCTGCCCAACTCGGAGGTGGTGGTGCTGCCGGAGATCGGGCACCTGCCGATGTTCGAGGCGCCGGAGCGATGCGCGCAGGACTACAAGGCGTTCAGGGCCCGGCTCTGACCTATGTCGTGCCGCGCGCCCGGTCTGCCTTGAACTGCGCCACGAACTGCGGGAACGTGCCTGCGTCCAGCGCCTCACGCACCTCGCGCATCAGGTTCACGTAGTAGTGCAGGTTGTGGATGCTCGCCAGCATGGGCGCGAGCATCTCGCCGCAGCGCTCCAGGTGGTGCAGGTACGCGCGGCTGAAGTGCTTGCACGTGTGGCACGTGCAGGTCTCGTCGACGGGGCGTTCGTCGGTGCGGAAGCGGCTGTTGCGCAGGCGCACGTCGCCGAAGCGGGTGAACAGGTGCGCGTTGCGGGCGTTGCGGGTGGGCATCACGCAGTCGAACATGTCGACGCCCGCGGCCACGCCTTCCACCAGGTCCTCCGGCGTGCCCACGCCCATCAGGTAGCGCGGCTTGTTCGCCGGCAACCGGTGCGGCGTGTGGGCGACGATGCGTTGCATCTCGGGCTTGGGTTCGCCCACGCTCACGCCGCCGATGGCGTAGCCCGGCAGGTCGAGGTCGACCAGGGCATTGAGGGACTCCTCGCGCAGGTGCTCGAACATGCCGCCCTGCACGATGCCGAAGAGGGCGTTCGGGTTCTCGTTGCGGTTGAACTCGTCGAGGCAGCGTTTCGCCCAGCGCAGGCTGAGTTCCATCGACACCCGCGCCTCGCGCTCGGTAGTCAGGTGGCCCTTGGTCTCGTACGGCGTGCATTCGTCGAACTGCATGACGATGTCGCTGTTGAGCGCCCGCTGGATCTGCATGCTGGTCTCGGGCGTGAGGAACAGCTTGTCGCCGTTGACCGGCGAGGCGAAGCGCACGCCTTCCTCGCTGATCTTGCGCATCTCGCCGAGGCTCCACACCTGGAAGCCGCCGCTGTCGGTCAGGATGGGCTTGTTCCAGCCCTCGAAGCGGTGCAGGCCGCCGAACTGGTTGAGCACGTCGATGCCCGGGCGCAGCCACAGGTGGAACGTGTTGCCGAGGATGATCTGGGCGCCCATCTCCTCGAGGGACGACGGCAGCACGCCCTTGACGGTGCCGTAGGTGCCCACCGGCATGAACACGGGCGTCTCGACGACGCCGTGGTTGAGGGTGAGGCGGCCGCGACGGGCATGGCCGTCGGTCTGGAGGAGTTCGAACTGGAGCATCCCGCGATTGTCGCAGCGCCGGCGGGTTCCGGCGAGGCGGTCAGGAAAGCGGGGTCAGAGGTCGCCCCAGACGTAGCCCACCCGGAACTCCCGCGAATGGGCCTCGTCGCCCAGCCGGTCGATGCCGAAGCCGAGCCGCCAGCCGGCCCAGTCGAGGGCCACGCCGAGGCGGCGTTCGTGGGTGTCGTACGCGGCGCCCACGTGGGCCTCGCCCACGCGCTGGCGTGCGGCCACCCGGGGCAGCACGCCGAAGCCGTCGACGTAGTCAGCGCTCACGGCGAACTCGGTGTCGGGCGACAGGCGCCAGCCCACCCGCGCGTTGGCGATGCCCGGGACGGTGCGGTTGACCGTCTCCTGCGTGTAGCGGCCCTCGATCAGCGGCTTGTAGATCACGAAGCCGTCAGCGTCGATGGCCTGGGTGTTCGTCGACAGCACGGCCTCCTGCTGCGGCAGGCCGCGCCAGCGCATCCAGCCGGCGTTGCGCCAGCTCACCGCGGCGGACCAGTCGTCGCCGCGCCAGCGCAGGGCGCCGTCGGTCAGCAGCGCGAAGCCGCGGGCCGCGAAGTCCTGCTGGAACGGGAACTCGAGCCGGCTGTCGATGCGGCGGTAGCGCAGGTCGAACGCCCACTGGTTCAGCGCGGCGTCGTAGGCGGCCGGTCCGTCGAGCTGGAACTCGCGGTACTGGCCCAGCACCAGCGCCTGCAGGCCGAACATGGCCTGCCAGCCCCGGGCGATCTCGAAGGTGCGGCTCCATGCGGCCCCGCCCCCGGTGTAGCTCTGGTACTTCGCATGCACGTTCCACTGCTGCGAGGCGGTGGGCGTGCCCACGGCCTCGAGGGTTCGGGCGATGTCGAGCGCGTCGGCGGTGGACACGAGCGTCGCGTCCTGCCGCGCCAGCAGCGACCAGGTGTTCGCGCCGCGCTGCGTCGAGATGCGCAGTTCGTCGTGCATGTAGGCGATGTTGCGACCCGACCGCGGCTGGAACTGGCCGGCGACGTCGTCGATGTCGAGCTGGTGCAGCGGCAGCGCGTCGGCGTGCCGCGACGAGGTGAGGTCGACCTGCCAGCCCGCGGCGAATGCCGAAACGGGCAGGGCCAGCCCCAGGGAAAGGATGCAACGATGGATCACGGTCTCGCGTTCCGGGAAAAAACGGAAATGGCGGCCCGGCATCGCTGCCGGGCCGCCAAGGGGTCACGCGTCGATCACAGCCCGATGTCGAGCGAGATGAAGGTGCCGTCGGTGAAGGTCAGGGTCAGGTCCTTGAACTTGCCCACCACCTCGGTGTTGTTGACGTAGAGGTCGGCTTCCTTCGCGTCCGGGCCCCAGGTCATCGACAGGTTCGACGCGGCTTCGGTCAGCTTGGTCGAGTACTTGCCGTTGGCCTGGCGGGTGGCCACCGCGCCGACCTGCTGCTTCGGCGTGCCGTTGACGATCGAGCGGTAGCTCAGCGTCACGGTGGCCGGGCCGTCTTCGTGGCTGGCCATGGCCGTGTTCAGCGTCAGTTCGAGCTTCGGACGGGTCGGGGCGGTCACGGAACCCGTGAACGTCAGCGACGTGTTGAAGTTGTTCGTGGCGCTGTCCTCGGCGGTGGCCGTGTAGTTGCCATAGCCGGTGATGGCGGCGGTCAGCGAACCGGCCAGGAACTCGTTCGTCGTGCCGTTGCTGATGTTGCGCAGCGAACCGGTCAGCGTGCCCTTCGTCGGGATGTGCGACGTCAGCGACTTGTCCCAGGCGTTGTCCGTCAGGGCCAGGGTGCCGGCGAACTCGGAGTTGCCGGTGGTCCACACGAGGTCGATGGAGGCGGTGGCGATGTCGCCGCCGGCCGGCTCGACCGCCGTCGGAGCGTTGCGGGCCACGAGGTTACCGTTCGCGTCCCACGACATCGGGATCTCCGAGGTCGAACCCGACTTCACGTCCAGCGTGCCGAGCAGCGTGCCGTCGGCCTTGTACGACTTGGCCGTGCCCTTGAAGGTCGTCGACGACATGTTGTCGGCGCCGATCGTGCGGGTGCCCGACAGGTCGACCGTGGTCTTCGCGTCGATGAGGGTGGTGCCACCGGTCTCGAACGCGGCGGCGAAGTCACCCACCAGCTGGACGGCCGTGATGCGGTTGTTGACGATCGTCGGGGTGGCGACGCCGACGACCGACTCGGACAGCGCCTCGTTGACCGGGTTGGCGCACGGTGCCGGGTTGCAGCTCGTGGTGCGGCGGGCGCGGGTCGAGTAGGCGAACGTGCCATCGGCCTTCGGCTCGATCGAGAAGCCGTGGCGGTACCGCGTCGCCACGGTCCCGTTGTTCGTGAAGGTGAAGACCACCTTGTAGTTGACCGTGCAGCCGATGAACTTGGCGTTGTCCTTCGACGTGGCGAGTTCGGTGTTCTGCGCCGTCGTGTAGAGCGAGCAGCCGACGGTCGGGAAACCGTTCTGCTCGTCGCCGCGGTTGCGGGTCATCGCGCCCGTGCCGAACATGAAGTCGTTGTACATGTCGATGCCGGTGATGATCGCGCCGGCGTCCTTCACGACCATCTCGGCGGGAGCCTGCACGGCCTCCATGGCTTCGACGAACTTGAAGGCTTCCTGGTTCACGGCGCCCTTGGCGATCGACGTGGCGCCGCCCTTGCTGAACAGGGCCTGGAAGTCGCTGCGGATGCCGGTGAACAGCTGGGTCGCGGCGGCGATGGCGGTGACGTTGCCGGCCGGGGCGGGCTTGCCGTCGCCTTCGAGCTTGCCGACGACGCCGGCGACCGTGCCTTCGTTGATGGTCGTGCCAGCGGTCAGCTGCGGGTCCGCCACGACGGCTTCAGCCGCGGCGACCAGCTTCTCGGCGACGTTGACGCCGCCGACGGTCCCGGGGTTCGTGGAGGTGATGGACGCCGAGGCGGCCAGCGCGTCGACCACGCATTTCGTGCGGGCACCGAGGTCGGTGGCCGAGCAGCCGAGGCCGCCGTCGTTCGCGAGCTTGGACACGGCGGTCAGCATCACGGCGAGGGCCTGCTGCTCCGGGGTCGTGGCGTTCTGGAGCGTGGTCGGGGCGATCACCGAGGAGTCGAAGCCCAGCAGCTGGCGCACGTTCGACAGCGCGGTCGTCGCGTTGGTGGCGGTGATGCCGCCTTGCGCGCCGGCAGCGGCGGCCGCGGCGAGTTCCGTGAACGGCGTCACGTGCGACGTGATGGTCGTGGTGCCCGTCGTCGGGGCGATCACGAGGCTGCGCAGCGAGAAGCCGTCGGGAAGCGAAACGGCCTGGCCGGTGACTTCGTCGAGGGTCTTGGTCTTGCCGGAGATGGCCGAGACACGCACCACGTACGGGGTGCCGCGGACGCCTTCGAAGCTCGGCAGCGTGTACTTGCCGTCAGCGTCGGATTCGACGGACGACAGCGTCTTGGTCAGGTCCACCGTGCCGTCGGCCTTGACGGGGTGCACGGAAACGAGTGCGAACTGCAGCGCGCCCTTGGCGGCGACGCCGGACAGAGCGACAGAAGACGTGGTCGGCGTCGTGGTGCCGCCATCGCCACCGTCACCACCGCAGGCGGTGACGAGACCGGCGACCGCGAGGGTCGCCAAGAGGGAATGCAAGCGCATCGGGTGATCTCCCAGTGAAGGCGCCTCCCGGGCGCCCTTGTGTCGACGCGGACCCCACCTGGAATCCGCCTGCCGAGACTGTGTCAGCGCGGAAACAAAACCGGGATCGGTGTGACGGGTGACCGCGCCACATGCCGGCATCGGCCATCCGGATGAGGCCGCGCCGGTCCGAGCACCGATAATCGAACGATCCCGTGCTCCGCCATCCGGCATGAAAACGCTCCTCGTCGACGACCACACCCTGTTCCGCGAAGGCCTGGCGATGCTCATCTCGCACGGGTTCCCCGACGTCCAGCTGCACCAGGCCGGCGACATCGCCGAGGCGCTGGGCCTGCTCCGGTCCGATGGCGGCTTCGAGCTCGTGCTGCTCGACCTGGGGCTGCCCGACAGCGCCGGCGTGCAGGGGTTGCAGCGCCTGCGCGAGCAGGCGCCCGATGTCACCGTCGTCGTGCTGTCAGCCGACGAGACGCCCGAGACCGTGCTGTCGGCCATCGATGCCGGAGCCGCCGGCTTCGTGCCGAAGACGGCCAAGGCCGGGGTCATGCAGGCCGCGCTGAGGGTGGTGCTGGCCGGTGGGGTCTACCTGCCGCCGTCGGTGCTCGGGCACGCGCGCGGCGAGCCGGCTCCCGTGGCCAAGGTGGAAGCGCCCGTGGCCGACGATCCCGAGGCCACCGGCCCGGGTGGCCTGTCGCCCCGCCAGGCCGACGTGCTGCGCCTGCTGGTGGCGGGCAAGCCGAACAAGCTGATCTGCCGCGAGCTCGACCTCGCCGAGTCCACCGTCAAGACCCACCTCGCGGCGATCTTCCGCAAGCTGGAGGTGACGTCGCGCACGCAGGCCGTGGTGGCCGCGGCGCGGCTCGGACTGGTCTTCGGCGCCGACCGCTGACGCGGCCGGCGCCGTGCCCCGTCAGGGGTACAGCGAACCCGCCGTCACCGGGAAGGCGGTGGTGTCGTTGCGCACCCAGTTCGCCGTGTTGGCGATGGCCGCGCGCAGTGCGGCCGGGTCGGCGATCGAGAGCGTGCCGCCGTAGCGCACGTTGTCGTCCGGCGTGAACGCGATGAACGCGCCCGCGGGGTTCAGCGCCGCCTGCAGCGTGGCGTCGAGCGGGCCCGCCGTGCCCATGTTGATCGCGGCGAGGTAGCGGTCGACCACCAGCGTCGGCGCACCCGCGGCCACCGGCAGGGTGGGGATGCTGCCCTGGAACGCGAAGATCGTTTCGGTGGAGGTGCTGATGCCGCCGCCCGAGCCGACGATGTTGCCCTTGTCGGTGGTGGGCGTGGCGGCGTCCGGCAGCACGGTCACGATGGTGCCGGCGGCGTAGGCGCGGTCGGCGGTCCACATGAAGGCCGATTCGTTGGTGGCGGTCAGGCTGTCGCGGTCGCTGAAGGCGATCTGCGTGCCGGCCGTGATGTCGCGCATCAGGATGAAGGCGAAGGCGTCCGTGGCGTCGCCGTTCACCGCGATGAACAGCAGGTCGCCCGCGGCGAGCGTGGTGGGCGGCGTGGTGCCGGCCGTGACGAAGTTCAGGGCCGTGGTGTCGCTGATGCCCGCGAACGCGTTGCCCACGGTGTCGGTCACGGCGGTGGCGGCCACCAGCACGTGGTAGGCCGTGCCGCTGCGCAGGTCGGCCGTCGGGTTGACGGTGACCGTGGTGCCGTTGAAGGTCACCTGCGTGGTGTCCGTCGCCGCGATGGTGCGGACATCGTCGCTGCCGTTGCTGATCGTGAAGGCGCCGGTGCCGGCCTTGACGGGTTCGCTGAACGTGAACGTGAGGTTGCCGCCCTCGGCGATGGCCGTGGCGTTGTCGATCGGCGTGCTGGATGCGAGCGTGGGCGCCGTGGTGTCGGGCACCGACGTGAAGGCGAGCTTCTGTGCGTCGGACACGGCCTGCGTGGCGGTGCCCGCGGCATCGCGGAACACGCCGCTGGCGAACTGGACGCTGTACGCGGTGTTCGGCACCAGGTCGGCCGTCGGGTTGATCTTGACCGTCGCGCCCGAGATCGTGACCTGCGTGGTGTCGGTGACCGCGATGGTGCGGGTGTCGCCGCCGCTGCCGATCAGCGTGATGTTGCCGGTGCCGGCCAAGACGTTCGCGGAGAACGTGAGGTACAGGTTGCTGCCGAGGCCCACGGCGTTCGCCGAACGGGTCGGTGCGAACACCCACAGCTGGGGCAGGGCCTGCGAGCCGCCGCCGGCCTCGTTCGTCACGTACAGGTTCAGCTGCTTGTCGAAGGTGACCCCTTCGTGCTGGGCCGACTGCAGGATGTCGAGCGTGCCGTACACGCGCCCGGTGCGGTCGGTCTTGACGAGGCGTCCCGTGTCGTTGCTCAGCACGATCAGGTGCGAGTAGTCCGGGGCGGTCGACGGCAGCACGTTCGACAGCGCATGGATGTCGCCGAAGTCGGCGACGTTCAGCTTGGCCGGGTCGAACAGGTCCTTCGGAGTCTCCGTCGTGGCGGAACCGTTCGAGGCCGTGCCCGCGACGAAGTCGATCGTGGTCTGGAAGATGCCCTGCGGCGTCATCTCCTTGACGAACACGTAGCCGTTGGTCATCGGGTCGAACGTGACCCCTTCGAGGCCGATGTTGCCCACCGTGGTGGCGAGCTTCACCGTGCGCACCGTGGCGGCGTCGAGCGTCGTGCCCGCCTTGTAGGTGAAGAGGTTCGCGCTGCGCACGCGTTCGTCGGCGACGACGAACTGGCCGTTGCCAATCGCGGCGATGCCTTCCGGATCCGCGAAGAGGCCGGCGGGCAGCGACATGGTGTCGATCACCTGGCCGGTCTTCGAGATCTGCGTGATGTACGTGCCTTCGTCGCCGACGATGAACAGGCTGTCGGTGGCGGCGTCGTACGTGACGGCCGAGACTTCCGCGGCGATCTGGTTGACGCCGGCGCCCGTCGCGACCGGCAGCGTGTAGCGGCCGGTCTGCGTGTAGTTGCTGAGGTCGAGGCTTTCACCCGGCGGCGTGAACGCGAGCGTCGGGGCGCCGAGGGGCGCGGCGACCGTGGTGTCGTCGTCGCTGCCGCAGGCGGTCAGCGCCAGGACGACCGCGGAAAGCAGGAAACCATGTCGGAGTGTGAAGGGCACGGGTCGCACGGGATGGGTCTCGTAGGCCAAAAGCCCTGGAAAGTAACGACCTCCGGTGACGTTTTCGTGACAGCCTCGGTGCCGCTACACCACCTCCCCCACGGCCACCGTGGCCCGTGCCTGCAGCACGGCGGCCAGCAGCGCCTCGCTGCGGAAGGGCTTGTGCAGCACCGGCACGCCCGAGGCTTCCAGCAGCGTGAGGTCGCCCGGCGAAGTGTCGCCGGTGACCACCATCGCGCGCGTGGCACCGCAGCGCTGCCGCACGAGTTCGATCACCACGAGGCCGCTGCCGCCGGGCAGTCGCTGGTCGGTGATGACGAGGTCGGTGAAGTCGCCCCGGTGCGGTGACCCCGCCGGCGGCAGTGCGGCGCGCAACGCGGGCACGCCGTCGAAGGCCTTGATGGTCGCGCCCCAGGCCTGCAGCCGGCCGGCGAGGCCCTCGCGCACCGCGTCGTCGTCCTCCACCAGCACGATCCGCAGGCCGGCGAGCGGCGCGGCGCCGATCTCGGGTTTCGGGGTGTCGTCCGCGGCCGGGTTCTCGACCGACGAGCGCGGCACCTGCAGGCCGAAGCACGAGCCGCGGCCCGGCGTCGAACGCAGCGACAGCGCATGACCCATCACGCCCGCACTGCGGCGCACGATCGACAGGCCGAGGCCGAGGCCGCGCGTGCGCTGGCGCGCGGCGTTGCCCACCTGCACGAATTCCTCGAACACCGCGGTCTGGTCTTCCGGGGCGATGCCGATGCCCGTGTCCCACACCTGGATCAGCACCTCGCCGGCGCCGCGGGCGCGCGCGGACACGAGCACGCCACCGCGTTCGGTGTAGCGCACCGCGTTGCTGACGAGGTTGCGCAGCACCTGGTCGAGCAGCACGGGGTCGGCCTGCACCGCGAGCCGCGTGGGGCGGAAGCGCAGGGCGAGGCCCTTCGCCGCGGCCGCGTCGCGCTCGTGGAGGTCGATGGCATCGAACAGGCTCTGGAGGGCCACACGCTGCGGGCGCGCGCGCACGGTGCCCGACTCGAAGCGGGAGAGGTCGAGCAGGCCGCGCAGCATGGCCTCCATCGACGCGACAGCCTCGTCGACGCGGTCGATCATGGCCTGCATGGGCCGCGCCGGGGCCTGCTCGCGCAGCAGGCTCACCATCAGGCCGATGGCGGCCACGGGCTGGCGCAGGTCGTGGCTGGCCGACGCGAGGAAGCGGGACTTGGTGGCGTTGGCGTTCTGCAGCGCACGGGTGCGCTGCAGAACCCGCTGCTCCAGCTCGGTGTTCAGGCGCTCGACCTCGCCCACGGCGGTAACGAGGCGGCTCATCGTCATCACCGCGTACACGCCGAAGGCGAACGGCATCACGAGCGGGATCCAGAACCATCCCGTCACGGGCAGCAACCCCTGCTGGTACAGGTGGTCGTGCAGGCCGGCGAGGATCACGCACGTGAAGGCCACGGCCAGCACGACGTGGGTGGCGTCGCGCCGCACGCGGGCCACGCGCCACAGCAGGCCGGCCGAGATGAAGCCGGCGAGCAGCAGCACCGGGTACACCGTCATCCGCATGGAGGGCATCAGGCCCGACGGGTAGGCCGCGAGCGCGATGAGCGGCACGCCCACGCCGAACGCGAACAGCGCGCGGGTCAGGCCGCGGCCCTTCGGCGGCGGCACCTGCAGGCTGCGGGCGAAGGCGGTGAAGAGGGTGATGGTCCACACCTGGGCCGAGAAGAAGAACCAGTCCGACACGGCGCCGGGGAACAGCGAGAACTCGGCGAAGTACGCGTAGTTGCGCACCGAGCCGAGGAAGGCGAGCACGCCGAAGAGGCCGATGGTGGTTTCGCTGCGCCGGCGCGTCCACACGAGCAGCAGGAAGATCGACAGCGTCGCCATGCCCATGTTGAGCGCCCGGGGCAGTTCGCGGTCGACCACCAGCTCGTCGTTGTGGTCGGCGCGCAGCCGGATGGGGTCGCCCACGATGCCGTCGGACAGGCCGCCGCGGTCGCGGTGCCGCACCTCGATCTCGAGCACGTTCGGGCCGGCCCGCAGCATGGGCGCGGGCAACGAGAGCAGGTCGGGGATGCCGTGTTCGTTGCCCTCCAGGCTCTCGTTGCCCACGGGGAAGCCGTTGAGCAGCACGCGGCGGGTGGAGCTGATGCGGGTGAACCGCGCCGTGAGGCCGGCGCGCGGCACCTCGGCCAGGTCGAACGGGATGCGGTACGTGGCCCGGCCCACGGTGGGCCGGTGGCGGGCGCCCCAGGTGTCGGGAAGGGTGACCCGCACTTCCCGGGCGTCGCCCTCGTACTGGAAGAAGGCCTCGCGCAGGGCCACCGGGGCGATGGCATCCGCCGCGTGGGCCACGCACGTCAATGCACACCACAGCAGCAGGCCAGCCCAGCGGATCAGGCGAATACGCATGCCCGATTGTTCCGCAGGGCCGGTGGCCACGGAAGTCGACCAAATGGCCGAGCCCGCACACCGGGCGCGCGGGATCTTCACCCCGACAGTTCGCCCAGGGCCGTGGCGGCCAGCGCCAGGTGCACGGTGGCCAGCAGCGCCTCGGTGCGGAAGGGCTTGTGCAGCACCGGCACGCCCGAGGCCTCGAGCAGGGTGAGGTCGCCGGGCGAGGTGTCGCCGGTGACCACCATCGCGTGGATGGCACCGACCCGCTGCCGCACGAGTTCGATCACGAGCAGGCCGCTGCCGCCGGGGAGCGCCTGGTCGGTGACGACCAGATCCGCCATCGGGGTGCCGCGGGGCGCGCCGGCCGGGGGCAGGGCGGCGCGCAGTGCGGTGATGCCGTCGAAGGCCTGCACCTCGGCGCCCCAGGAGCGCAGGCGCTCGGCGAGGCCGTGGCGCACGTCGGCGTCGTCCTCCACCAGCAGCACCCGCAGGCCGTCGAGAGGGGTCGGCGCGGCCGGGCCCTCCACGCGCGGGCGGGCACGGCGCTCGTCGTGCCCGCGCGGCACGCGCACGCCGAAGCAGCTGCCACGGCCCGGGCGCGACTTCAGCGTCAGCGGGTGGCCCAGCACGGCCAGGCTGCGCTGCACGATGGCCAGGCCCAGCCCGAGGCCGCGCGACCCCGCCGCGGCGCCACCCACCTGCACGAACTCCTCGAAGATCGTGGCCTGGTGTTCGGCGGCGATGCCGACGCCCGTGTCCCACACCTGCAGCAGCACCTCGCCGTCGCCCCGCGCCCGGGCCGTGACCAGCACGCCGCCCCGTTCCGTGTAGCGCACGGCGTTGCTGACGAGGTTGCGCAGCACCTGCTCGAGCAGCACCGGGTCGGACAGCACGGCCAGCCGCGTGGGCCGGAACCGCAGCGTCAGCCGGCGCGCGTCCGCCGCCTCGCGTTCGTGCAGCGCGATGGCGTCGAACACGGTCTGCAGCGGCACCCACGCCACGCGCGCGTGCACGGTGCCCGACTCCAGCCGGGACAGGTCGAGCAAGCCCTTGAGCATCGACTCCATCGAGGCGACGGCGTGGTCGACGCGGTCGATCATGCCGCGCAGCCGCGGGTCGGGGACCTGCTCGCGCAGCAGGCCCACCATCAGGCCGATGGCCGCGACGGGCTGCCGCAGGTCATGGCTGGCCGACGCGAGGAAGCGGGTCTTCGCGAGGTTGGCCGTCTGCAGCGCCCGCGTGCGGGCGAGCACGCGGTGCTCCAGCTCGACGTTGAGCCGCTCCACCTCGCCCACCGCGCTGACGAGCCGGCCCATCAGCATCATCCCGTAGATGCCGAAGCCGACCGGCATCGCGAACGGCAGCCAGAACGTGCCGGTGATGGGCACGAGGCCCTGCTGGAAGAGGTAGTCGTGCGCGCCCGCCGCCACCACCGCGGCGAAGGACCCCACGAGCGCGACGTGGGTCAGGTCGCCCTGCGAGCGCACCGAACGCCAGAGGAAGCGCACCGCGACGACCGCGAGCACGAACAGCACGGGGTAGGTGAACGTGCGCAGCACCGGCAGCTGCGATGCGGCCGAGAACCCGATGGCCAGCAGCGGCATCGCGATGGCGATGGCCGCGAGCCAGCGCCACCCGCGGCGCCAGGCGGCGTGCCCGTCGTCCAGGCTCAGCGCGAAGGCGCAGAAGAGGGTGACGGTCCAGATCTGCGCGGCGTAGAAGAACCAGTCGGTGACACCGGCCGGCAGCAGCGACACGTCCGAGAAGTAGGTGTAGTTGCGCAGCGACCCGACGGCCAGCAGCACCCCGAAGAGGCCGATGGTCCATTCGCTGCGCCGCCGCCACCACAGCGAGAACATGAAGGCGGCCAGCACCATCATCCCCATGTTCAGGATGCGGGGCAGCTCGCGGCTCCACAGCGCATCGCGGTCGTGCACCAGCCTCAGTTCGTTCGCCGGGCCGATGGTGGCCGCGGACAGGCCCGCGCGGGAGCGGTAGCGCACCTCCACCTCGAGTTCGTTGCGCCCGGGCCGAAGCATCAGCGAGGGCAGGTCGAACACCTCGGGCACCGGGTGGTCGCGGCCCGCGACGTTCGGGGCCGTGATGAGCCGTCCGTTGAGCATCACCTTGCGCGTGGAGCTGACCCGCGTGAAGCGCACGGCGAGCGGCTGGTCGGGCACACGGTCGAGCTGGAACACGAGGCGGTAGCGGGCCGTGCCCTGGTTGGGCAGGCCGCGCTGCACCCAGGTGTCGGGCAGCGGCACGGTCTGTTCGGCAGCGCCCGCCTTGAGGAACGCGGCCTGGTCGAGCACCACGAGGTCGACGGGCGGCTCGCCCATCGCGGCCGCCAGCGCCAGCCGGCCGGCGAGGGCGCATGCGAGCACCCCACGCGCGAGCAGCCGGCGCCACCGCATCTACTTCGACTCCCGCCGCACCATCAACACCGTCTTGTTGCGGTCCTCGACGATCCAGAGGTGGCCGGCGCGGTCCACCGTGAGGCCGGTGGGTGCCCCCTTGGGACGCACGCCCTCGGCGGCGTTCCAGCCGCCCACCACCTGCACCGGCGCCGCGGCGGGGTGACCCTTCGCGTCGACCTTCAGCGCCATCACGCGCTGGCCGGTGGGACGGTGGCCGTGCCAGGCCACGAGCACCTGGCCGGCCCACGGGCTCGGATTCGACGCCGGCACCGCGAACAGCTGCAGCGGCGCGGCGTGTGCGGGCCAGCGCTGCGCCGGCGCCTCGGTGGCCTTGCAGTCGGCCTTCTTCTCGTAGCCGCGCGCGACCTGGCGGTCACCGGTGCAGTACGGCCAGCCGTAGCGGGCGCCCGCGCGCAGCACGTTGAGTTCCTCGGGCGGGTTCTCCGCGTCGGGGTAGTCGATGCTGTTCTCGCCCTGCAGCAGCGTGTCGCCCACGAACGCGAGCGCGACCGAGTTGCGCAGGCCGGTGGCGTAGGGCTTGAGCGACTTCAGCGCGGGCGTGCCCTCGCCGAGCACGGCCTCGTACACCGCGGCGCGCGGCGTGTCGCCCTCGACCTCGGGGCATGGCATCGCGGGCTGGTTGCTCGCGTCGCGGCAGGCGTCCGACGCGGAGCCCACGTTGATGAACATGCGGTTGCCCGGTGCGAAGGCGATTTCCTTCAGCGGGTGGGCGCCACCGTCGGGCAGCTTGTCCACCACCACCTCCTGCACCACCGGGCCGGTGGCGGGCGTGCGCCAGATGCGGCCGGCCTCGCCCACGTACACCTTGCCGTCGGGCCCCACGGCCAGCGCGAGCGGCCGGTCGAGCTTGCTCGCGAGCGTGGTGATGCGCACGCGTTCGGCGGGGTCGGTGGCGGATTCGTTCAGGGTCATCTCGAGCAGCCGGCCCTGGCGGGGCTCCCAGTTGCCCATGTCGATGATCCAGAAGCGGTTCGGTGCGAGCTCGACGATGCGGCGCGGGAAGCGCAGGCCACGGGTGTTGTCGGCGACCAGCGCCACGCACCAGCCCGCCGGCACCGCCACATCGACCTTCGGGAACGGCCCGCAGGTGCCTGACGGCGTGTACGGTGCGGCGTTCGCCATCAGCGGCGCGGCGAGCGCCAGCGCGACAAGGAGCGCCTTCATGCGGCCGCCCGTTCGAGCAGCATCGCGTCGCCGTAGCTGAAGAAGCGGTAGCCGTGCTCGATGGAATGGCGGTACAGGCCCATCACGCGGTCGTGACCGGCCAGGGCGCTCACGAGCATCAGCAGCGTGCTCTTGGGCAGGTGGAAGTTGGTGACGAGCACGTCGATGACCTTGAAGTCGAAGCCCGGGGTGATGAAGATGGCCGTGTCGCGGCTGCCCGCCTGAAGCGTGCCGCCGGCGGCCGCCGATTCGAGCGCGCGCAGCGTGGTGGTGCCCACCGACACGACCCGCCCGCCCGCGGCCTTCGTGGCCGCGATGGCATCCACCGTGGACTGCGGCACGTCGAACCATTCGCTGTGCATGCGGTGGTCGGCGATGTTGTCGGTGCGCACCGGCTGGAACGTGCCCGCGCCCACGTGCAGCGTGACCGCGGCGCGGCCGATGCCCCGCGCGGCCAGTTCGGCGAGCAGGGCCTCGTCGAAGTGCAGCGCCGCGGTGGGCGCCGCCGCCGCGCCGGGGTTGGCGGCGAACACGGTCTGGTAGCGGCGTTCGTCGTCCGCGTCGTCGGCGTGCGTGATGTACGGCGGCAGCGGCACGTGGCCGTGGCGTTCGATGAGCGCGAACGGTTCGCTCGGGAACCGCAGGTGGAAGAGCGAGTCTTCCGGGCCGCCACGGCCCAGCACCTCGGCCTCGAACGAACTGGACCCGTCGCCGCTCGTGAAACGCACGCGGCCGCCGGCCTTCGGCGACTTGCTGGCGCGCAGGTGCATCCACACCTCGTTCCCCGGCAGCACCCGTTCGACCAGTGCCTCGACCGAACCGCCGCTGGCCTTCGCGCCGAGCAGCCGCGCCTTGATGACCCGCGTGTCGTTGAAGACGAGCAGGTCGCCGGCGCGCAGCAGCGACGGCAGCTCGCGGAAGATGTGGTCGGCGGGCGGCCACCGCGTGCCGTCGAGCAGGCGCGAGCCGCTGCGTTCGGCGGCGGGGTGCTGGGCGATCAGTTCGGGCGGCAGCTCGAAGTCGAAGTCGGCCAGCGTGTAGGAACGGGACATGGTGAAGCGGAGAAGGTCAGCGGGGCACCGCGTTGCGGAACATCGGGTCGGTGAAGAGCTGGCCCACGAGTTTGCTGTAGACGAGGCCCTGCTCGCGCGGCACGTTGGCGTCGGCGCGCCAGGTGGACGACGAGCGCAGCTCCTTGTCGTACACGACCCGGCCGCCGGTGGTGACGATGAAGCGGGCCGCCACGGTGCCGCTCGTCTTGCCCAGGTCGGCCGAGACCAGTTCGCCTTCCACGACGGCGCCCGAGGCCGGGTCGAGCAGGCCGGCGCCGGAGAGTTCGGTGGACAGCGTGTCCTTCAGGTGGCGGGCCTCGGCGGGCTTGCTGTCCTTCACGGACCGGAACTCGCCCACCGCGACCGGACGGATGCCCGCGGCCTTGGCCTTCGAGAAGTTGTCGGTGGTGACCTGCGCGGATTCGGTGGGGACGGCGGGTTGCGCGCAGCCCATCACGGCGGCGGCGGCAAGCACCAGCACCGGGAGCAGGCGGGAGAACGAGGGTCGGGACATGGGTGTCTTCCTGTCGGATGGGAGGTATTCGGGTACGGCGCCGCCATGCTATCAGCGCCGTCCCGGGCAGAATCGCCCCATGCCCGAGGTTTCATCCCCCCCGAACAAGGAGAAGTCCGCCCCGCAGAAGGCGATGGAGAAGCTCGACCTGCGGCGCGACATCGACCTGGCGCTGCACCTCCCGCTGCGCTACGAGGACGAGACCCGCATCACGCCCGTGCGGGCGCTGCGCGACGGCGACACGGCGCAGGTCGAGGGCATCGTCACCCACTGCGAGGTGCAGTTCCGCCCGCGCCGCCAGCTCGTGACCAAGCTCGACGACGGCTCGGGCACCCTCGTGATGCGCTTCCTCAACTTCTACCCCAGCCACCAGAAGACGCTGGGCGTGGGCAAGCGGGTGCGCGTGCGCGGCGAGGCGCGCGGGGGCTTCTTCGGCATCGAGATGGTCCACCCGAACTTCCGCGGCGTGGACGACGACACGCCGCTCGCGGCCGCCCTCACGCCGGTGTACCCCACCACCGCGGCGCTGCCGCAGGCCTACCTGCGCAAGGCGGTGGCCGGTGGGCTCAAGCGGGCCGACCTGGCCGAGATCATCCCCGCCCCGCTCGTGCCGAAGGGCATGTGGGGCCTCCGCGATGCGCTGCGTTTCCTGCACGAACCCTCGCCCGACACCCGGCTCGACGAGCTGGAGGACCACAGCCACCCCGCCTGGCAGCGGCTCAAGTTCGAGGAGCTGCTGGCCCAGCAGCTCTCCCAGCTGCAGGCCAAGCGCGAGCGCGAGCACCAGCGGGCGCCGAAGTTCTCGGTGCGAAAGGGCGGCCTCCAGGAGAAGCTGCTCGCCGCGCTCCCGTTCGCGCTCACCGAGGCTCAGCGTCGCGTGGTCGAGGAGATCGCCGGCGACCTGCAGCGCGAGGTGCCCATGCACCGGCTGCTGCAGGGCGACGTGGGTTCGGGCAAGACGGTGGTGGCGGCGCTCGCGGCCACGGTCGCGATGAACGACGGCTGGCAGTGCGCGCTGATGGCGCCCACCGAGATCCTCGCCGAGCAGCACTTCCGCAAGCTCGTGGGCTGGCTGGAACCGCTCGGCATCCGCATCGCGTGGCTCACCGGCAGCCGCAAGGGCAAGGCCCGCCGCGAGATGCTCGAGGCCGTGGCCTCGGGCGAAGCGGCCCTGGTGGTGGGCACCCACGCGGTGATCCAGGACGACGTGGTGTTCAAGCGCCTGGGCCTGGCCGTCATCGACGAACAGCACCGCTTCGGCGTGGCCCAGCGGCTCGCGCTGCGCGAGAAGCTGGTCGACGCGGCCGAGGGCCTGGAGCCGCACCTGTTGATGATGTCGGCCACGCCCATCCCGCGCACGCTCGCGATGACCCTCTTCGCCGACCTCGACGTCAGCACCATCGACGAGCTGCCGCCCGGCCGCACGCCCATCGTCACGAAGGTCTTCAGCGACGCGAAGCGCGAGGGCGTCATCCACACCATCGCCGGCGAGGCCGCGAACGGCCGGCAGGTGTACTGGGTGTGCCCGCTGATCGAGGAGTCGGAATCCCTCGACCTGCAGAACGCCACCGAGACCCACCAGCAGCTGGTCGCCGCGCTGCCCGGCCAGGTGGTGGGCCTGCTGCACGGCCGCATGCCGTCCGCCGAGAAGGCCGCGGTGATGGCCGAGTTCACCGCCGGGCGCATGCACGTGCTGGTGAGCACCACGGTGATCGAAGTGGGCGTCGACGTGCCCAACGCGTCGCTGATGGTCATCGAACACGCCGAACGCTTCGGCCTGAGCCAGCTGCACCAGCTGCGCGGGCGGGTGGGGCGGGGGTCGGTGGCGAGCGTGTGCGTGCTGCTCTACACCGCGCCGCTGTCCGACACCGGCAAGTCACGGCTGCGGGCCATGGCCGAGACGCAGGACGGCTTCGAGATCGCCCGGCGCGACCTGGAGATCCGTGGGCCGGGCGAGTTCATGGGCGCCCGCCAGTCGGGGGCGCCGCTGCTGCGTTTCGCCGACATGGCCCTCGACGAGGAGCTGGTGCAGGTGGCCCGGGCGGCCGCCGAGGTCATGCTGGACCGCCACGCCGAGGCGGCGGAGCGCCACGTGGCCCGATGGCTCGGCGCCAAATCAGACTATTTGAAAGCCTGATCCGTTAGTTTCGGTTAATCTCGGGGGCATGACGCTCACCGAATTGCGCTACATCGTTGCCGTCGCCCGGGAGAAACACTTCGGCCGCGCCGCCGAGGCCTGCTTCGTCTCGCAGCCCACGCTGAGCGTGGCCATCAAGAAGCTGGAAGACGAACTCGAGGTCAAGCTCTTCGAGCGCGGCGCCAACGAGGTGACGGTCACGCCGCTCGGCGAGGAGATCGTGCGCCAGGCCCAGACCGTGATCGAGGGCGCGGCCGGCATCAAAGAGACGGCCAAGCGGGGCAAGGACCCGGTGTCCGGCCCGCTGCGCCTCGGCGTGATCTACACGATCGGGCCGTACCTGCTGCCCGATCTCGTCAAGCAGGCCATCGACCGCGTGCCGCAGATGCCGCTGATGCTGCAGGAGAACTTCACCGCGAAGCTGCTCGACATGCTGCGCACCGGGGAACTCGACTGCGCGATCATGGCCGAACCGTTCCCGGACACGGGTCTGGCCGTGGCCCCGCTGTACGACGAGCCGTTCATGGTGGCCGTGCCGAAGACCCACGCGCTGGCCAAGCGCAAGCACGTGAGCGCCGAGGAGCTCAAGCAGGAGACCATGCTGCTGCTCGGCACCGGCCACTGCTTCCGCGACCACGTGCTGGAGGTGTGCCCGGAGTACGCCCGCTTCTCGAGCGACGCCGAGGGCATCCGCAAGAGCTTCGAGGGCTCGTCGCTCGAGACCATCAAGTACATGGTGGCCTCGGGCATGGGCGTGACCGTGGTGCCGCAGCTGAGCGTGCCGAAGGACACCCAGCCGCACGTGCGCTACATCCCGTTCAGCGCGCCGGTGCCCACGCGGCGCGTGGTGCTCGCGTGGCGCCGCACCTTCACGCGCTACGAGGCCATCGCCGCGTTGCGCAATGCCATCTATGCATGCCAGCTCGACGGCGTGCATCGGCTTTCCTAGCCCCGTAGGAGGAGGCCGCGTCCCCTCCCTTCGGACTTATCAACTTGTCCGTCCGTCGTTAGACTGTTTCGATCGAATCCGGAGTCCCCATGGCCAAGAAACTGAAGACCGCCCAGGAAGCATCCAAGCTGGCACCCGCCGCCGGCACCGTCGCCGTGCACATCGGCATCAGCGACAAGGACCGCAGCACCATCGCCGGCGCCCTGAGCAAGCTGCTCGCCGACACCTACACCCTGTACCTCACCACCCACAATTTCCACTGGAACGTGACGGGCCCCATGTTCAACTCGCTGCACGCGATGTTCATGGCCCAGTACACCGAGCTGTGGAACGCCGTGGACCCCATCGCCGAGCGCATCCGCGCGCTGGGCCACACCGCCCCCGGCTCGTACGGCCAGTTCGCCGCGCTGTCGTCGGTGCCCGATGCGCCGGCCACGCCCCCGAAGGCGCTCGAGATGGTGCGTGTGCTCATGAGCGGCCACGAAGCCGTGGCCCGCACCGCGCGCAGCATCTTCCCGCTGGCCGACAAGGCCAGCGACGAGCCCACCGCCGACCTGCTGACGCAGCGCATCGCCATCCACGAGCAGACCGCGTGGATGCTGCGCAGCCTGCTGGAAGAGTAAGAGGCCCCACCGTGCCGCCGACCCCGATGCGGGTGGCCATCGTCGTCTTCGACGGGTTCAGCGAACTCGACACGTTCATCACGTTCGGGTTGCTGAACCGGCTGGGCACCAGCGGCTGGAAGGCCGAACTGGCGGCGCCGTCGGCGCGTGTCACCTCGATGGGCGGCGTCACCGTCGACACGCCGCAGCCCCTCGAATTCGCCAACGAGGCCGGCGCGGTCGTGTTCCCCGGCGGGCTCTACAGCCGCGCCATCGCCGAGAACTCCGCGGTCATCGACCGCCTGCAGCTCGACCCCGTGCGCCAGCTCATCGGCGGCCAGTGCTCCGGCACGCTGCTGCTGGCCCGCCTGGGCCTGCTGGCCGACCTGCCGGCCGCCACCGACGTGGCGAGCAAACCCTGGATGGTGCAGGCGGGCGTGCGGGTGGCCGACGACACCCCGTTCCACGCCCGCGGCCCCGTGGCCACGGCGGGTGGCGCGTTCGCGGCGCATTACCTGGCGACGTGGCTGATGTGGAAGGGGGCGGGGCTGGAGGCGGCCACGCAGGCCCTCCAGCAGACCGCGCCCGTGGGGCAGAAGGACGACTGGACCGAGCGGCTGCTGGCGGTGGTGCGACCGCATGTCGGGGCCGTCCCGGGCTGAACGACGCCTCGAAACGTCGCCCGGCTCAGATCAGTTCCGCTGCTTCGCGGAGTCGAACTGCGGTCGCGGGCAACCCCCACGCTCCATGGCCGACGCGAAGTCCTCCGCCGAGGCCTGAGGCCTGCGCCAACGTGCACGCATCCGCTTGAACGCCGCGATCACGGCGATGGCATCGAGGTCCCACTGGTGAACGAGGAACCGGTCCGGATCGATCACCTCGATGCCGAACCGCGAGACGATCGCCTCGGGGAAGTGCTTGAGGTTGGACGTCACGATGCAGTCGGCATGCCCGCCGATCGCAGCAGCGAGCACATGGACGTCACCCGGGTCGGGCATTCCACGCATGACCTCGCCTTCCGCGAAATTTCTCCAGGTGGATTCGGTCACCTCCCAATCGGGAACGGCGTCACGCATCGCATCGCGCCGAGGTTCGAGTCGTCCTGCGAGGTCCGGACGATTGCGCACCAGCGCATTCATCCATTCGCGTTCGATCTGCAGCGTCCACTTCGCCGCGTAGAGGGATGTGGCCGCGACACTCATCAGTGAGTCCGCGATGGCGAGCGGGTAGAGCACGCACGCGTCGAGCAGCGCTGTGTAGCGCGCGCGGCCAGCCATCAGTATTCCAGGCCGAGGTCCTGATTCGCCTGCGCCAGGCGGTCGAGCGCAGCGGACTGCTTTTCCCTCATCGCGCGGCTGTACGCCTGGAGGTCCTCGAAGGCGATGCGCCGGTGCGTGCCGACCATGCGGTGGCGCAGTCTGCCCTCGTCGATTTCCTTCACGACGAAGGGTCTGGACACGTTCAGGAAGTGCGCCGCTTCCACGGTGGTGAACTCGCGCTGCGCGGGCACCAGCGTGACGGCCCGTCCTTCGCTCATGGCTCCGAGCAACTGCCCGATGAGCTTGAGGGCCGCCGGAGGAACTGCGACGGAGGGGTGCTCGCCGTGGTCGGTGGTGAGAACGATGGAGGCCGCTTTCGAGCGATCGAGCGCTTCCATGATGCAGCGCTGGGCGACTCGGGCCATTTCCATGTCGGGCTCGCTCAAAGTGGGCACGGGCGCCCCGCGCGAACGATCTTCGGTGTGCATGGTGAAGGCATCCTGGAAAGGCACCCTCTGCTTGGAGGGTGCCTTTCCAGGATAAGCCAAACCACCATCAAACGCAATAAGTGCAACAACTGCAATGATTGCTCGCCCCTACGCCATCAACGCGTCCAGCGCCTCCAGCGTCTTCCGCAAGTCCAGCGGCTTCGTCCAGTAGTCCTTGAACCCCGCCGCCAGCGCCCGCTGGATGTCGGCGCTGAGTGCGTCCGCCGACACCGCCACCGCCGGGACCCCGGCGAGCACGGGCTGCTCCCGCAGCCGCCCGAGCAGCGTGACCCCATCGACGTCCGGCAAGCCCAGGTCCAGCAAGAGCAGAGCCGGGGGATCGGCCAGCGCCTTCTCGAGCCCTTCGGCCCCGGTGCCGGCCACCTCCAGCGCCAGCGACGGCCGCAGGTCGAAGATGGCCTGCATCAGCATCACGTTGACGCTGTTGTCCTCCACGTAGAGCACCCGCCGCGGCGCCCCGGACGGCGTGGGGGGCGGGGCGGTGTCGATGGGCACGGGGTCGGTGCGCGGCGGCGGTTCGCCGTCGGCCGGGTCGGGTGCGGGCAGGCGCAACGTGAAACACGTGCCCTGGCCGGGCTCGCTCTCGACCGACAGGTGCCCGCCCATGCGTTCGGCCAGCCCCCGCACGATGACGAGGCCCAGGCCGCTGCCCTCCGTGGCACCCTGTTCGGCGCCGAGCCGGTTGAACGGCTCGAACAGGTGGTCCATCTGCGAGGGCGTGAAGCCGCTGCCGGTGTCGCGCACGTCGATGCGCACCTCGCGGGTCCGCTTGAGGGGCGAGGCCGCCAGCGCCACCTGGCCGCCGCTGCGGTTGTACTTGATGGCGTTGGTCAGCAGGTTGACGAGGCACTGCACGAGGCGGCGGCGGTCGGCCATCACGCGCAGCGTGGTGTCGACCTGGATGCGCAGCGCGATGCCGGCCCGCTGCGCCATCACCTCCACCATGCCGAGGCTTTCCTCGACGACGGACAGCAGGTCCAGCGGCTGCAGCTTGAGCGGCAGGCCACCGCTCTCGATGTGGGTGAGGTCGAGCACCTCGTTGATCAGCGACAGCAGGCTGCGGCCCGCGCTTTCGATGTGGTCGAGCTGGCGGCGCTGGTGGGGCTTCAGGCCGAGCGCGTCGTCGGCCGACAGCAGCTGCGCGAAGCCCAGCACGGCATTGAGCGGCGTGCGCAGTTCGTGGCTGATGCGCGCGAGGAACTCCGCCTGTGCACGGCCCGCCTGCTCGGCGACCGCCTCGCCCTGGCGCGAGTGCTCCAGCGCCTTGCGCTCGGTCACGTCGTACAGGTAGCCGTGCCACAGCACGCCGCCGTCGGGCAGGGCCTGCGGCGACGAGCGGCCCTCGAGCCAGCGCTCCTTGCCGTCGACGATGACACGGAAGCAGCTGTCCCAGCGCTCGAGCGTCCGGGCCGACGTCATGATGCTGGCCTCGAGCCCCGGCCAGTCGTCGCGGTGCACGCGGTAGGCGAGGCGTTCGGCAGACACGCGCACGTCCTCCGCCGTGACACCGAACAGCTCCTGGATCGCCTCGCTCGCATACGGGAAACCGCTGGTGCCGTCGGGACGCAGCAGGTACTGGTAGACGAGGCCCGGCAGCCGCTCGGCGGTGCGGGCGGAGACGAGCTGCGGGTGGACCTCGGGCTGCTCGGGCAGGCGCACCACCACAGCCACGTTCCGGCCGGCCGCACCATCGGCCTCGTGCACCACGTTCCAGAGCGACCGGACGTCGACACCGGCGCGCGAGCGCAGCGTCAGTTCCACGTCGTCCGCCCGGCCGGTGTGGTGCAAGGGTTCGAACACCACGTCGGGGCACACGAGCCGCGACGGGGGCGACAGCAGGTCGGTCAGCAGCGCGCCGACAGGTTCGTCCGGCCCCCAGCCGAGCCATTCGCGCAGCCGGCCGTTGAGTGAAAGCAGTTGCCCACCGTCGTCGAACGACAGCAGACCGCAGGGAGGATCCCGCGGGGCGGACGGGGGCAGGGTAGGCAACACGTCGTCGAACGGTCGACGCTCCCCACCCGGACGGCAGCGGGGGGACGGATCCGGGCCGGGTGGTTCAGGGGGGCGGAGCGGGCACCGACCAGCGTTTCGTGACGTCGCCGGTCCCGTTGACACTCTCGAGCTGAACGCCGAACCCCCACAGGCGGGCGACGTGTTTCAACACCTCCTGGGCCCCATCGTGCAGCGGCCGGTCGTCGTGCTGCGTGTGGCGCAGCGTCAGCGAACGGTCGCCGCGCAGGTTCACGTTCCAGACCTGGATGTTGGGCTCGCGGCTGCCCAGGTCGTACTGGTGGGACAGGGCCTCTCGCACGCGCCGGTAGCCCTGCTCGTCGTGGATGGCCGACACCTCCAGCTCCGACTGCTTCTCGTCGTCGACGATGGCGAACAGGCGGAACTCGCGCATCAGGTTCGGCGAGAGGTACTGGCCGATGAAACTCTCGTCCTTGAAGTTGCGCATCGCGTGGTCGAGCGTCTCGAGCCAGTCGCTGCCCGCGATGTCCGGGAACCACTGGCGGTCTTCTTCCGTGGGGTTCTGGCAGATGCGCTTGATGTCGGTGTACATCGCGAAGCCGAGCGCGTACGGGTTGATGCCGCTGTAGCCACGGTCGCCCACGCGGGGCTGGTAGACCACGTTCGTGTGGGACTTGAGCCACTCGATCATGATGCCGTCGGTCAGGTGGCCGTCGTCGTACATGGTGTTGAGCAGGTGGTGGTGCCAGAACGTGGCCCACCCCTCGTTCATCACCTGCGTCTGGCGCTGCGGGTAGAAGTACTGCGCCACCTTGCGCACGATGCGCACGATCTCGCGCTGCCACGGTTCGAGCAGCGGCGCGTTCTTCTCGATGAAGTACAGCAGGTTCTCCTGCGGCTCCTCGGGGAAGCGGCGGGCGGTGGATTCCTCCGCGGCCTTCTCGGGCCGGGCGGGCAGGGTGCGCCACATGTCGTTGACCTGGCGCTGCGCGTAGGCCTCGCGGTCCTTGCGGTCGGCGAGCTCCTGCGCGAGCGACTTGCGGCTCGGGCGGCGGTAGCGGTCCACGCCGTGGTTCATCAGCGCGTGGCAGCTGTCGAGCAGGGCCTCGACCGCGTCGAGGCCGTGGCGCTCCTCGCAGTCGGCGACGTAGTTCTTCGCGTAGACGAGGTAGTCGATGATGGACGACGCATCCGTCCACATGCGGAACAGGTAGTTGCCCTTGAAGAAGCTGTTGTGGCCGTAGGCCGCGTGGGCGATCACGAGGGCCTGCATGCCCATCGTGTTCTCCTCCATCAGGTAGCTGATGCAGGGGTTGGAGTTGATGACGATCTCGTACGCGAGGCCCATGTGGCCGCGCCGGTAGTTCTTCTCGGTGGAGATGAACTCCTTGCCGTAGCTCCAGTGCCGGTAGTTCACCGGCATGCCGACGGACGCGTACGCATCCATCATCTGCTCGGCGGTGATGATCTCGAGCTGGTTCGGGTAGGTGTCGAGGCCGAAGCGTTCGGCCGTGGCCTTGATGCGCTCGTGGTAGCGCTCGATCAGCTCGAACGACCAGTCGCTGGGGGCGGGCAGGGGTTCGGCCGCCTTCGGCGGCGGGCGGATGTCGGCGGCGCGCATGGCGCGGCGCAGCATCGGATCGATGTCGGCGGGCACAGCACTCATGCCGCGGCTCCTTCCTTCTTGAACAGATCGCGGAAGACCGGGTAGATCTGGGAGGCCTCGGTCACCTTGCGGATCGCGAAGGCCTTCGAGTCGGCCGACAGCGCGCTGTATTCGTCCCACAGATTCTGCTCCTCCTCGGCCACCTGCACATAGGCGAAGTAGCGGCAGAGCGGGAGGATGTTGTTGGCGAGCAGTTCGCGGCAGCGGCCGCTGTCGTGGTGCCAGTTGTCACCGTCGCTCGCCTGGGCGCCGTAGATGTTCCACTCGCTGGTGGGGTAGCGGGCGCGGGCGATCTCCTCCATCAGCACGAGGGCGCTCGACACCACGGTGCCGCCGGTCTCGGTGGAGTGGAAGAAGTTCTGCTCGTCCACCTCCTGGGCCTGCGTGTGGTGGCGGATGAAGACGATGTCGATGCGCTCGTAGTGCCGCGTCAGGAACAGGTACAGCAGGATGAAGAAGCGCTTGGCCAGGTCCTTGCGCGCCTCGTCCATGGAGCCGGAGACGTCCATCAGGCAGAACATCACCGCCTTGGCCGTGGGCACCGGCACGCGCACGCGGCTGCGGTAGCGCAGGTCGATGGGGTCGAGGTAGGGGATGCGGCCGATGCGGGCGCGCAACACGGCGATGGCGGCCTCGACCTCGGCGATGGCCTCGGTGTGGTCGCCGGCGGCCGTCTGCAGCTCGATGAGCCGCTCCTCGAGTGCGAGCAACTCGCGCCGGGCATCGGACCCGAGCGCGATGCGCCGGCCGATGGCCCCGCGCATGGAACGCACCACGTGCAGGTTGTTGGGCGTGCCGTCGCTGCTGTAGCCGGCACGGTGGGTCTTGAACTCGGGCGTCTCGGCGAGCGTGGTGCGGGCGAGGTTCGGCAACGCGAGGTCGTCGAAGAACACCTGCATGAACTCCTCCTTGGTGAGGTGGAAGACGAAGTCGTCGTCCCCCTCGCCGGAGTCGCTCGCCTGGCTGCCGCCCCCGCCACCCGCGCCACCCTTCGGGCGTTCGATGCGGTCACCCCGCACGTAGTCCTGGTTGCCGGGGTGCACCATCTCGCGCTTGCCGCCCTGGCCGTGGCCGAAGACGGGCTCGGCGATGTCGCGCCGGGGGATGTGGATGTCCTCCCCCTGCGCCATGTCGCGGATGCCGCGGCCGTCCACGGCCCGCTTCACCGCCTCGCGGATCTGGTCCTTGTGGCGGCGGAGGAACCGTTCGCGGTTGCCGATGGACTTGTTCTTGCCCGCGAGTCGTCGATCGATGATCTGCTGGAACATGCGACTCCTTCAGGTTGTCCGGGGATCCTCCGTGTCAGGAACTCTTGCGGACGCGCAGGTACCACTCGCAGAGCAGGCGGACCTGCTTCGGCGTGTAGCCCTTGGCCACCATGCGGGTGACGAAGTCCTCGTGCTTCTTCGCCTCGTCGGCGCTGGCCTTCGCGTTGAAGCTGATGACCGGCAGCAGTTCTTCCGTGTTCGAGAACATCTTCTTCTCGATCACCGTGCGCAGCTTCTCGTAGCTCGTCCACACCGGGTTGTTGCCCGCGTTGTTGGCCCGCGCGCGCAGCACGAAGTTGACGATCTCGTTGCGGAAGTCCTTCGGGTTCGCGATGCCGGCCGGCTTCTCGATCTTCTCGAGCTCGGCGTTCAGCGAGGCGCGGTCGAACACCTCGCCGGTGTCGGTGTCGCGGTACTCGTGGTCCTGGATCCAGTAGTCCGCGTACGTGACGTAGCGGTCGAAGATGTTCTGGCCGTATTCGCTGTAGCTCTCGAGGTACGCGGTCTGGATCTCCTTGCCGATGAACTCGGCATAGCGGACGGCGAGGTGTTCCTTGATGAAGGCGAGGTACTTCTGCTCGACCTCGCTCGGGAACTGCTCGCGTTCGATCTGCTGCTCGAGCACGTACATCAGGTGCACGGGGTTGGCCGCGACCTCGGTGCTGTCGAAGTTGAAGACCTTGCTGATGATCTTGAAGGCGAAGCGCGTGGAGATGCCGCTCATGCCTTCGTCGACCCCGGCGTAGTCGCGGTACTCCTGGAAGCTCTTCGCGCGCGGGTCGGTGTCCTTCAGGTTTTCACCGTCGTACACCAGCATCTTGGAATAGAGGCTCGAGTTCTCGGGCTCCTTCAGGCGCGTGAGCACGGCGAACTGGCTCATCATCTTGAGCGTGCCCGGCGCGCACGTGGCCTGCGACAGCGACGAGCCGCGCAGCAGCTTCTCGTAGATCTTGACCTCTTCGCTCACCCGCAGGCAGTACGGCACCTTCACGATGTAGATGCGGTCGAGGAAGGCCTCGTTGTTCTTGTTGTTGCGGAAGGTCTTCCACTCGCTCTCGTTGCTGTGGGCCAGCACCACGCCGTCGAACGGGATGGCGCCGAAGCCTTCGGTGCCCTTGTAGTTGCCTTCCTGCGTGGCGGTGAGCAGCGGGTGCAGCACCTTGATGGGCGCCTTGAACATTTCCACGAACTCGAGCAGGCCCTGGTTCGCGAGGCACAGGCCGCCGGAGTAGCTGTAGGCATCCGGGTCGTCCTGGGCGAAGGTCTCGAGCTTGCGGATGTCGACCTTGCCGACCAGCGAGCTGATGTCCTGGTTGTTCTCGTCACCCGGCTCGGTCTTCGCGATGCCCACCTGCTTGAGCACCGACGGGTAACGCTTCACGACGCGGAACTTGCGGATGTCGCCGCCGTATTCGTCGAGGCGCTTCACGGCCCAGGGCGACAGCACGCGCTGGAGGTAGCGGCGCGGGATGCCGTATTCCTTCTCGAGGATGGGACCGTCTTCGATCGCGTCGAACAGGCCCAGCGGTGTCTCGTTCACCGGCGAGCCCTTGATGGCGTAGAAGGGCACTTCCTGCATCAGCGACTTGAGGCGTTCGGCAATGGAGGACTTGCCGCCGCCCACGGGGCCGAGCAGGTAGAGGATCTGCTTCTTCTCTTCGAGGCCTTGCGCCGCGTGGCGGAAGTACGAGACGACCTGTTCGATCGCGTCTTCCATGCCGTAGAACTCGGCGAAGGCCGGGTAGACCTTGATCACCTTGTTGGCGAACAGGCGGGACAGGCGCGGGTCGTTGCGCGTGTCGATGGTCTGGGGCTCGCCGATCGCCTTGAGCATGCGTTCGGCGGCAGTGGCATAGGCCACGGGATTGCGCTTGCACTCGGCGAGGTACTCTTCGAGAGAGAGTTCCTCTTCCCGCGTGCGTTCGAAACGGGCGGTGAAATGGCTGATCACATCCATGCTGACCTCCTAGCATCAGGACAACCGTGCGGAGGGGCCACCTCTGCACCGTTGGGGGAAGTTCTGATGAAGCCCGTGGTGGGGGACTCCATCAGAGCTTTCCTTCAGGGTCGGCTCAGTTCATGTCGTTCAGTCGATTCCGTTCGGCGGTGTCTCCGGGTTCGGCTTTCGTTTCGCGTGCTTCCGTTTTACCAAGTTTGCTCAAGCTTCGGTGATCGTGGTGACCATGATGCCCCCATAAGCGGGGCTTTTGCACAACTGATGCACAACTGATCGCGGCTTACCTTATGAGCAGTGTGCATCCATCTGCGAATCGGCGCATGCTGCGAATGAGTGAGCCACGGACACGGGCGGAGTTCCCTCGGTGAATGCGCTGTCAACCGCCCGCGGCCTGCTCGCTCACGGTTCCTGTAGCACGTGTCATTCCTGCTTCAGGCCGAGCTTGATCAACAGGCCATTGAGCTCGTCGAGCGAACCGAACTGGATGGCCACCTCACCCTGTTCGCCACGCTTGGTGCGCTTCTTCACGCGGATCTCCACCGCGGCCGTGAGCGTGTCGGACAGCTCCTCCTCGATGCGGGCGATGTCGCGCGGCTTTTCCTTCGCGACCCGGATCAGCGGCTGCTGGCGGCCGGCCACGGCACGGGTGACGAGCTTCTCGGCATCGCGCACGCTGAGCTTGCGGGCCACGATCTCGCCCGCGCTCAGGATCTGCTGTGCACCATCGAGCGGCAGCAGGGCACGGGCATGGCCCATGTCGAGGTCGCCGGCCATCAGCATCTGCTGCACGGGTTCGGCGAGGTTGAGCAGGCGCAACAGGTTGCTGGCGGCGCTGCGCGAGCGGCCCACGGCCTGTGCCGCCTGCTCGTGCGTGAGGTGGAACTCGTTGACGAGGCGGGCGATGCCCTGGGCCTCTTCGAGCGGGTTCAGGTCTTCGCGCTGGATGTTCTCGATGAGCGCCATGGCCGCGGCGGACTCGTCGGGCACCTCGCGCACCAGCACGGGCACCTCGTCGAGGCCGGCCAGCTTGGCCGCGCGCGAGCGGCGTTCGCCCGCGATGATCTCGAACTTGTTCGGGCCCACCGGCCGCACGAGGATGGGCTGCATGATGCCCTGCGCGCGGATGCTCTCGGCCAGCTCGTAGAGCGAGCCTTCGTCCATGCGCGTGCGCGGCTGGTACTTGCCGGGCTGCAGCTGCGTGAGCTTCAGCGTGCGGGGCGTGCCGTCGTCGGCGGGGATGGGAACGTCGCTGACTTTGGGGCCGAGCAGTGCTTCGAGGCCGAGGCCGAGGCCTTTGGGTTTCTTGGTGACCATGCGCGCATTCTCGTTGATCGATCAGGCCCGTTCCGCCAGGGACTGCAGCAATTCGCGTCCTTCGGGCCAGGCCGCGAGACCCGAATCGCCGTTGATGTGGCCCCGCGCGCCCACCGCGACGGTCGTGGCGCCCCAGGCCGCGGCCATCTGCAGCGCACGCGGTGCGGTGCAGTACGGGTCGTCGTCGCTGTAGACCACGGTGGCGGGGAAGGGCAGCGGGCGGCGCACGATGCTGCGCCACGTGGCGAGTTGCGGGGGCAGGTCGTCGCGGTCGAGGTCGGGCGGGGCGACCAGCAGCGCGCCCGCCACGCGGCCCGCGTGCTGCGAGTGCCCGGCCCATGCGGCGGCCAGGTGGCAGCCGAGACTGTGTCCCACGAGCAACACCGGGCCCGGCTCGGCGAGCACGGCCTGTTCGAGCTGGCTCATCCAGTCGCCCCGTTTCGGCCAGTGCCAGTCGTCCTGTTCCACGCGGGTGTCGCCGTGAGCGGCCTCCCACAGCGTCTGCCAGTGGTCCGGACCGGAGTTGAGCCACCCCGGCAGAAGAAGCACGCGGCGTGCGGGCTTCGCATCATTGTCACGATCGGTCATCGGCGTGGCTTATCCTTCACGACTCAGCAAACGAGGAAATCGACCATGAAGTATCGGGTGTTTGTCGACGGGCAAGAAGGCACCACCGGCCTGCGCATCAACGAGTACCTGGCCGCGCGCCAGGACATCGAGGTGCTCCGCATCGACCCCGACCGCCGCAAGGACCCCGCCGAACGTGCCCGCCTGCTCAACGCGGCGGACGTCGCGTTCCTGTGCCTGCCCGACGCCGCGTCGCGCGAGGCGGTGTCGCTCATCACCAACCCCAACACGTGCGTGATCGACGCCAGCACGGCGTTCCGCACCGCCCCGGGCTGGGCCTTCGGCCTGCCCGAGCTGGCCCCGGAACAGCGCGACCTGATCCGCAAGACCAAGCGCATCGCGAACCCGGGCTGCCACGCCACGGCGTTCATCCTGCTGCTGCGCCCGCTGGTCGATGCCGGCCTGATCCCGGCCAACACGCCCATCAGCGCGACGTCCATCACCGGCTATTCCGGCGGCGGCAAGAAGATGATCGAGGAGTACGAGGCCGGCAACAACCCGACGCTGGACGCGCCGCGCCCGTACGCGCTGGGCCTCGCGCACAAGCACCTGCCCGAGATGACGGCCCACACCGGCCTGCTCTCCACGCCGGTGTTCATGCCCATCGTGGGCCCGTTCCTCAAGGGTCTGGCGGTGAGTGTGCCCTTGCATTTGTCGCAACTGCCGGCCGGTGTCACCGCCGAGAAGCTGCAGGAGGCCTTCGCGAAACGCTATGCCGGCGAGCGGTTCATCCGCGTCATGCCGGTGCGTGACCCCGCCACGCTGGCCAACGGCTTCTTCGACGCCCAGGCCAACAACGACACCAACCAGGTCGACATCTTCGTGTTCGGCAACGAGACGCAGGTGGTGCTCATCGCCCGCCTGGACAACCTGGGCAAGGGCGCCAGCGGTGCGGCGGTGCAGTCGATGAACGTGCACCTGGGTGTGGACGAGGGGCTGGGCCTTTAAAGCAGCAGCGTCATCCCGGCGAAGGCCGGGACCCTGTGCGGAGGCCGAAGGTCCCGGCCTTCGCCGGGACGACGATGCTTACGCCGGCACCGCCGGCGCCGGCTGCTGGACCCGCTCCACCATCTCGCGGGCGAAGTCGATGAAGGCCAGCGCCCCCTTCGACGCCGGATCGAACACCACGCCCGGCAGCCCATAGCTGGGCGCCTCGGCCAGGCGCACGTTGCGCGGGATCACGGTGTTGAACACCTTGTCCGCGAAGTGCGTCTTGAGCTGGTCGCTCACCTGCTGCTGCAGCGTGATGCGCGGGTCGAACATCACCCGCAGCAGGCCGATCAGCTGCAGGTCCGGGTTCAGGTTCGCGTGCACCTGCTTGATGGTATTGACGAGGTCGCTCAGGCCTTCGAGCGCGAAGTACTCGCACTGCATCGGCACCAGCACACCGTGGGCGCTGCACAGGCCGTTCAGGGTCAGCAGGCTCAGCGACGGCGGGCAGTCGATCAGCACGAAGTCGTACTGGTCGCTCACCGCTTCCAGCGCGCCCTTGAGCCGGCGGTCGCGGCGCTCCAGCCCCACCAGGTCGACCTCGGCACCGGCCAGCTCCCGGTTCGCACCCAGCACGTCGTAGCCCACCTGTTCGCTGTGCTGCTTCGCTTCGGCGATGGACGCGCTTTCCAGCAGCACGTCGTACACGGTCAGCGGCAGGGCCCGCTTGTCGACGCCCGAGCCCATCGTGGCATTGCCCTGCGGGTCGAGGTCGACGATCAGCACCCGCTGCCCGATCTTGGCGAGGCCCGCGGCGAGGTTCACGGTGGTGGTCGTCTTGCCGACGCCGCCTTTTTGGTTCGCGACACAGAAGATGCGCATGGGAGGTTCCAGGGGTCGGGCGAGGGGAGGGATTCTTCGATCAGTTCGTGGTCAGGCGGATGCCGAAGGCCACGAGGCACAGGCCGGCCACACGCTGCAGCCACTTTGACAGGCGCCGGTGCGCCTTCACCTTCGCCGACACCGCGTGCGCGAAGGCGCACAGGGTCAGGCAGTAGGCGATGGTGATCAGCGCGATGGTCGCCGCCATCGCGGCAAAGGTGACCAGGCCGCGGTGGGTCGTCGGGTTGATGAACAGCGGGAAAAAGGCCATGTAGAAGACGATGGCCTTCGGGTTCAGCAACGTGATCAGGAATCCCTGGCGGGCGTAGTGCCGCGGTTCGATGTGGACGGGCGAACGGGTGCTGCCTTCCTTCGCGAAGATCAGGTTCAGGCCGATCCAGACCAGGTAGGCGGCACCACCGTACTGAACCACCTTGAATGCCACCGGGTGCGAGGCCAGCAGGGCAGCGACGCCGGCCACCGCCAGCCACAGCAGCACCTGGTCGCCACACATCACGCCGAAGGTGCAGCCGGCACCGGCCCGGAAGCCGCCCTTGCCGGTGGACGTCAGCAGCGCGAAGGTGCCCGGGCCGGGCAGGGCGAGGAACAGCAGGACGGCGGCGCAGAAGGAGCCGTAGTCCGAAATGCCGAAGACGTTCATGGCCGTTGCCTCATCCAGACGAGGCAGCGCTCGGCATCCAGGCCGGGCACCACCAGTTGTTCCACGTGAAACACATCCACCGACGGGGGCAGGGCGGCGGTCTCGTCCGCCGGCGCTTTGCCCTTCATCGCCATCCACACGCCGGACGGCAGAAGGTGCTGCGAGGTCAGGTTCGTGAAATCCACCAGCGACGCGAACGCGCGGGAGGTCACCACGTCCACGGGCTCGATCTTCATCGACTCCACACGCGCATGTTGTGCCGAGAGGTTGCGGAGGCGCAACTCACTCGCCACCTGCTGGATGAAGCTGGCCTTCTTGCCAACCGTGTCGACACACGTGACCTGCAACTGGGGCAGGGCGATGGCCAGCACCACGCCGGGAAGCCCGGCCCCGCTGCCCACGTCGAGCACGCGCGCCGGGCGATCGCCCACGTGGCGGCGCAGGGGGTCGACCACGGACAGGCTGTCGAGCAGGTGCAGGGTCAGCATCTCCGCCGGGTCCCGCACGGCGGTCAGGTTGTAGACCTTGTTCCACTTGCCGATCAGGGCCAAGTAGGCGAGCAGGGCGGATTGCTGCCCCTCGTCCAGGGACAGATTCAGGGCCGCGAGGCCGGCGGCGAGCGCCTGCGACTCAGGCGGCTGCATCGTCGGTGGGCCGGGTGGTGGTGTCGTTTGCGGCGAATCCCTGGAAGCGACCCTTTTTCAGGTGGATCAGCAGCAGGGAGATCGTGGCCGGGGTGATGCCGGAGATGCGCGAGGCCTGGCCCAGGGTTTCCGGACGCTGGGCCGCGAGCTTCTGCCGAGCCTCGAAACTCAGGGCCGTGACCTTGCTGTAGTCGAGTTCGGCCGGCAAGCGCAGGTGCTCGAAATGGGCGGCGCGCTCCACGTCCTCGTTCTGCTTGTTGATGTAGCCCGCGTACTTCACGCTGATCTCGACCTGCTCGATCACCGTGTCCGCCAGTTCTTGCCCGAACTCCTGGACCAAGGTTTCACGTGAAACACCGGCCAGGGGACGAGCGATGGCGGCAATCTCTTCGAGCGTGTCGAAGGTGACGTTCGGTCGGCGGAGCAGGTCGGCCAGGCTGTACTCGTGTTCGAGCGCCTTGCCGAGCAGCGCTTCGGCATCGGCGGCGGGCAGGGTGCTCGGCTGGACCCACGTGGACTTCAGCTTCTCTGTTTCACGTGAAACAGCATCGCGCTTCCGGTTGAAGGCATCCCAACGGGCGTCGTCCACCAGGCCCATCTCGCGGCCGACTTCGGTCAGGCGCGCGTCGGCGTTGTCCTCGCGCAGCTGCAAACGGAACTCGGCCCGGCTGGTGAACATGCGGTACGGCTCGGTCACGCCCTTGGTGATCAGGTCGTCCACCAGCACACCCAGGTAGGCCTGGTCACGGCCTGGGGTCCAGGCCGGCTTGCCCTGGACCTGCAGCGCGGCGTTCAGCCCGGCGAACAGCCCCTGGGCCGCCGCCTCTTCGTAGCCGGTGGTGCCGTTGATCTGGCCGGCGAAGAACAGGCCACCGATGGACTTGGTCTCGAAGGTGGCCTTCAGGGCGCGCGGGTCGAAGTAGTCGTACTCGATGGCATAGCCGGGGCGCAGGATGTGGGCGTTCTCCATGCCGATCATGGAGCGCACGGCCTGCAGCTGGATGTCGAAGGGCAGGCTGGTGCTGATGCCGTTCGGGTAGAACTCGTTCGTGGTCAGGCCCTCGGGCTCCAGGAAGATCTGGTGCGAGTCCTTGTCCGCGAACCGGTTGATCTTGTCCTCGATGCTGGGGCAGTAGCGCGGACCCACGCCGCCGATGATGCCGGTGAACATCGGGCTCCGGTCGAAGCCGGAGCGGATGATGTCGTGGGTGCGCTCGTTGGTGTGCGTGATCCAGCAGGGCACCTGGGTCGGGTGCATCGCGGTGTCGCCCATGAAGCTGAACACCGGCACCGGATCCAGGTCGCCGGGCTGTTCGGTCAGCTTCGAGAAGTCGATGGAGCGGCCGTCGATGCGCGGCGGGGTGCCGGTCTTGAGGCGGCCCTGCGGCAGCTTCAGTTCCTTGAGCCGGGCCGACAGCGACACCGCCGGCGGGTCACCGGCGCGGCCACCCGAATGGTTCTGCAGGCCGACGTGGATCTTGCCGTCGAGGAACGTGCCCGCCGTCAGCACCACCGCGCGGGCGCGGAAGCGGATGCCGACCTGCGTCACCGCACCCACCACCCGGTCGCCCTCGACCATCAGGTCGTCGACGGCTTGCTGGAAGAGGGTCAGGTTCGGCTGGTTCTCGAGGCGGCGGCGGATGGCGGCCTTGTAGAGGATGCGGTCGGCCTGGGCACGGGTGGCGCGCACGGCCGGGCCCTTCGAGCTGTTGAGGATGCGGAACTGGATGCCCGACTCGTCGGTGGCCAGCGCCATGGCGCCGCCGAGCGCGTCGACCTCCTTCACCAGGTGGCCCTTGCCGATGCCGCCGATGGACGGGTTGCAGCTCATCTGGCCGAGCGTCTCGATGTTGTGGCTGAGCAGCAGCGTGCTGGCGCCCATGCGTGCGGACGCCAGCGCGGCTTCCGTGCCGGCATGGCCTCCGCCGACGACGATCACGTCGAATTCGTGGGGGTACAACATCAAGAGCTCCGGGGGAAAAAGGGGCCGCGGCTACACCGGAATGCGGGAGCGGGCAAGACGTGAATTTTAGGCTCTGGGCCCTTCGCCGTCACGGCCTGGGGACACCCCGGCGCCCCCGAACGTGGTGTCCGCAGCGAATAATGTCGGGATGTCCGACCGCTCGACCGCCCGACCCGCTCCCCACGCTTGCCGACCCGGGTGTGGCGCCTGCTGCATCGCCCCGTCCATCTCGTCGCCGATCCCCGGCATGCCGATGAAGGACGGCATCAGCAAACCCGCCGGCGTGCGCTGCATTCAGCTCACGACCGATGACCGCTGCGCCATCTTCGGCCACCCGGACCGGCCCGCCGTGTGTTCGTCGCTGAAGCCGGACCCGGACATGTGTGGCGACTCGCGGGAGCAGGCGATGCGCTGGCTCGGGTACGTCGAGACCGCGACGGCGCCCTGATCAGTCGCGCCCCGCCATCAGCCCCTTCCACAGCGGCGCCACCCGGAACTTCTCCGCCTCACCCAGCCGGTCGCTGACCAGCAGGCATTCCCGCTGCACGCTGCGCATGCGCTGGCGCAGCTCGGCGTGGGCCAGTTCGAGCTCGAAGCGTTCGGCGTCCGGCGCGTCGCCCGCGGACACCCGCCACAAGCCCAGCGCGTTCCAGGCCACGCGGAGCCGGTCGAGCCGTTCCATCGCCTGGGTCACGACGGTGATCACCGGGATGGAACGCCCCTGGTCGTGCAGTTCCTGCCCGAGCTGGCGCGCCTGCAGCAACTGCTGGTCGATGTCGGCGAGCTGCTGGTACAGGTCGATGGAGGTGGCCTGCCGGCCCGGCATCTCACCGGCCTCGCGTGCGGCGTCCCACACGAACGACGCCCAGGCCGGATCGAACTCGCCCGGCACCACCCGCATCGCGAAGCTCGCGCGGCTGAGTGGCGCGTCGGGCCAGCGCAGGATGCCGAGGGTGACCTCGGTGACGGCCAGCACACGGCCCAGCGTCGAGATCTCGTCGCCGGCCAGCCGCGCCGGGTACCCCGACCGGTCGAGGCGCTCGTGGTGTTCGCCCACGGCACGGGACAGCACCGACGGGTAGTCCGTCAGCGTGCTCAGCAGCATCTGCCCGACCCGCGGGTGGATCACCAGGTGCTTGTGGCCCATCAGGTCCAGCGGCTGCAGGTAGTCGAGGTACTGCGGGTGGATGTAGACCTCGCCGATGTCGTGCAGCAGGCCACCCAGCATCGCCAGGCGGATGTCCTGCACCGAACCCTGGCGGCTGGCGATCATCGCGCCGGCCAGGCCCATCGCGGCCACCGCATGGCGCAGCGTGGCGGGGCGGGTGGCCACCGACGCCGTGAGCATCAGCTGCACCACCGAGTGCAGCGGGATGTGCTGCAGCTGCTCCAGCAGCGTGCCGGCCCACGGGCGCACGGATTTGGCTATCGGATGCTCTTCATCGATGAACTTCTTCAAATCGGCGAGCAGCGAAAACGGCGTGACCCCGTCCTCGGCCATCAGGCACACCTCGAGCGGGTTCTGCAGCCGGCGGTCGAGCAGCCGCTGGTGCAGCGCCGCGGACACCGCCTGGCCCTGCGCCCACAGCTTCACGCCCCGGATGTCGACGATGTCGCGCGACGCGACGATCGAGTGCTGTTCACTCGCCTTCACCAGCGCCGCGAGCGCGTGCGGGTTCGGTTCGCTGCCCGCCCTCTGGAATGCGTACATGGCCGCGGGCTATCGCGACGCCGCGTTGACGCTGCGCAGGTCCTGCGTCACGTTGCCGTCTTTCAGCACGATCACGCGGCCGGCGGATGCGATGGTCTCGGGCCGGTGGGCCACGATCACCCGCGTGAGTTCGAGCTGCTTGATGGCCTGGTTGACGAGGCGCTCGCGGTCCACGTCGAGGGCGCTGGTGGCCTCGTCGAGGAACAGGATCTTCGGCCGTTTGTAGAGCGCCCGCGCGAGCAGGATGCGCTGCTTCTGGCCGCCCGAGATGCTGGCACCCATGTCGCCGATCAGCGTGTGGTAACCCATGGGCATCGCGACGATCTCGTCGTGCACCGCGGCGAGTTGCGCGCATTCCTCGGCCCACTCGGGGTCGGGCTGGGCGTCGAAGAAGCAGATGTTGTCGGTGATGGAGCCCGCGAACAGCTGGTCGTCCTGCATCACCGTGCCGATCATGTCGCGCCATGCGCGCAGGCCCAGCTGGTGCAGCGGCACGCCGCCCACCTTCATCTCGCCGGCCTGCGGCACGTGGATGCCCAGCATCAGCTTGAGCAGCGTCGTCTTGCCGCAGCCCGACGGCCCCACGATGGCGACGGACTCGCCCGGCTCGATGGAGAAGCTGAGGTCGGTCAGCACGTCGGGCTCGGAGTCGGAGTAGCGGAAGCTGACGTTCTGCAGCTCCAGCCGCGGCTCGACCTTGCGCTCGCGCACGTCGCGCCCGCCACCCACCTCGGCCTCGGGCGCCGACAGCACGATGTCGGCGAGCCGCTCGCCCTGCAGCCGCAGCATCTTCAGCTCGACGAGCTTGTCGATCAGGCCGCTGACCCGAACCGCGAACTGCTCCTTGTAGGCGAAGAACGCGAACAGCATGCCGACCGAGAAGCGGTGGTCCATGACGAGGAGGGCGCCCACCCAGATCACCGCGATGCGCTCGAGGCCGAACACGAGCTTGTGGATGACGCCGAACATCAGGTCGAGCTTGCGCGTGGCGAGGTTGGCGTTCATCGCGTCGACCACGCGGTTCATGAACTGCGACTGCCGGTCTTCCTGGCGGTTGAACAGCTTGATGGACTGCACGCCGCGCAGCGATTCGAGGAAGTGCGTCTCGCGCTTGGCGTCGTGCACGATGCTCTCTTCGGTGGCGTCGCGCAGCGGGCGGAAGAAGGCCCAGCGCAGCAGCGCGTACACCGCCACGCAGCCGATCGCGATGCCGCTCAGCGTGCCGCTGTAGACGAACATCATGCCCAGCGTGAGCATCACGAGCAGGCCGTCGAGCACGGCCTCGATGAAGCTCGTGGTCATGGTCTGCTGGATGTGCTGGATGGCGTTGAAGCGCGACATCACGTCGCCCGTGTGCCGCTTCTCGAACCAGCTGACCGGCAGCCGCATCATGTGGGCGAACACGTTGCTCAGCCACTGGAGGTTCAGCGTGGACGACAGGTACAGCACGGCCCACGAACGCACCGCGCCGGTGGCCACCTGGATCAGCACGAGCAGGCCGAAGCCGATGCCCAGCGTGACGAGCAGGTCGCGGTCGGCGCTCACGAGCACCGAGTCCACCACCCACTGCAGGAAGAAGGGCGCGAGCAGCATGAACCCCTCGAGGGCCAGCGCCAGCACGAAGATCTGGATCAGCGAGCGCTTGAGCCCGGTCACGCGGCCCAGCAGCTGCTCGAGGCTGATGTGCTGCTTCTCCACCTTCGGGCGGAAGTCGGCCGCCGGAACCAGTTCCATCGCGATGCCGGTGAAGTGTTTCGACACCTCGCTCATCGGCAGGCGGCGCACGCCGCGGGCCGGGTCGTGGATCACCGCGACGTTGCGGCGCACCTCGACGAGCACGACGAAGTGGTTCAGGTCCCAGTGCAGGATGCACGGCGTCTGCAGCTGGGGCAGGTGATCGAGTTCGGCGCGCAGCGGCCGCGCGTTGAGCTGCAGCAGGCCGGCGATGCGCACGAGGTCGGCGAGGGACGCGCCCTTGGCCGACAGCGAGAAGCGCTCGCGCAGCGTGGGCAGGTCGATGCGCAGGCCGTGGGCCGACGCGCACATGGACAGGCTGGCGAGGCCGCACTCGGCGGCCTCGGTCTGCAGCACGAGCGGCACGCGGCGCGTGGCGAATCCGAACTTCAGCGAATCGAGCATGGTGTGTTCCGGCACCGGGGGCACAAGGGCATCACACCCGTCCTGTGAGGCTCAGCACGGGTTCGAAGATCCATTCGAGCAGGCGGCGGCGGTCGAGCAGCACGTCGGCCTCGAGCTGCATGCCGGGCGACAGCGCCTGCGCCTGACCGTAGGCCTGCACCGCCTGCCGGTCGAGCGCGACGGTGATGCGGTACATGGGTTCCTGCGCGGCGCCACCCGGCAGCCCGCTGAGTTCCGAGGCCGGCAGCGGCGTGCGCGAGACCTGCAGCACGTGGCCCGACTGGTGGCCGAACTTCTGGTACGGGTAGGCTTCGTAGCGCAGCAGCACGGGCTGGTCGGCCCGCACGAAGCCCATCGCGCTCGACGGAGCGAAGAGGTGGGCCTGCAGCGATGCGCCGGCCGGCACGATGTTCGCGAGCACCGCCTGCGCCATCACGGTCTGCCCGGGTTCGGCCGACACCGCCGTGACCGTGCCGCCCTGCGGCGCACGCACCACGAGGCGGCGGCGCGCCTCGTTCTCGGCGGCCTCCTGCGCCACTTCGGCGAGGTCGCGTTCGATCTCACCCTGTTCGGCGAGTTCGGCGAGGGGCAGCTCGCGCTGCTTGGCCTCGGCCACGAGGATGTCGCTCTGGTGGGCGGTGCGCTTGCCTTCGAGCGAGGCGAGCTGGCCTTCGGCGAGGCGCAGGTCCTGCGCCTTCTCGACCAGCGACACAGCTGCCACGTAGTTCTGCTTGACCAGCGCTTCCTGCCGTTCGAGCAGCTGCTTCGCGCCGGCCACGCGGGCCTGCTGCGAGACGATCTCGTCGTCGAGCTGCTTGAGCTGGCGACGCATGTTCTCGAGCTGGCGGGCCGAGGCACTCACACGTGCGGCCTGCAGTTCCTGGCGCAGCTTGCTCGCGGCGTTGAGGCTGCGCTCGCGCCGCGCGAGGCTCGCCTGCACGGCCTCGTGTGCATCGCCCTGCGTGGTGGCGCGGTCGAGCGACAGCACGAACAGCACGTCGCCCTGCTTCACGACCTGGCCTTCGACGGCATGCCGTTCGACGACCTGTGCGAGCTGGGGCGACGTGAGGCGCATCACGCCGAGGTCGGGCACGAGGTAACCGGTGACCCGCGCCTTGCGCGTGTACTCCCCGAAGCTGAAGTACAGCGCCACCGCGACGGCACTGGCCGCGACGAGCACGGTCAGCACCGTCAGGGACACGGGGCGGATGAGCTGGATGCTGCCCAGCCAGCCCTGACGCCGGCCTTCGGCGACCTCAGGGCGAAAGAGGCTGGACATGTGAGAGAACGCTCCGAAACGACGCGGTTGCGGTCTTCAGAGTGTCAAGGAAGAGTCACGAACGATGAGGGCGTGCGCCGCTCACCAGCCGCCCTTGGGCAGGGCACGCGGGCCACCCGCGCCACCGATCTGCTGCAGCAGTTCGGGCGACAGCGGCTGCGGAGCAGGCAGCGGCGTTGCGGGCTTCTGGGCTTGCTTGTCGTCGGCCTTGGGTTGAACGGTGCTGGATTGGTTTTGCATGATCTGCTCCGGTTTGGGGGTGCGTGCATCTCGTTGAATGCACGGAGCAGATTCCAGCAGTGCGACCCTTTGGTGGGTAGTGTCAGCTCTTACAGGTAGGGGCCCGCGAAGGGCCCCCGAACGCCGGTAAAACCGGGTGTGCGATCAGCGCAGAAGGCCCATGCGCAAGGCCTTCAGCACGGCCTGGTGCTTGTTCACGCAACCGAGCTTGTGCATCGCGTTGTTGACGTGAAGCACCGCGGTGCGTTCGCTGATGCCGAGGATGTTGCCCACCTCCCAGGCGGTCTTGCCTTCCATGGTCCAGCGCAGCGCCTCGAGCTCGCGCGGCGTGAGCGTGGTGACCGATTTGTCGGGCGCGACCGGCACGAAGATGCGGCCCGCGGCCTCCTGCGCATGCACCGTGAGCAGTTGCAGGTCGGCGACGATGCGCATGAGTTCGACCGGGTCGGCGGGCACGCCCTGGTCACGTTCGACGCCGAGCATGAAGTGGCGACCCTCGGGCAGGTGCAGCGCCATCGCGATGCCGGCGCGGTAGCCGAAGCGGGCCTGCTCTTCCCAGATCTCGCCCTGGCCGTCCTTCGTGTACGTGGCCTGGTTCCAGATGATGGGCACGCTCTGCCGCTTGCAATGCTGCATCACGGGGTCACGGCGCCAGTTCTCGCGGCTGAGGAAGGCCGTGCGATAGGCATCGGGGGCGTTGTCGACCGTGATGAATTCGGAGTCGGCGAGCACATGGTCGAGCACCATCGTGGCCGACACCGTCTGGAAGCCGAGCTGCTGCGTGAAACGCACGATCTCGGACAGGAACTCCTCGCGGCTGCCCGCCTGCATCACCGCCATGTAACCACTTTGAAGCATGGGCTCCTCTCGCCAAGCGCCTGACTCACCGCACCTCTCGCGCGCACCTCTCGCCCGCACCCTGGATCCACCCGGCGCATGCCTGTCGCGCGCCCCTGTCATGGTTTACAGATGCCAGGGTTTACAGCTTGTGAGGTGCCGGCCCCGGGCAAGATCATTCGCAGATCGCAATGCTCAGGGATCGTATAGCGACCCGTCAACCCCTATGACGCCCGCCTGGATCGTATGTGCTTGGCCTCCGGTGCTTTTGAACGCGCAATCCACCCCGGAATTGCATTTCGTTCACCTCGGCACCAGTGTGCTCAACCCCGGTGACCCGGAACACCCCAGCATGGGCCAGACCCTGTGGGGAAACCCCTCGTCCGCCTCCGTCGCCGGAGTCGCGTGGGACTGGGTCGAACTGCAAGAGGGTGTGTTCGCCATGGCGGACCCGCTCGGCCTCGTCACGAACCTGCGACTCGTGGGGCCGAAGGGCGAGGCCTTGTCGAACATGCAGGTGGCGCTGTACCTGAACGAACTGGTGCGCACGCTGCCGTGGCAGTCGGAGGTCTCGCGTGCGCTGCAGAGCGAGCAGATGATGCACGCCACGTCGCACTGAACGGGCGCGGCTTCAGCGCAGCGAGGCCCCGCGCAGGGACCGCGACACCGCCAGCACGCCCACGCCGGCCAGCACCACGCACACGCCGGCCGGCACGGCCATCAGCTCCCACGAGAGCGCCTCGCCCTTGAGCACGCGGGTCATCAGCGCGTGCTGGGCGAGGGCGGGCACCCACCGGTGCCAGGGCGCCTCGCCGTCCTGGTTGAAGACGGTCACGAGCGGCAGCATCGACACCACGAGCAGCAGCACCGACGTGCTCGCCTGCGCCTCCTTGAAGGTGCGGCAGCGGATGGCCACGGCCATCAGCAGCGCCGAGAGCGCACAGGCGAGCGGCAGCAGCACCGCGACGAACCAGGCCGCCTCCACCGCGCCGAACTGGAACAGCGCCTGCAGCGTGTCGCTGCGCAGCAGCCACTGCGCGGGCAGGAAGCTGAAGCAGCTCAGCACGGCGATCAGCACCGACACCGACACCACCGCCGCCCACTTGCCGAGCACCAGGGCCCAGCGCGGCGCGGGCAGCACCAGCAGCGGCTCGAGCGAACCCCGCTCGCGTTCACCCGCCGTGGTGTCGAGCGCGGCGTTGAGGGCGCCGTACAGCACGGCCATCAGCACGAAGAAGGGCAGCATCGACGTCAGCTGCGCGGCGCGCGACTGCTGGCTCGCGAGGTCGCGCCCGGCGAGGTCCACCGGTTCCAGCACCTGGGCCGACACGCCCCGAAGCGCGAGCGCCAGCAGCCCGCGTTCGCGCGAGAAGCCCTCGACGAGCCGGCGCACCCGCGCCGCGCCGGCCTCGGCCTGGCGGTTGCCGCTGTCGGACACCAGCTCCAGCACGGGCTGGTCGCCGTGCAGCAGCGCGTCCTCGAACCCTTCCGGCACGACGAGCACGGGTTCGCCGAACTTCGAGCGCCGCAGCCGGTCCTCGTAGTCCGCCGGCGGCGCCTCGATGGCGTAGGTCTGGCGTTCGATGAAGTTGCGCAGCGTGGGCGCGTGTTCGATGCCGTCCACCACCACCACGCGCTTCTCCGCCTGCGTCTCGAACTGCGCGAGCAGCCCCGACAGCGCGATCAGCACCAGCGGCCCGAGCAGCACGCTCGACACCAGCACGACCATCAACGTGCGCCGGTCGCGCAGCGCGTCGACGATCTCCTTGCAGTACACCGTCCACACCGCCTTCATGGCGCGGCCTCCCCGGGGTAGGCGAGGGCGACGAACGCTTCCTCGAAGTCGGTCTCGAGCGTGGACGCGAGCAGCTCGTCCACCGTGCCCGAGGCCACGGTGCGCCCGTGCGAGACGATCACGACGCTGTCGCAGAGCCGCTCCACCTCCTGCATGATGTGTGTCGAGAAGACGATGCACTTGCCCCCGCCCTCCGGCGAGCACAGGTGGTGCAGCGTTTCGCGCAGCGCCCGCGTGGCCATCACGTCGAGGCCGTTGGTGGGTTCGTCCAGCACGATGTTCGCCGGGTCGTGCACCAGCGCGCGGGCCAGCGCCGTCTTCATGCGTTCGCCCTGGCTGAAGCCGTCGGTGCGGCGGTCCAGCAGCCGCGTCAGGTCGAGCACCCGCGCGAGTTCGGCCGCGCGCGCCTCGGCGGCGTCGCGGGTCATGCCCTGCAGCCGGCCGAAGTACACGATGTTCTCGCGGGCCGTGAGGCGCGGGTACAGGCCGCGCGCATCGCTCAGCACGCCCATGCGTGCGATGGCGCCGCGCGGGTCGCGTTTCACGTCGATGCCGTCCACCGCCATGCGGCCGCCGTCGGGTTCGATCAGGCCGGCGAGCATGCGCAGCGACGTGGTCTTGCCCGCGCCGTTCGGACCCAGCAGCCCGAGGATGTGCCCGTCCGGCGCGGTGAAGCTCACGTCGACGACCGCATGCACCGGCCCGGCGGCCGGGCGCAGGAAGCGGCGTGGCGCGGGGAAGTTCTTCACGAGGTGTTCGACGCGGATCATGGCTTCGCCTCCGCGGGCAGGCGCACGGGGCGCAGGGCCGGGGGCCGCGGCACGCCCTTCGCGCAGGACGTGTCCACGCGCAGCGCGGTGGCGTCGTCGGGCGCGTCGATGAAGCGGAACCACACGTCGCGCAGGCAGCCGAGCGACAGCAGGCCGTGCCCGGCGTTGTCGACCACCACGTGCCGCGCGTTCGATCCCAGCGCCGTGGCGACCCGTTCGGCATGGCGGGGCGGCGTGGCCGGGTCGAGGCCGCCGCTCAGCAGCAGCACCGGCGCCGGGCTCGGCGGCACGGTGTAGAACGCCGGCGGCACCTCGCCGCGCGGCCATTCGGCGCACACGCGGCGGTACAGCTGCAGCTGGCCGTCGCCGAAGTCCTTGCCGCGGCCCTCGGCGTGGCCGGCGAGGCGGGGCACGTCCTCCGCGCACACCACCGAGAAGTGCATGCCGGCGGCGATGGTGCCAGCCTTGCCCGAGAACAGGCTGCTGCCGAGGCCCATGAGCCCTTCCAGGCGCCCCGCCGCGGCGTCGTGCAGGGCAGCCGGCAACGCGGAGGACAACACCGGCGCGTACAGCGCGCCCCGCACCGTCGACAGCACGATCTCGCGCGTGAGCGTGAGGCGCTCGGGCCGTCCGGTGAGCGGGTGGGCCACCTCGACCGGCCGGGGCAGGCCCGACAGCAGCTTCGCCCAGTCCTCGCGCAGGTTCGGGAAGTCGGCCGCGCAGCCCGGCTCGCGGGCGCAGGCCTCCAGCAGCGCGTCGAGCACGGCCTGGCTGTCGAGCGACTGGCTGGCCGGCAGCACCATGTCGGGCGGGGCCACGCCGTCGAGCACCACGCGGCGCACGTGGCGCGGGAACTGGCGGAGGTAGTCGAGCGCCGCGCGGGTGCCGTAGGACGCGCCGACGAGGTTGATGCGTTCGGCGCCCAGCTGGACCCGCACCGCGTCGAGGTCCTGCATCGCGAGGGGCGTGGCGAAGAACTTCAGGCCGTCGACACCGCCGAGGTTCTTTCGGGCGCCGAGGCGGTCGCGGCAGGCCATCAGCTGGCGGAACTGGCGGTCGGGGTCGGTCTGGTCGGCCACGGCCTGGTGGCGCGGGTCCTCGCAGTCGAGCGGCTCGGAGCGGCCGGTCCCGCGCTGGTCCACGAACACGATGTCGCGCCGGTTGTTCAGGCGCTGGAACAGCGGCAGCACCTGGGACAGCACCGACGAAGCGCTCTGCCCCGGACCGCCGGGAATCAGGAAGACGGGGTCGTCGAACTTGCGCCGCGCGAGCGCCGGCACCACCACGTAGCGCACGTCGATGGCGGGGCCGTCCGGCCGGGCCGGGTCGAGCGGGCGGCGCACCGAACCGCACATCACCTCGAAGCGGTGGCCGTCGATGCGGCACGGCTGCAGCTGCGCCTGCGCGGAGGGCAGGGCACCCGCCAGCAGAGCGAGGCCAGCGAGGGCGCGCGACAGGGCTCGCATCGGGCTCAGGCGCCCAGCAGCCGCTTCAGCTCGCCGCTGTCGATCAGGCGCTGCAGGTCGGCGTTGCCGCCCACGAGGCTGCCCTTCACGAACACCATCGGGAACGTGGGCCAGCCCGTCCACATCTTCAGCGCGTTGCGCCGGCGCCATTCGGAAAAGTAGCTGCCGTACTCGAGGTACTGGTGGCTCACGCCGGCCGCGTCGAGCGCGCGCCGCGCCTTGCGGCACTCGGGGTTCATCGCCATGCCGACGACGAGCACCGGGTTCGACCCCGCGGCCGCCTGCACGTTGTGCACGATGTCGGCGTTCAGGTTCGCGACCTGGTCGCGCACCGCGGGGTGGATTCGGGTCTCGTCGAGGACTTGACGGGGCATCGGCTGGCTCCAGGCTCGGAAGGAGCCCGAAGGTTAGCCGATGCCGTTCACGTCGCCAGCGCGCCCGACTGGAAGTCCCGGAAGGCCTGGTGGATCTCGGCCTCGGTGTTCATCACGAACGGACCGTACTGCACGATGGGCTCGTTCAGCGGCTTGCCGGCCACGATCAGCACCCGCACCGGCTCGTCCGACGCCGAGTCGACGCGCACGCCGTCCGCGCCCGCCGTGTTCGCGAGGATCGCCATGCGGTCGGTCTCGACCCGCGTGCCCGCCACGTCGGCCGCGCCGCCGAACACGTAGACGAACGCGTTGTGCGTCGCCGGGATCGGCTGCTCGAACGACGTGCCCGGGGGCAGCGTCACGTCCAGGTACAGCGGCTCGGTCGTCGGGCGTGTCACGGCCCCGCGGGTGCCGCGGGTCTCACCGGCCAGCACGCGCACGGTGACCCCGTCGTCCAGCGTCAGGAACGGCACGTCCGCGGGCGGCACGTCCTGGTAGCCCGGCGCGGTCAGCTTGTCCTTCGCGGCGAGGTTGACCCACAGCTGGAAGCCGGCCATGCGGCCTTCTTCCTGCTCGGGCATCTCCGAGTGCAGGATGCCCCGGCCGGCCGTCATCCACTGCAGGCTGCCCGGTTCGAGCAGGCCGACGTTGCCCACGCTGTCCTGGTGGCGCATGCGCCCGGCCAGCATGTACGTGACGGTCTCGAAGCCGCGGTGCGGGTGCGTCGGGAAGCCGCCGATGTAGTCGCTCGCGGCATCGCTGCCGAAGGCGTCCAGCATCAGGAACGGGTCCAGCCGGCGCTGCAGCGGCTGCGTCAGCACGCGGGTCAGCTTGACGCCGTCGCCGTCGGAGGTGGGTTGGCCTCGCACCTGCCGTTCGACGGTGCGGGACTGGGTCAACGAAACGAGGGTGGGGGTAGAGGTGTTCATGGGTTCAATGTAGGTCCGCGGGCGGCGATTGGAAGGCGGCTGGTTTGATGCCATCGCTCAAACGGATTGCATGGTCGCCCGCGGCGTTCTAATGTCGGTCTTCCCCGTCCCGATGGAGTCCGCATGAAGCTCTACTACAGCCCCGGCGCGTGTTCGCTGTCCCCCCACATCGTGCTGCGCGAGTCCGGCCTCGCCTTCGACCTGGTGCGCACCAGCACCAAGACGCACAAGATGGACGACGGCACCGACTTCTACTCGATCAACCCGAAGGGGGCCGTCCCCGTCCTCGAGATCGCCAACGGCGAGCGCCTGACGGAAGGCCCCGTGATCGTCCAGTACATCGCCGACCAGGTGCCGCAGAAGCAGCTCGTGCCGCCCGCCGGCACCATGGCGCGCTACCGCGTGCAGGAGTGGCTCAACTACATCACCAGCGAGCTGCACAAGTCGTTCGGCCCGCTGTTCACGCCCACCATGCCCGCCGACGGCAAGGACGTGCTCAAGGGCTGGATCGCCCACCGCCTCAAGTGGGTCGACGGCCAGCTCGCCGGCAAGCAGTACCTCACCGGCGACACCTTCACGGTGGCCGACGCCTACCTCTACACGGTGGTCAACTGGACCAAACACGTGGGCATCTCCACGGACGAACTGCCCAACCTGCTGGCCTTCATGGCGAGAGTGGGCGCACGCCCCGCGGTGGGTGAGGCGCTGAAGGCCGAAGGGCTCGTCTGATGCCCCGATGAGGGGCGCGCCGTGGGCCTGCATCGGCCCTCGGCGTTTTCCTACAGCCCCGGACCGGCCGAATCGGTACAACTCGGGGAATGAGCCAGAACCCTCCGTCGGCGGCCCGACCGTCGACCGATTTCTCCTTCAAGGTCCTGACGGTGAACACCCACAAGGGGTTCACCGCGCTGAACCGACGCTTCATCCTCCCCGAGCTGCGCGAGGCGGTGCGGGCGGTCTCGGCCGACGTGGTGTTCCTGCAGGAAGTGCAGGGCACCCACATGCGGCACGCCGAACGCTTCACCAACTGGACGGAAGCGCCACACTACGAGTTCCTCGCCGACTCGATCTGGCCGCAGTTCGCGTACGGCCGCAACGCCGTGTACCCGCACGGGCACCACGGCAACGCGGTGCTGTCGAAGTACCCGATCGTCCACCACGAGAACCGCGACGTCTCCATCGGCGGTCCGGAACGGCGCGGCCTGCTGCACGTCGTGATGAAGGTGCCGGGGCGCGAGGACAAGCCCCAGATCCACGCCATCTGCGTGCACCTGAGCCTGCAGGAGGCCCACCGCCGCAAGCAGATGGACATGCTCTGCGAGATGGTCCGCACCGAGGTGCCCGACGACGCGCCGCTGCTCGTCGCCGGCGACTTCAACGACTGGCGGCGCAACGCCCACCGCATCCTCGAGAAGGGCGCGGGCCTGCACGAGGTGTTCGTGCGCGCCACCGGCAAGTCGGCCCGCACCTTCCCCGCCCGCTTCCCCGTGCTGCAGCTGGACCGCATCTACGTGCGCAACGCGCGCGTGCACGCGCCGTTCGTGCTGCCGCGCAAGCCCTGGTCGCACCTGTCCGACCACGCACCGCTCGCCGCGGAGATCGCGCTGTGAACTCGCGCTGGACCCAGGGCAACCGCTTCGGGCTGCTCGAAAACGGCGAGGAATTTTTCCCGGCCGTGTTCGACGCCATCCGTGCCGCGCGGCGCGAGGTGGTGCTCGAGACCTTCATCTGGTTCGAGGACAAGGTGGGCAACGAACTGCAGCGGGTGCTGATCGACGCCGCGAAGCGGGGCGTCACGGTGGACGTGCTGGTCGACGGCTTCGGCTCGTCCGAGCTGACGCCCGCCTTCATCGCCGCGCTGACGGATGCCGGCGTGCGTTTCCGCGCGTTCGACCCGAAGCCGCGTGTCCTCGGGATGCGCACGAACGTGTTCCGCCGCATGCACCGCAAGATCGTCGTGGTCGACGAGACCATCGCGTTCGTGGGCGGCATCAACTACTCGGCCGACCACCTCGCCGACTTCGGCCCCCAGGCCAAGCAGGACTATTCGGTGCGGATCGAAGGCCCCGTCGTCGCCGAGATCCGCACCTTCGCCCGCAACGCGATCGCGGTGCCCGACGACGGCCAGCGTCGGTGGTACCAGCGCCGCCCGCACCTGCACCGTGATGCGCCGCAGCCGGAGCCCGGCACGGCCAGCGCCCTGTTCGTCACGCGCGACAACCAGTCGCACCGCACCGACATCGAACGGCACTACCGCGCGGCGATCCGCTCGGCCCGCAAGGACGTCATCATCGCCAACGCGTACTTCTTCCCCGGCTACCGGCTGCTCAAGGAGATGCGCAAGGCGGCCCGCCGCGGCGTGCGCGTGCGCCTGATCCTGCAGGGCGAACCCGACATGCCCATCGTCAAGATGGCCGCGGCGATGCTGTACGACCACCTGCAGCGCGCCGGTGTCGAGATCCACGAGTACTGCAAGCGCCCGCTGCACGGCAAGGTGGCGCTGGTGGACGACGAATGGTCCACCGTGGGCTCCAGCAACCTCGACCCGTTGAGCCTGTCGCTGAACCTCGAGGCCAACGTCGTGATCCGCGACCGCGGCTTCAACCAGCACCTGCGCGAGCGGCTCGAGTACCTCATGGAACACGCCTGCACGCAGGTCACGGCGGACCGGCTGCCGCGTCGCAACGCCTGGCACATCGTGCGCAGCTTCTTCGTCTTCCACTTCCTGCGCCGCTATCCCGCCTGGGCGGGTTGGCTGCCGGCGCACGTGCCCAAGGTGGTGGTGCCGAAGCCCGAGCCCGACACCCCCTCGATCGCGAACCTCGCCGGCATGACCCACGCGACCGAGTCCGCGGAGTCGCGCTGACATGCAGACCGCCGCCGCACGCCACCCGCACGCGCCACACCGGACCTGGTGGCCGGTGGCGAAGCGGGGCCTCGCGTTCGCGTTCTTCGCCCTGGTCGCCTGGCTGCTCGTGCGCCAGGCCCGCACCATCGACTGGAGCGCGGTGGGCGTGTCGATGGCCGAGCTGCCCGTGCCGGTGCTGCTGCTGGGGGCGCTGCTCGCCGCCGGCAGCCACGTCCTCTACAGCACCTTCGACCTGTTCGGCCGCCACCTGACCGGCCACCATCTGCACACGGGCCGCGTGATGCTCGTGACCTTCATCAGCTACGCCTTCAACCTGAACTTCGGCGCGCTCGTGGGCGGCATCGCGTTCCGCTACCGCCTCTATGCGCGGCTGGGCCTCGGGGGTGCGGCGGTCACGCGCGTGCTCACCGTGAGCATGCTGACGAACTGGCTCGGCTACCTGGTGCTCGCGGGCCTCGTGTTCCTGCTGCACCCGATCCCCGTGCCACCCACCTGGCCCATCGAGTCGGGCGACCTGCAGTGGCTCGGCTTCCTGCTGCTCGGTGTCGCCGCGGCCTACCTGCTGGCCTGCGCCACGCTGAAGCGGCGCCGGTGGACGGTGCGCGGGCACGAGGTGATCCTGCCGTCCGGCCGCCTCGCGCTGCTGCAGCTGGCGGTGTCGATGGTGAACTGGATGCTGATCGCCGGCGTGGTGTTCGTGCTGCTGCAGGGCCGTGTCGAGTACGCGGCCGTGCTGGGCGTGCTGCTCGCGGCCGCCGTGGCCGGCGTGATCGCCCATGTGCCCGCGGGGCTCGGCGTGCTGGAGGCGGTGTTCGTGGCCCTGTTGTCGCCGGCCATTCACGCCGACCAGCTGCTCGCCACGCTGATCGTCTACCGCGCTCTGTACTACCTCGTGCCGCTGGCGGTGGCGAGTGCCGCGTACCTGTGGGTGGAGACCCGGGCCAGGAACCTGCGCATGACACACTAGGGCATGACCCGTCCCGGCCCGAAAACCCTGACCTTCCTGGGCCTGGCCGCGGCCGTCGCCGGGCTCGCCTTCGCGTGGGACTGGAACTGGTTCCGGGGACCGCTGGAGCGGCACCTCGCCGAACAGTCCGGCCGCGCGGTGCACATCGGTGACCTCCACGTCGCGTTCGACCGTGGGCTCGACCCCACGGTGCGCCTGCGCGACCTGCACATCGACAACGCCCCCTGGGCCCGCGCCACCGCCGGCAAGCCGTTCGCGAAGGCGGGGGAGGTGGCCTTCACGTTCGCGTGGCGCAGCCTCATCGAACGCCGCCCCGTCGTCTCGCACCTGCTGCTGGTCGACGCCGACGTGTCGCTCGAACGCCGCGCCGACGGCCTGCGCAACTGGCGGCTGCGCAACCCCGACGACCGCGGTCCCGGCAAGTTCAAGTTCCTGCGCCTGGAAGCCCACCAGAGCCGGCTGCGCTTCGCCCACGAGGGCATCGGCCTCGACGTGCGCACCGCCGCCACCGACCTGCCGCCCGCGGCCGCACCGCTCACGAGCCGCATCGCCTTCGAAGGCACCTGGCGCGAGGCCCCGTTCACCGGCTCGGCCGACACGTCCCGCGTGCTGACCTTCCTGGAGACCGGCGAGGCCTTTTCGCTGCGCGGCCACGGCCAGTCCGGCAAGACCCGCCTCGACGCCGACGGGCAGGTCACGGACCTGTTCAAGCTCGACGGGGTCGAGGCCGACCTGACCCTGTCGGGGCCGTCGCTCGCCGACGTGCGCCGCCTGCTGCCCCAGGCCTGGCCCGAGACGGCGGCGTACACGGCCCGTGCGCGGCTGTCGAAGGCCACGGACCAGTGGCACTTCACCGACGTGCGCGCCGACGTCGGGACATCCGACGTGGCCGGCGAACTGCACTACAACGCCCATGCCGACCGGCCGTACCTCGAGGCGACGCTGACGAGCCGCACCACCCGCATCGAGGACGTGTGGCCCGAGCGCGAACAACCCTCCGCCCCGTCGGAGGGCGGGAAGGCCGACGACGACTCCCCGCCGCTGCGCGACTTCGACGGCGAGGTGACGTTGCTCGTGCGATCGCTGCACGTGTCCGGCCTGCCCCCGCTCAGCCAGGTGCGCGTGAAGGCCCACCTCGACGACGGCCTGCTCGACCTGTCGCCGGTGCAGTGGCAGCTCGCGGGCGGCCAGGCCCAGGGCCTCGCGGTCTACGACACGCGCCAGCGGCCCGCCACGCTGCGCGCCGAACTCGCGTGGCGCAACCTGCGGCTCGAACAGCTGCTGCCGCCACTGCCCGACGACGGCGAGGCCACGGGCCCGGTCTCGGGCGAGTTCAAGCTCACGAGCCACGGCGCCTCGGCCCGCACGCTGCTCGCGAACGCCACCGGGCGTGCGACCGCGCTGCTCAAGGGCGGCCGGCTGTCGGCGGGCCTCGACGCGCGCCTCGCGCTGAACGGCGGCAAGCTGCTGCGGGCCGCGATGGGCGGGCCGGCGGACGTGCCCATCCTGTGCGCGCGTGCCGACGTCCAGCTGAAGGACGGGCAGGGCGAGGTCTTCCCGCTGCTGCTGGACACGGCGCAGACCCGCATCGACGGCCGCGGCCGCGTCGACCTCGCGAAACGCCACGTCGACCTGCTGCTCACGCCACGGCCGAAGCAGACGGCGCCACTCTCGCTCGACCGCTCGCTGCACGTGACCGGCACGCCCGACAAGTTCGACGTGGCGCTCGTGAAGCAGGAGGCCATCGAGCCGCAGGTGGCCTGCGACGCGCCGGCGGCGGTCAAGCCGCGCTGATCCGCCCGGACAGCACCTCGACCAGCAGCCTCCCCTTCGCGAAGGTCTCGTCGAGTTCGGACTGCGGCAGCGAGTCGGCCACCACCGCACCGCCCACCTGCACCATCACCCGCCCGCCGGCGATCACCGCGGTGCGGATCACCACCGACAGGTCCATCGCGCCCGACGCGTCGAGGTAGCCGATGGCCCCCGCGTACGGGCCGCGCCGCACGGGCTCCAGCGACTCGATGATCTCCATCGCCCGCACCTTCGGCGCCCCGGTCATCGAGCCGGGCGGCCAGCAGGCACGCAGCAGATCGGCGGCACCCAGGCCCTCGCGCAGGCGGGCTCGGATGGTCGACACCATCTGCCAGACGCTCGGGTGCGGCTCGATCTCGAACAGGCGCTCGACCGCGACGCTGCCGGTGTCGGCGACGCGGCCCAGGTCGTTGCGCATCAGGTCCACGATCATCACGTTCTCGGCGCGGTCCTTCACGCTGGCGGCGAGGTGGTCGCGGCGGGCCTCGTCGTCCGCGGGGTCCGCGCCGCGCGCGAGCGTGCCCTTGATCGGACGGGCCACCACGTCGCGGCCGGACAGCTTGAGGAAACGCTCGGGCGAGACACTCGCGATCGCGAGGTCCGCGCTCTCCAGGTAGGCCGAGAACGGCGCCGGGTTCGCCGCGGTCAGCCCCGTGTAGAGCGCCCAGGGGTCGCCGTCGAACGCGCCTTCGAGACGGTGCGACAGGTTGGCCTGGAAGATGTCGCCCGCGGCGATGTAGTCGAGCACCCGCTGCACGTCGGCGAGGTACGTGGCCGGCGGCGTGCGCGAGACGAGCGGCGCCGCCTGGAAGGCGCCGGGCGCGGGGTCCGGTCCGGCGGCGCGCTCGCGGGTCTCGGCCCACACGGCCTCGCGGCCGGCGGCACCGGTCCAGTCCCAGTGCGTGGTGGCGTCCCACCAGCGGTCCGCCGCGTGGTCGTAGGCCAGCACGTGGTCGCACAGGTGCAGGCGCAGCCGGGGCAGGGCGGGGTCGGCCGCCGCGATCACGGGCAGCCGCTCGACGTGGCGAGCGAGGTCGTAGCCGATGAACCCGGCGAGGCCCCCCGCGAACGGCACCGCATGCGGCACGCCGTGGGCGATGCGGCCCAGCACCGCGCGCAAGGCGTCGAACGGGTCGCGCCAGGTGTCGAGCAGCACCCCGTCGGCGCGGCGCAGCGTCGTCTCCTGTTCCCCGGTCTCCAGCGTGGCCACCGGCGGACCGGCCACGCAGGACCAGCCGGACAATCCCGGCATCGCCTTGCTGCTTTCCAGCAGCACCGCGTCGCCGCGGCCGCGCAGGCGCGCGCACACCGCCTGCGGCGACGCGGTGAGGTCAAGGGGTACGATCCTGGGCGTCAACTTCGGCAACACGAGATCCTGGGCGCATGAGTGTAGAGCGACAACTTTTCCCCTCCGACCCGCGTCACGCCCCGCTGCTGCGGGCGCTGCTGGCGCTGGACGGATCCACGACGCGGGTGTGCGAGGCGCTGGCCCAGCGTCCCGTCACCGTGCAGCTGCACCACCAGCGGCAGACCACCGACGTGCCCGTGGCCGTGCGCGAGCAGCTCGGCGGCGACCGCTGGCTGGAGCGGGTCACCAGCCTGCACGCGCACGGCCGCGTGATGATGGACAACCTGTCGTACACGCGCCTCGACGCCGTGCCCGACTGGTTCCTGTCGGGCCTCGACGCCGGCCAGGCGCCGGTGGGCCACCTGCTCGGCAAGCTGTTCGTGCAGCGCGAGGGCATGCCCGGGTCCGCCGACGTCGCCCAGGCGCTGTGGTCCCGCGTGGGCCTGCCCGACACGCGGGCCAGCCGCTGCTACCGCGTCGTCACGCCCGAGTCGCCGCTGATGCTGATCTTCGAGGTCTACCGCGATGGGATGGTGCAGCGATGAGCCCCTTGACCGAACGCAGCCTGAAGGCGGTCTGGCACCCCTGCAGCCAGATGAAGCATCACGAGACCGTGCCGCTGCTGCCCATCGCCCGCGCCGAGGGGCCCTGGCTCGTCGGCACCGACGGCCGCCGCTACCTCGACGGCATCAGCTCGTGGTGGGTGAACCTCTTCGGGCATAACCACCCGCACATCGTGCAGGCGCTCACCGAGCAGCTCGGCACGCTGTCGCACGTGATGCTGGCCGGCTGCACGCACGAGCCGGTGGTCGCGCTGTCCGAACGCCTCGCGGCCCTCACGGGCCTCGGCCACGCGTTCTACGCGAGCGACGGCGCCGCGGCCACCGAGATCGCGCTGAAGATGAGCGCGCATTACTGGCGCAACCGCGGCCGCGCCGAGAAGTGCCGCTTCATCGGCCTCGAACACGGCTACCACGGTGAAACGGCCGGGGCGCTGTCGGTCACCGACATCCCGCTGTTCCGCGAAGCCTACGGCCCGCTCGTGCGCGTGAGCGCGGTCGTGCCGAGCCCGGACGCGCGCCTGGCCGCGCCCGGTGTCTCCGCCGTCGACCACGCACGCCACTGCGCCCGCGCGCTCGAGGCGTACCTCGAACTGCATCACCACGAGACGGCCGCGTTCATCGTCGAGCCGCTGGTGCAGTGCGCCGCCGGCATCGCGATGCACGACCCCGAGTACCTGCGCCTGGCACGCGACCTGTGCGACCGCTTCGAGGTGCACCTCGTGGCCGACGAGATCGCCGTGGGCTTCGGGCGCACGGGGACGATGTTCGCGCACCAGCAGGCCGGCATCGTGCCCGACCTCGTGTGCCTGTCGAAGGGCCTCACCGGCGGCACGATGGCGCTGTCGGCCGTGCTGTGCACCGACGACCTCTACGCCGCCTTCTACGACGACAGCACGGCCCGCGGTTTCCTGCACTCGCATTCGTACACCGGCAACCCGCTGGCGTGCCGCGCGGCGCTCGCCACGCTGGAGATCTTCGACCAGCAAGACTGGTTCGCGCGCAACCGCGCCACCGCGGCGCGCCTCACGGCGCTGTGCGAACCGCTCGCGAACCACGCGCGCGTGAAGACCTTCCGCCAACTCGGCATGCTGTGGGCGTTCGACGTGGACACCGCGGACCCGGCGTTCTCGCGCCGTTTCTACACCGCCGCGCTCGGGCACGGCCTGATGCTGCGGCCCATCGGGTCCACGCTGTACTTCATGCCGCCGTACGTGATCGACGAGGCGGCATCCGCGCAACTCGCCGAAGGTTCGCTGAAGGCGCTGGAGGAGGCCCTGGCATGAGCTTCTTCGTCACGGGCACCGACACCGAAGTCGGCAAGACCCTCGTCAGCTGCGCGTTCGTGCACCACCTGCGCAAGACCCACGCGCGGGTGGTCGGCATGAAGCCGGTGGCCGCGGGCACCGTGGACACGCCGCACGGCCCCGACAACGAGGACGCCGTCGCGCTGCGCGCCGCGGGCTCGGTGGCGGTGCCGCGCGAACTCGACAACCCGTACTGCCTGCCACTGCCGATGTCGCCGCACCTCGCGGCCCGCGCGGCCGGCCAGGTGATCGACCTCGACCTGCTCGCCGACCGCTACCGCCAGCTCGCCGCGCTCGCGGACGTGGTGGTGGTGGAGGGCGCCGGCGGCTTCCACGTGCCGCTGAACGACACCCAGACCGGTGCCGACCTGGCCCAGCGCCTGGGCCTGCCGGTGGTGATGGTGGTGGGCCTGCGCCTGGGCTGCCTCAACCACGCGCTGCTGACGGCCGAAGCCATCCGCGCGCGCGGGCTGAAGCTCGCCGGCTGGGTCACCAACCGCATCGACCCGGCGATGTCCGCGGCCGACGACAACATCGCCTACCTGAGCGACCGACTCGGCGCGCTGCCATGGGCCGACGTGCCACGCATGAACACCCCTCGCCCGGAACAGGTCGTGTGGCGCCCGGAGGCCGGACGCGCCTAAGATGCCGGATTGCCCGCTCCACTGCTTCCGATGACCGACCCGCTCGCCGCCTTCGAACACGACCTCGCCCAACTCGCCTCGGCCCACCTGATCCGCAAGCGTCCCGCCGTCGAGGCGGTGGAGGGCGCGCACCTGCGCGTCGCCGGGCAGAACGTGCTCGCGTTCTGCAGCAACGATTACCTGGGCCTCTCGCAACACCCCGCACTGGTCGAGGCGGCGCAGCGCGGCGCGGCGAAGTACGGCGTGGGCGCGGGTGCATCGCCGCTCGTCAGCGGCCACAGCGACGCGCACGAGGCGCTCGAACGCGAACTCGCCGAGTTCACCGGCCACCAGCGCGCGCTGTACTTCGGCTCGGGCTATGTCGCGAACATCGGCATCATCCCGTCACTCGTCGGCCGCGGCGACGCCGTGTTCTCCGACGCGCTGAACCACGCGTGCCTGATCGACGGCGTGCGGCTCTCGCGTGCCGAGACCCACGTGTACCCGCACAACGACCTCGCCGCGCTCGCGCGTGCGCTCGAGGGCAGCACCGCACGCCGCAAGCTGATCGTCACCGACGCGGTGTTCAGCATGGACGGCGACGTGGCCCCGCTGCGCGAGATGATGGTGCTGTGCGAACGCCACGACGCGTTCCTGATGATCGACGACGCCCACGGCTTCGGCGTGCTGGGCCCGGACGGCCGCGGCACCGCGGCCCACCTCGGCATCGACTCGCCACGCCTCGTCTACATGGCCACGCTGGGCAAGGCCGCGGGCAGTGCCGGCGCGTTCGTGGCCGGCCACGCCACCCTCGTCGAGTGGATCATGCAGCGCGCGCGCAGCTACATCTTCGCCACGGCCACGCCGGCGCTCGTCGCCGAGGTGCTGCGTGCGTCGGTGAAGGTGATCCGCGAGGAAGGCTGGCGGCGAGAGCACCTCACGCGCCTGATCGCGCGGCTGCGCGAAGGCACGGCCAGCCTGCCCTGGGAGCACCCCGAGTCGTTCACCGCGATCCAGCCGCTGATCATCGGCGGCAACGCGGAAGCGCTCGCCGCCATGACCGCGCTGCGCGAACGCGGCATCTGGGCACCGGCCATCCGCCCGCCCACCGTGCCCGACGGCACCGCGCGGCTGCGCGTGTCGCTGTCGGCCGCCCACTCGGAAGCCGATGTCGACCGGCTCGTGGCCGCACTCCGCGACGTGGCCCGCTGACGCGGGCACGCGGGTTGCCGCGGAAGGAGGACTCACCCCGTCCTCCATGACCCGCCGCTGGGAACTCGACGCATTGCGCGGGCTGATGCTCGTGCTGATGACCCTCACGCACCTCCCCACGGCGGTGGCGAATCCGCTCGGGCAGCCGCTGGGCCACGTGTCGGCGGCCGAGGGCTTCGTGATGCTGTCGGGCTACATGGCCGGCATGGTCTACACGCTGCGCGCCCGGCGCGACGGCCTGCCCGAGATGCGCGAGGCCTTCCTGCGCCGTGCGCTGAAGATCTACGCGTGCCAAGCCGCGCTGCTCGTGTTCCTCTTCACCGTAGTGGGGTTCATCGACCTCTTCACCGACGAGACGGCCATCGGCAACCTCACGTCGTTCTTCCGCCAGGACCCGGTGGCCGCGGTGTTCGGCGCGGCGCTGCTGCTCTACAACCCGCCGTTGCTCGACATCCTGCCGATGTACATCGTCTTCATGCTGGCGAGCCCGGTGCTGCTGATGCACGGCCTGCACCAGGGCTGGACCGGCATCCTCCTCGGCAGCCTGCTGCTGTGGTTCGTCTCGCAGTTCGGCTTCGGCGGGTGGCTCTACGCGCAGGCGGTGGACCTCACCGACCTCGCCATTCCGCCGGAGGAGACCGGCTCGTTCGCGATGCTCGCGTGGCAGTTCCTCTGGGTGCTCGGGCTGTGGATGGGCGCGACGGCCGCCACGCGCCCCGGCCGTGCCCCGCCGTTCCCGCGCGCGATGGTGGCGGTGGCCGCGGTGTTCGCGGCCGTGTGTTTCGTGTGGCGCCATGCCGTGGGCCAGGTGCCCTTCGGCGACCACGCGACCCTCAACCTGCTGTTCGACAAGTGGTACCTGGGCCCGCTGCGGCTGCTCGACTTCCTCGCGCTGATGATCCTCGCGATGCACTTCGCCCCGTGGCTCAAGCAGCACCTGCCGCGGCTGCGGTTCCTCGAGGTGTTCGGGGCCGCGTCGCTCACGGTGTTCTGCGTGCACCTGATGCTGGCGCTCGTGGCGCTCGCGCTCGTGGGCGAGAGCCGGCCGGGCCGCGCCCCGTGGATCGACCCCGTGGTGCTCGGCGTGAGCTTCGCGGTGCTCTACGCGGTGGCGCGCTTCCAGCAGTGGTTCACCGCACGACGGCCGACAGCGCCTCGCGCCACACGGAGTACCCCGCCGCGTTGAGGTGCAGCGCATCGGGCAGGAACAGGTCCTTGCGGGGCTGGCCGGCCGGGTCGAGCATGGCGCTGAAGACGTCGACGTAGGCGAGGTCGGTGTCCGTCGCCAGGTAGGCGCGCGCGAGGTCGTTGGTCTCGCGCACCTGCGGCATCAGCGCGGCCCGCAGCGGGCTGGGCTTGATCGACACGTAGGCGATGCGGGTGTCGGGCAGCGAGGTGTGCACGGCGTCCACGAAGGCCTTCAGGCTCTCCACCACCTCGCGCGGCGAGCGGCCCTCGGCGAGGTCGTTGTCACCCGCGTACAGCACCACCAGGCGCGGCTTGTAGGGCAGCACGAGCTCGGGCACCCGCTCGGCGCAGTCGGCGAGGCGCGAGCCGCCGAAACCCCGCTTGATCACGGGCACGCCCTGGAACTGCGCCTCGAGCGTGTCCCACAGGCGGATGGACGAACTGCCCACGAACAACACGCCGCCGGGCTGCGGCGCGTGGGCGCGGTCTTCCGCGGCGAACGCGTCGAGCGCGGCCTGCCAGCGGCGCTGCTGCACGACGGACTTCGACGCGGGGGTGACCACCTGCGCGTGGGCGAGGGCGCCGGCCCCGAGCAGGCCGGCCACGGTCAAGGATGTCCTGATCCAATGCTTCACGGCAAATCCTCCTGACGTGAACCCTGTACGACACCGCACAAGCCATGAGTTCCGTCCATCTTGCGATTGCGCACAATGCCCCCACTCGGTGACAGTCTTTGCAGATGACCCCATACCCCCACCTCCTCGCCCCCCTGGACCTCGGCTTCACGACCCTGAGGAACCGCGTGTTGATGGGCAGCATGCACACCGGCCTGGAAGACGGCCGCCGGCATTTCGCGGCCATGGCGGCCTTCTTCGCCGAACGGGCGCGGGGCGGCGTGGGCCTGATGGTGACGGGAGGCTTCTCGCCGAACATCGAAGGCTGGGTGAAGCCCTTCGGCGGCACGCTGGCCACCTCGGGCGCGGCGAGACGCCACAGGCAGGTGACCGACGCGGTGCACGCCGAGGGCGGCAAGATCGCGCTGCAGATCCTGCACACGGGCCGCTACGGCTACAGCCCGCTGTGCGTGGCGCCGTCGCGCCTCCAGTCGCCCATCTCGCCGTTCACGCCACGCGAACTCAGCGCACGGGGCATCGAGCGGCAGATCCGCGCCTTCGTGCGCTGCGCCTCGCTCGCGCGCGACGCGGGGTACGACGGCGTCGAGATCATGGGCAGCGAGGGCTACCTGATCAACCAGTTCCTCGTCACGCACACGAATCACCGCACCGACGAGTGGGGCGGCGCCTACGAGAACCGCATGCGCCTCGCGCTCGAGATCGTGCGCCGCGTGCGCGAGGCGACCGGCCCCGACTTCATCCTCATCTACCGCCTCTCGATGCTGGACCTGATCCCCGACGGCAGCTCGTGGCCTGAGGCGGTGCAGCTCGCAAAGGCCATCGCGGCCGCGGGCGCCACGATCATCAACACGGGCATCGGCTGGCACGAGGCGCGGGTGCCCACCATCGCGACGAGCGTGCCGCGCGGCGCGTTCGCGTGGGTCACGCAGAAGATGCGGCGCGAGTTGCACGCCGCGGGTGTCACCATCCCGCTGATCACCAGCAACCGCATCAACACGCCCGAGGTGGCCGAGGAGATCCTCGCCGACGGCTGCGCCGACATGGTCAGCATGGCGCGCCCGCTGCTGGCCGACGCCGAGTTCGTCAACAAGGCCGCGCGGGGGGAGGGCGCCGACATCAACACCTGCATCGCCTGCAACCAGGCGTGCCTGGACCACACCTTCAAGGCGCAGCTGGCCTCGTGCCTCGTGAACCCGCGGGCCGGGCACGAAACGACGCTCGTGATCGCGCCCGCCGTGAAGAAGAAGCGCGTGGCCGTCGTGGGCGCGGGCCCGGCGGGGCTCGCGGCCGCCACCACCCTCGCCGAACGGGGCCATGACGTGCACCTGTTCGAGGCCGCCAACGCCATCGGCGGCCAGTTCAACATGGCCAGCCGCGTGCCGGGCAAGGAGGAGTTCGTCGAGACCCTCCGCTACTTCACGCGGCGGCTCGCCGCGACCGGCGTGTCGGTGTTCCTCGAGACCCGCGTGGATGCCGAGCGGCTGGCCGCGGGCGGCTACGACGACGTGGTGCTCGCGACCGGCGTGCGGCCGCGCGACCCGCGCATCCCGGGGAGCGACGGCCCCAACGTGCTCAGCTACGTCGACGTGCTGCTGCACGGCCGCCACGTGGGCCCGCGCGTGGCGATCGTGGGCGCCGGCGGCATCGGCTTCGACGTGGCCGAGTACCTCGTCACGCCCCCCGGCCACTCGCCCGCGCTGGACCTGGCCGCGTGGCAGGCCGAATGGGGCGTGGCGGACCCGGCCACGGTGCGGGGCGGCGTCGTGCGCGCCGCGCCCGAACCGCCGGTTCGCCAGGTGACGCTGCTGCAGCGCAAGGCCGGCAAGCTGGGCAAGGGCCTCGGCAAGACCACGGGCTGGATCCACCGGGCGGCGCTCGCGATGAAGTCGGTGGAGATGATCGGCGGCGTCAACTACGAGCGCATCGGACCGCAGGGCCTGTTCGTCACCTTCGGCGAGGACCGGCGCGACGGCACGCTGATCGAGTGCGACACGGTGGTGCTGTGCGCCGGGCAGGAGCCGCTGCGCGAGTTGCTCGAACCGCTGCGGGCCGCGGGGGTGTCGACCCACGTGATCGGCGGAGCCGACGAGGCGGCCGAGCTCGACGCGAAGCGGGCCATCGCGCAGGGGACGCGGCTGGCCGCGCGGCTCTGAACCTCGCGGAACACGCGCTCTGCCAGACAGAGCGATCCTGTCGCGGCCGGGACCGTCCGCGACGGGAAACTCCCGAGGCCCGCCGGAGGGGCGAGGCATAGGCTCGTGGGTCCGGCACACGCTCTGCCGGGCAGAACGAACCCACAGGAGCTCCGACATGCTGTATCCCCAGACATCCCGCTGGCTCGCACTGGCCGCGGCGGCCGCCACCACGTTCACCCTGTCCGCCTGCGGCGGCGACGACGACCCGGCACCGGCCGAGGAAACCCGCGCGCAGGACAGCCGCGTGTTCACGATCAAGCCGACCGATGCGACGGCCACCACCTTCGCGGCCGTGACCGGTGGCGACGCCGACTCGGCGGAATCGCGCCGCTGGGCCGGCGTGCTCGGCGGGTCCTCTTACCAGATCGAGGTGCCGAAGACCTGGAACGGCAAGCTCGTGATGTACGCCCATGGCTACGCGGGCACCGGCACGGTCGTCGGCGTGCAGACCCTCGGCGACGGGCTGCGCCGGCACCTGCTGAGCCTGGGCTACGCCTGGGCCGCGTCCAGCTACAGCAAGAACTTCTACGACGTGCGCGCCGGCATCGAGGACACCAACGCGCTCGCGCTCGAGTTCCCGAAGATCGCGGCCGCCAAAGGCCTCGCGAACCCCACGCCCACCAAGACGTTCATCATCGGCCACTCCATGGGCGGCCACATCGCCGCGGCGGCCGTCGAGGACGAGACCTTCGCCACCGCCAACCACAAGGTGAAGTACAACGGCGCCGTGCCCATGTGCGGCGTGACGGGCGACACCGAGCTGTTCGACTACCTCGGTGCCGCGCAGATCGCGGCGCACGGCCTGGCCGGCGCGGCCACCACGCCCACCACCGGCTGGGAAGGCATCAAGGGCGCCGTGGGCGCCAAGCTGTTCACCGCAGCCGCCCTGACCCCCGCCGGCCAGTACGCGTTCACCGCCGACGGCCTGAAGTGGGCCGCCGTGATGCAGAACCTGACTGGCGGCGCGCGTCCCATGTTCGACCTGGGCGTGGCGGGCTACTACACCACGGTGGTCTGGAGCACGTTCGGCGGCGACGGCACCGTCAACGGCATCTACAACCGCTTCGGCGCGGACACGAACCGCTTCACGTACCGCATCGACAACGACCCGGTCACGAGCGCCACCCTCAACGCCGGCGCGCAGAAGCTGACGGCCGCGGCGGACTACAACCGCAAGCGCAGCGATGGCCTGCGCTGGGTGCCCAAGGTGAACGGCGAGTTCAAGGTGCCGGTCGTCACCATCCACACGCTGGGCGACATGTACGTGCCGTTCAGCATGGAGCAGATCTACCGCAACCGGGCCGAGGCGAAGGGCAACGGCGGCTGGCTGGTGCAGCGCGCCATCCGGGGCATCGCCCACTGCGACTTCTCGGCCGCCGAACAGACCGAGGCCTTCGACGCCATGGTGGCCTGGGAAGCCGGCGGTCCGCGGCCGGCGGGCGACGACGTGCTCACGCCCACCACCGTCGCCAACCCGAGCTACGGCTGCACCTTCACCCGGGACGCGGCCACGGCCAACGGCGATTCGGCCGACCTCGTCACCCTGCGCAACGGGCTGAAGGTGGCCAAGCCCTGCGTCTGACGACGGGCGTCAGCCCCGCCCGAGCAGCTTGCCTTCCGCGAGGGCGAGTGGCTCGGGCAGCCCCGACAGCACGAGGGTGTCGCCCGCGGCCAGCCTGAGCTGGTCGTCGGGGCGGGTCACGGCGCCCGAGGCGCGCCGCACCGACACCACGCTGACGCCGAGCGCGTGCAGCGCCAGCGATTCGAGCGTCTCGCCCAGGCTGGCCGCGGCCGGCGGCAGGCTCACGCTGAGCAGCCGGGCCTGCTGTCGTTCGTCCACCGTGTCGTCGTCGGCGCCGTGGAAGTAGCCGCGCAGCAGGCCGTAGCGCGCGTCGCGCTGGTCCTGCACCACGCGGATCACGCGCCGCATGGGCACGCCCACCAGCGCGAGGGCGTGGCTCGCGAGCATCAGCGAGCCCTCGATGGTCTCGGGCACCACGCCGGTGGCGCCGGCCGCCTGCAGGCGTTCGATGTCGGTGTCGTCGCGCGTGCGCACGATCACCGGCACCTTCGGTGCGTGCTCCTGCACGAGGTGCAGGATCTTCAGCGCCGACAGCGTGTCGTGGTAGCTGACCACCACCGCACTCGCCCGCGCGAGACCCGCGGCCATCAGGCTCTGCAGCCGGGCCGCGTCACCGAACACCACGCTCTGGCCGGCGGCCGTGGCCTGGCGCACGCGGTCGGGGTCCAGGTCGAGTGCCATGTACGGGATGTGCTCGTGCTCCAGCAGCCGGGCGAGGTTCTGCCCGCTGCGGCCGTAGCCGGCGATGATGATGTGGGCCTCGGTGTTGATGGCGCGCTTGGCGATGCGCGTCATCGCGACGGACTGCATCAGCCAGTCGCTGGAGCTCAGCCGCATCACGATGCGGTTGCTGTACATGATCAGGAACGGCGTTGCGAGCATCGACAGCACCATGCTCGCGAGCACGGGGCTGTGCAGCCGCTCGGGTATCAGGTTCTGCGCCGTGGCCATCGACAGCAGCACGAAGCCGAACTCACCGGCCTGCGCGAGGTAGAGGCCGGTGCGCAGCGCCACCCCGGGCTGGGCGCCGAAGGCCTTCGCGAGGCCGGCCACCAGCGCGAACTTGAACACCACCGGCAGCAGGCTCAGGACCAGCACGAGGCCCCAGCGCTGCATCACGATCTCGGCGTCGAGCTTCATGCCGATGGTGATGAAGAAGAGGCCCAGCAGCACGTCGTGGAACGGGCGAATGTCGGTCTCCACCTGGTGCTTGTACTCCGTCTCGGCGATCAGCATGCCTGCGACGAAGGCGCCGAGCGCGAGGGACAGCCCCGCGTGTTCGGTCAGCCAGGCGAGGCCCAGCGTCACGAGCAGCAGGTTCAGCATGAACAGCTCCTCGCTGCGCCGGCGCGCGACGATGGTGAGCCACCAGCGCATCACCTTCTGCCCGCCCACGAGCAGCACGGTGAGCAGCGCCGCGGCCTTCAGGGCGGCGAACGCGAGCGACTGCATCAGCACCTCGGGCGACGAGCCCAGGGCCGGGATCAACACCAGCAGCGGCACCACGGCCAGATCCTGGAACAGCAGCACGCCCATGACCCGGCGGCCGTGTTCGGACTCCAGCTCGAGCCGCTCGGCCATCAGCTTGACCACGATGGCCGTGCTGCTCATCGCGAGCGCCCCGCCGAGCGCCACCGCGCTCTGCCAGCCGAGACCCCAGGACCGGCCCGCCATGGCGAACCCCCAGGCGAGCAGCACGTTGCCGGCCACGGCCGCGGCGATGGTCAGCGTCACCTGGCTCAGGCCCAGGCCGAACACCAGCGTGCGCATGCTGCGCAGCTTGGGCAGGTTGAACTCGAGCCCGATCACGAACATCAGGAACACCACCCCGAACTCGGCGAGGTAGGTGACCGACGAGGAGTCCTTCGCGAGTGCCAGCGCGTTGGGCCCGATCACCACCCCGACGGCGAGGTAGCCCAGCATGGGCGGCAGCTTGAGCGTGCGGCACAGCGCCACGCCGCCGACCGCGGCCACCAGGTACAACAACGCCAGTTCGAGGGTGGATGCCATCGGGGGGGACGGGAAGGGGGAGGGTGCCTACAATCGCTCCATCCTACTGGACCCCAGCCCCGCACCGTGTCTCCTGCCAACGCCACTCCTGAAACTTTCGACGCCGAGCGCGCCCTGCGCCTGGCCCGGGAAACGTTCGACATCGAGTCGAAGGCCCTGCTCGGCCTGAAGGCGCGCCAGGGCGAGGGCTTCACCCGCGCCGTGCTGGCCGTGCTGCAGTGCACCGGCCGGGTGGTGGTGATGGGCATGGGCAAGAGCGGGCACGTGGGCCGCAAGATCGCCGCCACGCTCGCCTCCACCGGCACCCCCGCGATGTTCGTGCACCCCGCCGAGGCCAGCCACGGCGACCTGGGCATGGTGACGCCGGGCGACGTGGTGCTCGCCATCTCGAACTCGGGCGAAAGCGACGAACTCGCGGCCATCCTGCCGGCGCTCAAGCGCGTGGGCATCACGCTCGTCGCGATGACCGGCCGCGCCGGCTCGTCGCTCGCGAATCACGCCGACCTGGTGCTCGACAGCGGCGTCGACGAGGAAGCCTGCCCGCTCAACCTCGCCCCCACCGCCAGCACCACCGCGCAGATGGCCCTGGGCGACGCCCTGGCCGTGGCGCTGCTCGACGCCCGCGGCTTCCGCGAGGAAGACTTCGCCCGCTCGCACCCCGGCGGGGCGCTGGGCCGCAAGCTGCTCACGCACGTGCGCGACGTGATGCGCTCCGGCGACGAGGTGCCCGGCGTGCCCCCCGACACGTCCTTCGTCGACATGATGAAGGAAATGACCCGCAAGGGCCTCGGCGCCACCGCGGTGGTCGACCCCGCCGGCCAGGTGCTCGGCATCTTCACCGACGGCGACCTGCGCCGCCTCGTCGAGAGCGGCCAGGACCTGCGCGGCCTCACCGCCCGCGAAGCCATGCACCCGAAACCCCGCCTGGTGCGTGCCGACGCGCTCGCGGTCGAGGCCGCCGACCTGATGGAACAGCACCGCATCACCAGCGTGCTGGTGGTGGACGCCGCGGGTGTGCTCGTCGGCGCCCTCAACACCAACGACCTGATGCGAGCCAAGGTCATCTGATGGCCACCACGCTCACACCGGTCCTGTCCTTTCCGCCCGAGGTGCTGCTGAAGGCCCAGGGCATCCGCGCCTGCATCTTCGACGTCGACGGCGTGCTCACCGACGGGCGCATCTACATCGGCGCGAACGGCGAGGAGTTCAAGGCCTTCAACACGCTCGACGGCCACGGCCTGAAGCTGCTGGCGCAGGGCGGCGTCGAACCCGTCGTGATCACCGGCCGGGACTCCCCGGCGGTGCGCCGGCGCGTGGCCGACCTCGGTATCCGCCACGCCGTGTACGGCGCCCACGACAAGCTCGCCGCGGCGAACGGGCTGCTGGCCACCCTGCAACTCGACTGGTCGCAGATGGGCGCCATCGGCGACGACTGGCCCGACCTGCCGCTGATGACCCGCACCGGCTTCGCCTGCGCGCCAGCCAACGCCCACGCCGAAGTGCTGGCCATCGCCCACCATGTGACGCAGGCCCGCGGCGGCTACGGTGCGGCGCGCGAGTGCTGCGACCTGCTGCTGACGGCCGTGGGCGCGTACGCCCGCCTGCTGCACGGCCACCTGACCACCCTCGACGGCACCCCGTGAGCTTCGCGGACACCCAGCCCACCCTCGCACCGCCGGCCGTCGATCCGGCGCCGGCGCCCGCGCGCCAGCCGTGGCACTGGCAGCTGCTGCAGCTCGCCACCACGTACCTGCCGGTGATGCTGATGGCGCTGTTGGCGCTCTGCACCTGGTGGCTGGTGAAGAACACCGCCCCGGTCGTCGACGAACGCCCCGTGGCGGCGCCGAGGCACGTGCCCGACTACCAGATGAACAACTTCTCGGTGCAGCGGTACACGCCGGCCGGCACGCTCGAGGCGCAGATCGAAGGCACCGAGCTGCGCCACTACCCCGACGACGACACCGTCGAGGTCGACCAGGTGCGCCTGCGCGCCATCGACGAGGAAGGCCGCGCCTCGGTCGCCACCGCGCGCCAGGCCCTGACCAACGGTGCCGCCACCGAAGTGCAGCTGCTCGGCCAGGCCGAGCTGATGCGCGAGGCCACCGACAAGGAAGCCGCCATCTACTTCCGCAGCGAGTTCCTGCACGCCTTCCTCGACACCGAACGGGTGTTCTCCGACAAGCCGGTGACGGTCACGCAGGGCGGCACCCAGCTGCGCGCCGACGGCATGGAGTACACCCACTCGGACGGCGTGATCCGCTTCAGCGGGCGCACCCGCGCGGTGTTCGAGCCGCGTCCGTCGAAACCATGAGTTCGGCGCCGCTGGTCTTCATCACGGGGGCGTCGAGCGGCATCGGCCAGGCCCTGGCGCGCCGCTACCACCAGGCCGGCTGGCGCCTCGCGCTCGTGGCACGCCGCGGGGCCGAGGTCGAGGCCTGGGCGCGCAGCGAGGGCATCCCGCCGGAACGCTGCACCGTCTACCCGGCCGACGTGCGCGACCTCGACGCCATCGCCGGGGCCGGCCGTGCGTGCATCGAGGCCCAGGGCCTGCCCGACGTGGTGATCGCCAACGCGGGCATCAGCCTCGGCATCGACACGGCGATCTTCGAAGACCTCGAGGTCATGCGCCGCACCTACGAGACCAACAACCTCGGCATGGCGGCCACGTTCCAGCCCTTCATCACGCCCATGCGCCAGCGCGGGTCAGGCCGCCTCGTGGGCATCGCAAGCGTCGCGGGCATCCGCGGCCTGCCGGGACACGGGGCCTACTGCTCCAGCAAGGCCGCCGTGATCAGCTACCTCGAGAGCCTGCGCGGGGAACTGCACGGCTCGGGCGTGCGCGTGGTCACCGTGCTGCCGGGCTACATCGCCACGCCGCTCACGGCGGCGAACCGGTACAGCATGCCGTTCCTGATGCAACCGGACGCGTTCGCCGACCGGGCCTTCGACACCATCGCGGCAGGGCGCAGCTACCGCGTGATCCCGTGGCAGATGGGGGTGGTGGCCAAGCTGATGCGGGCCTTGCCGAATGTGGTGTTCGATCGGCTGCTGGTGGGGCGAGAACGGAAGCACCGCGCGGGGGAGTGATCGTCCCGCGGGCCACCGAGGCCCGAAAAGCAAATGTCATCCCGGCGCAGGCCGGGACCCTGGGCGCATCAACGGATGCACAAGGTCCCGGCCTGCGCCGGGATGACTTTTTCTTGGGAAGGCCCCATGAAAAAAGGCGGCAGCGCCTTCGCGCCTGCCGCCTTCTCGCTGGGTCTGATCAGGGATCAGTAGCCGCCGCCGCCCGAACGGCCACCGCCGCCGTAGCCGCCGCCGCCCGAACGGCCGCCGCCGCCGTAGCCGCCACCGCCGGAACGGCCACCGCCGCCACCGCCGTAGCCACCACCACCGCCGCCACCGTAGCCGCCGCCGCTGCCACCACCGCCGTAGCCGCCGCCGCCCGAACGGCCACCGCCGCCGTAGCCGCCACCACCACCGCCGTAGCCGCCGGAACGGCCGCCGCCGAAGCCACCGCCGCCCGGACGCTCTTCACGAGGACGAGCTTCGTTCACGACCACGGCGCGACCGTCGAGGTCCTTGCCGTTCATGCCGCTGATGGCCGATTGCGCTTCCGCATCGGAGCCCATCTCGACGAAGCCGAAGCCCTTCGAGCGGCCGGTGTCGCGGTCCATCATGACCTTGGCCGAGGAGACCGAGCCGAACTGCGAGAACGCTTGCTGGAGATCGTCGTCCCGAATGCTGTACGACAGGTTACCGACGTAGAGTTTGTTGCCCATGGAGAGCGCCTTTCATTTCCTAGTTTCAGAGAACCATGCGGAGCTTTTACCTATCCCGAACACTCAAGCGAAGGCGCTGCATCCAGACACAGAATCTGCATTATCAAGTAATTTCCCGAGCGCATGCAAATGATGGAAACCCCTTAGAAATCGCGGGCTTCGGGACTGTTGTTTTCAAGGCGTCCGTGTAAGAAATGTCCTGCAAGGACGTGAGCTCTCACAATACGGATATGGATATCTACAAGCCCCTGATTGCACTGCTTGCGATCGTCAACCCGATCGGCGTAATCCCCTTTTTCATCCATTTCACACAGGGTTTCACCCCAGAACAGCGCGCCCGCACCATACGGGTGAGCGCCTTCAGTGCCTTCGTCGTGATCGCCCTCAGTGCATTGGCGGGATTGAAGATCATCGAGTTCTTTGGTATTTCACTCGCGTCATTTCAAGTGGGCGGGGGCACGCTTCTGCTGATATCTGCGCTGCAAATGCTCAACGCCCAGCCGGCCGAAACTCGACAAGAAGACGTCAGCGAGGGCGACAACAAGGTGGATGCCGGCGACAGCATCGCCGTCGTGCCCTTGACGATTCCCCTCCTGACCGGCCCGGCGACCATCTCCACGATGGTCATCTATGCCGACAAGACGCACCATTGGTGGGAAATGGCCGTCCTGACCGGCTACGGGATCGTGATCGGCATCGCCGTGTGGCTGGCGTTCAGCGCCTCGGGGCGCATCGCCCGGGTCCTCGGCAAGACGGGCATCAACGTGATGACGCGGTTGATGGGCCTGATCCTGGCCGCGCTGGCGGTCGAGGTGATGTCGGACGGGCTGCTCAAGCTTTTTCCGGTGCTGGCGGGGGGCACGCTGCCGCACTGACCCGGTCCGGGTCCGGCTTCACACGGACTTCATGGTGGCTTCGACGAGGGGAGGGACAGTGCGCTCCATTCCCTTCTGACTGACGGAGCCCGCTTCCATGAAACCCAGTTCCACCGTGCTCAAGGTGCTGACCGTGATCGCCATCGTCGGCGTGCTGATGATCGCGTTGATGCGCATCGGCAGCCTCGTCGACGAACGCCGCGGCCGCGCCGCGGAGGCCGCCCGCAGCATCGAGGAGTCGCAGGCCGGCAGCCAGGCCCTGCTCGGGCCGGCGCTGCAGCAGGTCTGCCACGAGACCTGGCAGGAGACCGAGCGCAAGAACAACACCGTGGTCACCACCACGCAGCGCCGCAGCATCACGATCCGTTCGACCCCCGACCTGCTGTCGATCAAGGGGGACGTCGCGATGGAGCCCCGCTACCGCGGCCTGTTCAAGGTCAACAGCTACCAGGCGGGCACCACGCTGTCGGCCACCTGGTCACCGATGCAGCCGCCCACGGCCGAACACGCCGGCGGCCGGGTGACCTGCGAAGCGCCCGTGATCGCCGTCGCCCTGACCGACAGCCGCGGTCTGCGCGACGTCGCCATCCGCGTGAACGGCCAGCCGCTCGCGGTGACGCCGGGCACCCCGTTCGACAAGCAGCCGAAGGGCTTCCAGGCCGTCGTCACCGACCGCGAGGCGGGCAACACGGAACCGCTGTCGGCCGAGGTCACGCTGCAGCTCGTGGGCACCGGCGGCCTCGCCATCGCCCCGGTGGGCGACCGCAACGTGGTCGACCTGAAGTCGGACTGGCCCCATCCCTCCTTCGGCGGCCGGTTCCTCCCGATGAAGCGCGAGGTGCGCGAGAACGGCTTCGATGCCAGCTGGACCATCTCGTCGCTGGCCAGCACCGCCGGCCGCGACTTCCTCGGCGGCGCCCCGCTCTGCGCGGGTGTGTCGGCCGTGGGCGAGCCCGATGACCCGCGCGAGTACGTCGCGTCCAGCGCCGGGTCGCCGTGCATCGAGACCTTCGGCATCGCCTTCATCGACCCGGTCAACCCGTACTCGCTCACCGACCGGGCACTGAAGTACGGGCTGCTGTTCATCGCGCTGTCGTTCGTCGCGGTGGGCATGGTGGAAGTGCTGCAGCGCCTGCGCGTTCACCCGGTGCAGTACCTGCTCGTCGGGTCCGCGCTGGCCGTGTTCTTCCTGCTGCTGCTGAGCCTGTCCGAACATCTGGCCTTCGGCGTGTCGTACGCCATCGCGAGCGCCGCCTGCGTGACGTTGCTGGCGTACTACGCCCGCCACATCCTCGGCGGCTGGCGGGCGGGGCTCGCCTTCGGCGCGGGCATCGCGGGCCTGTACGGCGCGCTCTTCCTGCTGCTGCAGATGGAGCAGACGGCGATGGTGCTCGGCGCGGTGCTGCTGTTCCTCGTGCTCGCGGCGGTGATGGTCGCCACCCGGCGCATCGACTGGTACGGGTTGACACGGTCGACGGCCACGCCGGCCTGACTAGACTGGCCGGGTGACCCCCAGCACCTACGACCACATCATCTGCGGCGCCGGCACCGCCGGCTGCCTGCTCGCCAACCGACTCAGCGCCGACCCGAACCGGCGCGTGCTCCTGATCGAGGCGGGCGGGCATGACGACTACCTCTGGATCCACGTGCCGGTGGGCTACCTGCGCTGCATCGGCAACCCGCGCACCGACTGGCTGTTCCGCACGGAGCCCGATCCGGGGCTCAACGGCCGGTCGCTGCGCTACCCGCGCGGCAAGGTGCTCGGCGGCAGCTCGAGCATCAACGGCATGATCTACATGCGCGGACAGGCCCGCGACTACGACCACTGGGGGGCCCTCGGCAACCCCGGCTGGAGCTGGGACGAGTGCCTGCCGTTCTTCCTGCAGCACGAGGACTTCCATCGCGGCGCCGATGCGCTCCACGGCGCAGGGGGCGAATGGCGGGTCGAACGCCAGCGCCTGCACTGGGACGTGCTGGACGCGTTCGCCGAGGCAGCCCAGCAGGCCGGCATCCCGCACACGGAAGACTTCAACCGCGGCGACAACGAAGGTGTCGGCTACTTCCACGTGAACCAGAAACGCGGCATCCGCTGGAACGCCTCGAAGGCCTTCCTGCGGCCCGTGGTCTCGCGCCCGAACCTGCAGGTGTGGACCGGCGCGCACCTGTCGCGCGTGCGCCTCGAAGGCGGCCGGGCGAAGGGCGTGACCGTGCTGCCCGTGGGCGGCGGCGCCCCCATCGAGGTGGACGCCACGCGCGGCGTGGTGCTGTGCACCGGCGCCGTGGGCACGCCGCATCTGCTGCAGCTGTCGGGCATCGGGGCGGGCGCGCACCTGAACGGCCTCGGCATCCCGGTGCTCCACGACCTGCCCGGCGTGGGCGAGAACCTGCAGGACCACCTTCAGATCCGTGCGGTCTACGGCGTCGAAGGCGCCACCACGCTGAACACGATGAGCCGCTCGTGGTGGGGCCGCGCCACCATCGGCCTGCAGTACGCCTGGAGCCGAAGCGGGCCGCTCAGCATGGCGCCGTCGCAACTGGGCGCCTTCACGCGCAGCAGTCCCGACCGGGCCCACGCGAACCTCGAGTACCACGTGCAGCCCCTGTCGCTCGACGCTTTCGGCGAACCGCTGCACACGTTCGATGCCTTCACCGCGAGCGTCTGCAACCTCAACCCGACGAGCCGGGGCAGGGTGGTCGCACGGTCCGCCGACCCACTGACCGCACCCGCCATCCACACCGCCTACCTCACCACCGAGGACGACCGCCGCGTGGCCGCCGACTCGCTGCGCGTGACCCGCCGCATCGCAGCCCAGCCCGCGCTCGCGCGCTACAAGCCGACGGAGATCAAGCCCGGCGCGCAGTACGTCACCGACGACGACCTGGCCCGGCTGGCCGGCGACATCGGCACCACGATCTTCCACCCGGTGGGCACCGCGAAGATGGGCCCGTCCGCCGACCCGATGGCCGTGGTGGACGCCCGCCTGCGGGTGCACGGCGTCGAGGGGCTGCGGGTGGCCGATGCCAGTGTCATGCCCACCATCACGAGCGGCAACACCAACTCGCCCACCTTGATGATCGCGGAGCGGGCGGCCCGCTGGATCCTCGAAGACGACTGATCCCGCCGCCGGCACGACACCGAACGGCCCGTGCACTTTTGTCGAAACGACTTGTTTCATAAGCGTGCGGAAGTGCACGAGTGAACACAATTTCCGCCATTCGCCTTAAAAAACCGTGATTTATGACACGACGAAGACCAAGAATCACGGCATCATGGGCTCTATCGAGTTAGGTGCAGGGAAACACCTGATGCGAGAGTACACACCCGTGCACTAAAGTGACCTCACTCGCAGCGGACATGCACCAAACATGACTCGCAGGGCGGGGGACAGAGGAGACATTCACGCACCCAATGGCACCTGCCCGCGGCTGCGACAACAGGCGGACACAGCGGTACCGTGATCCAGCCGAGGAAAAACAATCGGGGCGTCGGGGAAACCTGACGCCCCTATTGTCTTGAGCGGTCCCTTTCCGTCGGCGGCGTCCACATCCCTCGGAACGCCTCATGCCGCACCACGCCCGTCGGCGGCCAAGTTCGGTCAGACTCGCGGGTTGCGCGTCGCGCGCCTTCTCCCGCAGCCGTACCTCTCCCGATGTTCGAACTCCTCACCGTTTCCGTCGCCTCGTTGCTGGCGGGCTTCGTCGACGCCATCGTGGGCGGCGGCGGCCTGATCCTCGTTCCCGCGCTGTTCAGCGTGTACCCCACGGCCGCACCCGCCTCGCTGTTCGGCACGAACAAGTCCGCCGCGATCCTGGGCACGGCCTGGGCCACGGCACAGTACGCCAAGCGGGTCGAGATGCGCTGGCACGCGCTGGCGCCCGCCGCCGGCGCGGCGCTGGTCGGCAGCTTTCTGGGCGCGTGGACGGTCACCCTCGTCAGCGCCGACGGGCTGCGCAAGGCGCTGCCCTTCGTGCTGCTGGCCGTGTTCCTCTACACACTGGCTCGCAAGGACCTCGGCCGCACCCACGCGCCGCAGTACAGCGGGCGCACCGAAGCGCTGCTCGCCTCGCTCGTGGGCGGGGCGGTGGGTTTCTACGACGGCTTCTTCGGCCCGGGCACCGGCAGTTTCTTCGTGTTCCTGTTCGTGCGCGTGCTGGGCTACGACTTCCTCAACGCCTCGGCCAGCGCCAAGCTCCTCAACACCGCCACCAACGCCGCGGCCATCGTGCTGTTCGCGTTCAAGGGCCATGTGTGGTGGCACATCGCCGCGGTGATGGCCGTCGCGAACATCGCAGGCAGCCTGCTCGGCACACGCCTTGCGTTGCGTCACGGGGCGGGTTTCGTGCGCGGCGTCTTCATCGTCGTGGTGGGCCTGCTCATCCTGAAGACCGGATGGGACGGCCTCGTGCGCGGCATGGTCTGAGCCGCCCGTTCCGCCGAGGAAGCCCTGATTCCGCGGCCACTTCGCCTTTACGGGTTCGACGGTGGTCGCTAGGATCGCCAAAGACCACTTCACCCTGGATCTCGCCATGTCGTCCGTCGACTCGAAACTCCGCACCCTCAACATCGACATCCCTGCTCAGCCCGAGTCGCTGGTCCAGCTGTCGCTGCTGCTCGCGTCGGACGATGTCAACGTGCAGGCCATCGGCCACCTGGTCGAAGGCGACATGTCGCTGGCCGCCGCGGTGATGAAGGCCGTCAACTCCTCGCTCTACGGCCTGAAGGGCCGCGTGCAGAGCGTCCAGCAGGCGGTGACCTACCTCGGCACGCGTGAAGTCGCGGCCGTCACGTTCGAATTCGGCCTGCGCGCGGTGTTCCCGCCCGCCTCGGAACTCGACGCCGTGTGGGAACGCGCCGCGGTGCGCGGCCTCCTGATGGGCCGCATCGGGCAGGCCCTGAGCGTCGACCCGTGGGGCGCCCACTCCGCCGGTCTGTTCGAGGAGTGTGGCAAGGCCGTGCTGTTCAAGCACGCGCAGGACACCTACCGCCCGCTGCTGGCCAAGGCCCACAACGACACCGAACTCGTCGACCTCGAACACGAGGCCTTCGGCGTGAGCCACGACGCCCTGGGCGCCGCGCTGTGCGAAAGCTGGGGCCTGTCGCCCGGCGCCGTGGCCAGCGTGCGGCACCACGTGCGCGTCAACGCGCTGCACCAGCTGCCAGCCCAGGCGCCGCGCCGGTCCATCTGCGTGCTGTCGGCCCTCGCGAACACGCTGATGACCGATCCGGAGCGCCTCGAGGAAGTGGCGCAGGCCGTGGCCCCGCAGGCCATGCTGGACCAGACCCTGGTGCTGCGAGGGGCACGCAAGGTGCAGCAGCAGATCGAGGACGCCGCGGCCCGCGGCTGAATACCCGCAAGCCCCCTCAGGCCCGCGAAGCGCGGCCGTCCATCAAGCCACACGCGAGTCCGGGTCTCCCGGACGACCCGTGGCGCCCCTCGGGAGCAGGAGCGGAGCGACCGGGGGGCCTCAACTGATCGGCAGCTGCTTCGTCATGTTGGCCCGCATGCGCGCGGCCATCACACCACCTGCCGCCCGAACCAGTTCCAGCGCCAGACCCGGCGACCGCTGAGCCAGCTCTTCCAGCCGCGGCCCCCGCAACGCCCACACGACGCAAGGCGTCATCGCCTCGACGTTGGCCATGCGCGCACCGTCGTGGAAGACACCCGGCTCACCCACCACCGAACCCGGCCGCAGGATGGCGACCTTGTTGCTGCCCGGCGGGCCGCCGGTCATGAAGACCTGCAGCGAACCCCGGCCGAGGAAGTACATGCTGCGGTCGGTGTCACCCTGCTTGATGAGCAGGTCACCGCTGCGGATGTCGTGCTGCGTGAAGTACGGGCCGATGGTTCGCCACTGCTCCAGGCTGAGCCGCGCGCGGAAGGCGTCTTCCGTGTTGAGCGTCTGGATGGCCTGGACCAGTTCCGAAAAATCCATGGTGAACGAAGCCTGAAGTGATGGGCCGATTATCGGCACCCCTTGCCAGCCGCACAACCCGGGTGCGCCCGTGGAAGGGCCACTCGAACGGGGGAAACCGCCGTTCGTCGGACGAGGGTCATTTGCCGATGCAGAAGCGACTGAAGATTTCGCCCAGCAGATCGTCGGGGGTGAACTGGCCGGTGATCTCCGACAGCGCGTCGTGCCCCAGTCGCAGCTCCTCGGCGAGCAGGTCCAGCGCGGGGTCGTCGCCCTGCAGCAGTGCCGTCGCGGTGGCCAGGTGCGCCTGGCAGCGCTGCAGCGCCTCGACGTGCCGCGCCCGCGCGATGAACACACCCTCGGGCTGCGCATGCCAGCCAGCCAGCTCGAGCAGCAGGTGGCGCAGGCGGTCGAGGCCCGCACCCGTCTGCGCCGAAAGTACCACGTGGCGCCCCGGCACGTCCTCGGTCCGGGGCGGCGCTGCCGCGTCGCGCTTGTTGAAGACGTGAACGAGCCGATCGGGGGACGGCAGCACGGACTGCAGCCGCTCCGCGATGCGGTCGTCGCCGACGTCGTAGCTGAACTCGCCCACACGCGTCAGGTCGTGCAGGAACAGCACCGCGTCGGCCTTCTCGATCGCGTCCCAGCTGCGCGCGATGCCGATGCGCTCGACCTCGTCGCCCGCGTCGCGCAGGCCTGCCGTGTCGATGACGTGCACCGGCACGCCGGAGATCTGGATCGTCTCGCTCACCTTGTCGCGCGTGGTGCCCGGAATCGGCGTGACAATCGCGAGCTCGGCCCCCGCCAGGGCGTTGAGCAACGAACTCTTGCCCACGTTGGGCTGGCCGGCGAGAACGACCTGCATCCCCTCGCGCAGCAGCGCACCCTGGCGCGCGCGGTCGAGCACGGTGGCCACGGACTTGCCGATGGCGTCGAGCTGCCCGCGGGCGTCGGCCTTCTGCAGGAAGTCGATGTCTTCCTCGGGGAAGTCGAGCGTGGCCTCCACCAGCATGCGCAGCTTGATCAGCGCATCGCGCAGGCCATGCACCTCGTGGGAGAAGGCACCGCTCAGCGACCGGCCCGCCGACCGCGCGGCAGCCTCGGTGTTCGCATCGATCAAGTCACTGACAGCCTCGGCCTGGGCGAGGTCCATCTTGTCGTTGAGGAACGCACGCCGCGTGAACTCGCCGGGCTCGGCCAGGCGCAGGCCCGTGCTTTTGCCGGCCTCGAGGCAACGTGCGAGCAGCAACTGCAGCACCACCGGTCCGCCGTGGGCCTGCAGTTCGAGCACGTCCTCGCCGGTGTACGAATGGGGCGCCGGAAAGTGCAGCGCGAGGCCCTGGTCGATGGGCTGGCCCACGGCGTCGAGGAACGGAAGGTAGGTGGCGTGACGCGGGACGAGGGTGCGGCCGCAGAGGGCCTTCAACACCTGCGACACGTCGCGGCCGGACACACGCACGATGCCGACCGCACCCCGGCCGGACGCCGTGGCGATGGCCACGATGGGATCCGAATGACGAGACAACATGGGCCGATTGTCGGGCAGATGCCGCGATTCATGCACCCCCGAAAAGCAACAGGCCCCCGGTGGTGAAACCGGGGGCCTGTGGAGTCCCGTCGAACGGGGCGCTCGGCTGGCTTACTTGTTCAGGCCGAGCTGCCGGTTGATCAGGTACTGCTGCGCGATGGACAGGATGTTGTTCGTCAGCCAGTACAGCACGAGGCCGGCCGGGAAGAAGAAGAACATCACCGAGAACACGAGCGGCATGATCCACATCATCTTGGCCTGCACCGGATCCGGCGGCGTCGGATTCAGCCAGGTCTGCAGCAGGCTGGTGGCCGTCATCAGCAGCGGCAGGATGAAGAACGGGTCCTTCGCGGAGAGGTCGGTGATCCAGCCGATCCACGGGGCATTGCGCATCTCGACGCTGGACAGCAGCACCCAGTACAGCGCGATGAAGAACGGCATCTGGACCAGGATGGGCAGGCAGCCGCCGATCGGGTTCACGCCTTCGTCCTTGTAGATCTTCAGCATCTCCTGCTGCAGCTGCTGCGGCTTGTCCTTCAGGCGTTCACGCAGTTCCATGATGCGCGGGTTCACCGCCTTCATCTTGCCCATCGAACGGTAGGCATAGGCGTTGAGCCAGTAGAACGCGGCCTTCAGCACCACGACCAGCGCCACGATGGACCAGCCCCAGTTGCCGATCAGCTTGTGCAGCTGCGTGAGCAGCCAGAACAGCGGCTCGGCCAGCACCTTGAAGTAGCCGTAGTCCTTCACGAGCTCGAGGCCAGGCACCAGCGCGGACAGCTTGTTCTCTTCCTGCGGGCCCACGAACAGGCGCGCACCCACGTCCTTCGACTTGCCCGCCTCGATGGTGCCGAGCGGCACGACCATCGAGATCGAGTACAGGTTGTTGCCTTCCTTCATCGTGCGGAACTCGCGTTCCTGGTTGCCGTCGAGCAGCCAGGCCGTGGCGAAGTAGTGCTGCACCATGCCGATCCAGCCGTTGTTGGCCGTCTTGTCGTGCTCGGCGTTGCCCTTCTCGATGCTCTTGAAGTCGATCTTGTGGAACTTCGAGTTGTCGGTGTACATGGCCGGGCCGGTGAAGGTCGAGTAGAAGCTCGACTCTCCCGGGGGCGCGTTGCCGTCGCGCACGAGGCGCAGGTACAGCTGCGGCGTGATGGCGGCGGCCGACGTGTTGACCACCTCGTGCTTGACACCCACCACGTATTCACCGCGCTTGAACGTGTAGGTCTTGACCAGCTTCACGCCACCGACGTCGGGCGACTCGAAGCTCACCTTCAGCTCGTCCTTGCCGTCCTGCAGCGTGGTGTCGCCAGCCACGCGGGTCATCGCCGTGGTGTGGTTCGGCAGCTGAACACCCGCGGTCGTCGGGATCAGGCCGGTCTGGGCCAGGTACAGGCGGTCCGGCGAGTTGTCGAACAGCACGACGTGTTTCTTCGGATCGTGCGGATCGACCTGGGCCAGCAGTTCGGCGTGGCTGATGGTGGCGCCGTTGCTGTCGATCGTGACCTGGAGCAGGTCGGTGTTGACGACGACCTTCTCGGACGGCACCGCGACGGCCGCGGCCGCAGGGGCCGCACCGGCAGCAGCGACACCGGACGCGCCGATGTTCGCCGGGGCGGGCAGCGAGCCTGCGCCCGTGCCGGTGGCCGGCGCGGACGCGACGGTGGGCGCGGGCGCCGGGCTGAACATCGACGGGTTACCGTTGTGCTTTTGCCAGGCGTCCCAGATCAGGACGAGCGACATCGAGAACACCACCCACAGCAGGGTGCGGCGAATATCGGTCATGTACGGGTCTTCTCGGGATGAGGGATGGGAGAGGAGTCGGACGGCGCCGGGTGGTTCACCCAACGCGTGAACAAGCCCGGCACGTTCGAAGGCACGGGGTCGTGGCCACCCTGGCACCACGGATGGCAGCGGGCCAGCCGGCGCACGGTCAGGTAGCTCCCGGCCACCGCACCATGTTCCTGCAGGGCCTGCAGCGAATAGGCGCTGCAGCTGGGGGTGAAACGGCACACGTTGCCGATCCACGCGCTCAGAAACAGGCGGTAGCCCTTCACGAGCAGGATCAGCAGCCGCTGCGGGGCGTGGAACAGCCAGGCGGGCATGGTGAAGACCGCCGCCGATTCAGCCGCGGGCACGGCGAGCCGCGTGGGCCATCACCGTGTCCAGCTCGGCGGCCGCCGCCAAGCGCAGCGCATCGGACGACGCACTGGCAAAGAGCTTGCGATCGAACCCCGCGCGCAGGCGCACCACCCACAGGCCACGGGGCAGGCCCGCATCCGGGTTGGACTGGAGCTGGTCGCGCACCGCGCGATGGATCTGGCGCTTGAGCAGCGTGCGGGTCACCGCACGCCGGGCGTGCCGCTTGGGCACCACCGTGCCGACCCAGAGGCCGGCGAGCTCGGAACCATCCACAAGGGAAGGTTCGGCCGTCGACGACCCTGTTGACAAGTCGTCCGCCTCGGCCTTGCGGCGCGGTGCGGCGGGCTGGCTCGGCGCGCTGGCCAGGTAGTGCACGGCGAAATGGGCACTGCGTGCGCGGGTGGGGGTGCCGAGGACCCGTTCGAAGTCGACGGACCGCAGCAGGTGGCCGATCACGGTGTTCACCGGGAACGGCCGTGCACCACGCGCGTTCGCGTCGGCCTCAGACGGCCAGGCGCTTGCGGCCCTTGGCGCGGCGGGCGTTGATCACGGCACGGCCGCCCTTGGTCTTCATGCGGACCAGGAAACCATGGGTGCGGGCGCGGCGGGTCTTCGAGGCTTGGTAGGTACGTTTCATGATCAGTCTCAGCTTGGAAAGGCCGTCGGTCGCACGCACACCGCGTGCGAAACAAACTCGTGGCCAAGGGCCCCTCCAGCGCTGCCACGCAGCATTCGTGCACCTGGCTTGGCACACGTCCTGCAAGCCCTCGCGGCCTTGCCTGGGCTCGCACCCGGGCACGCCGAAAGAG